>SIBH01000041.1 GCA_009695285.1 Pedosphaera sp.
ATTGGAAAAGTGAGATGTCGCGCGGGTCATCAACGTTTGACCAGTCCGGCAAACGCGCGACGTTCCGCCCAGAGGAGAAACAGCGCGGCCAGGGCGATGAGCATGATCGTGGGCGAAAACAATCCCGTGCCCTTCAGCACGAAGCCATGGAGGCACAGGATGTTCACGATGATGGGGCCGATGATGAGCAGTCCCAGATTACGGGTCTTGGGAACAACGAGCAACCCGCCGGCCACGAAGACGAGGCCGAGCAGAGCGCCGACGATGTTGGTTGCGAGTTTCATAAACAATTTGTGATCGACGGGCCGGGGTTCAGGCAAGCGATTTGAGCAGGGTTCGCAAGGCGATTCCGCTGCTGAACAGCCCAACGAACGCCAGTGGCGCGGCAAATTCGATCAAGCGCAAGGACCAGAAATCCTCGGTCATATGGCTGCTTGGTTGGTGCGTCATGCGTTCGACGCTGGTTAAAAATACCCCGCCTTCTTGCGGTCCTCCATCGCGGCCTCGCTGGCCTTGTCGTCGGCGCGGGTGCCGCGCTCGGTGACGCGAGCGGCGGAGATTTCGGCGATGATGTCGTCCACGCTGTCGGCGCGCGACTCGATCATGCCGGTGCTGATCATGTCCGCGATGGTGCGGACCCGGACGACGAGTTTCCTGACCTCCTCGTTCGGCTTGGGCCGCCCGCCCGTGAACGGGTCGGGTTGCGTGGTGTCCGCGGGTGGCGGAGGCACGGGCAGCCATTGGCCGCCGCGCCGGAAACATTCGCGGGTGTGGCTGAAGTAGATCTTGGGCACGTCGAGCTTTTCCTTCTTGATGTATTCCCACACGTCCATCTCGGTCCAGTTGGAGAGCGGAAACACGCGCATGTTCTCGCCGGCGTTCACGCGGGCGTTGTAGAGATTCCAGATTTCCGGGCGCTGGGCCTTGGGATCCCACTGGCCGAAGCTGTCGCGGAAGCTGAAGAAGCGTTCCTTCGCCCGGGCTTTTTCCTCGTCACGCCGCGCGCCGCCGATGGCGCAGTCGAAACGAAATTCTTCGATCGCGCCGAGCAGCACGGGAATCTGGAGCTTATTACGGCTGATCTCGCCGGGGGCGGGATGGGCGTGGCCTTTCTGGATAGCCTCGTCCACGGTGCGGATGATGAGCTTCGCGCCGAGTTCCTTGGCGCGGCGGTCACGGAACTCGATCAACTCCGGAAACTCGTGGCCGGTTTCGACGTTGAGGAACGGCATCGGAATGTCCGAGGGGCGAAAGGCTTTTTCCGCGAGGCGGAGCAGACAGATGGAATCCTTGCCGCCGGAGAAGAGCAGGGCGGGGCGCTCGAACTCGGCGGCGACCTCGCGCATGATGTGAATCGCCTCAGTTTCGAGATACTGCAGATGATCGAGATGGTATGAACTCATGGGAAAAAAATTAACCACGAATGGACACGAATGGACACGAATGGCGCGCGGGTCTGTGACCCGCAGCAGGCGGGGAGCAGCCTAGTTGTTGAACGTGCTGTGGCTCACAGAGCGCCGCTCCATTTTTTGATTCGTGTTTATTCGCGTCCATTCGTGGTTGCAAATCAGTGGTTGGCCGCCGCCTTCCCGCCCCAGGCCGCGTGCAGGCCGCACTCGCGCTTCTCGTCAGCCTTTGCGGGATCGAAATAATCCCACTCGTTCGGGAGGTGGTGCTGCTTGAGATAATTCTCCATCTCGGCGTCGCTCCAGTAGAACACGGGGCTGACCTTGATGGTGTTGAAATTTTTGTCCTCGACCACAATATCCAGTCCGGCGCGGTTTGGATTCTGAACCTTGCGGAGCGCCGTGAGCCAGATGGTCGGGGCGAGTTCCTTCATGCCGCGCAGGAAAGGTTCGAGCTTCATCACGGCGCTGAATTCTTTGATGCGCTCCTCGTTCTCCGGAGTGGGCGCGGGCGCTCCGCCGAACGCGGCGTCGTAATGCGCGGCGGTCACTTTGGGGACGTAGCCTTTGATGTTCAGCTTGAGCAATTTTTCTAACTGCTCGGCGTGCGTGTAGGTCGCGGGTCGGTTGTAGCCGTGGTCGGCCCAGAGCACGGGGATGTCCGCCTCCGCCTGCGTGGCGAGATGCAGGAGGACGGCTTCGAAAGGCCGGAAATTCGTGGAGACGATGGCGCGGCCTTGGGCCTGCGCGATGGACCACTTTACGATGTCGAGCGCGGATTTGTTCCGCAACTCGGCGTTGGCTTTGGCGATTTGGTCGGGTGTCATGAAATTATTTCGCTGCTGTGGTTTCCTGCAACAACACCCGGTCACACCAATCGCCGAAGCGTTCGCCAGCATTGCGCTCTGTTGCGAAACGCGCGAGCACAGGGCGCAGTTCGGTTTCCATGTCGGAGTCTTTGATGACATTTTTCCAGACGCGGTTGAGGCGCGTGCCGGAGGCGTTGCCGCCGAGCCAGACTTGATAACGGCCCGGCGCTTTCCCGACGAACGCGATCTCCGCGATGTAAGGGCGTGCGCAGCCGTTCGGGCAACCGGTCGAGCGGATGATGATCTCTTCGCCACCGAGGCCGAGGTCGGCGCATATTTTTTCAATGCGGTCAATTAGGCCGGGCAGGTAGCGCTCGGACTCCGCGAGGCCAAGGCCACACGTCGGCAACGACGGGCAGGCCATTGAGGCGGCGTGCAGGAGGCTCGCCTGATTTTCGGTCTTCACAGCGGCGGCGTTGAGCAGGGCGGTGATGGCGGCTTTGTCGGCGTCGCTCACGTTGGCGAGGATGACGTTTTGATTTGCGGTCAGGCGGAATTCGATGTTCGGAAACTTTTCCGCGACCTGGCGTAACGCAGTTTTCTGCGCGTCTTTCACGCGGCCCATGTTGACGAACAGGCCGAGAAACCATGAGCCATCCACGGCTTTGCGCCAACCGAGCAAGTCTTGCATGGTCGTGAACGTGGAGGGCTTAGCCGGCGCGAGCGTGATGCCGGCGCGCTGGTCCACTTCGTCCTGCATGAACTTCACGCCGCGCTCGGCCACGACGTATTTGAGGCGCGCGTGCTTGCGGTCGGTGCGGTCGCCGAAGTCGCGGTGAATCGTCAGCACGGCTTTCGCCACGCCCAAAAGTTTGTCCGGCGTGAAGAATCCGATGACGTCGGCGAGGCGCGGGTAAGTCTGCTCGTTGCCGTGGCTCCGACCGAGTCCGCCGCCGACGCAGAGATTGTAGCCGATGAGTTTGTCGTTCTCGATGATGGCGATGAAGCCGAGGCAGTTCGTGAAGATGTCGAGATCGTTCGTCGGCGGAATGGCGAAGGCGATCTTGAATTTGCGCGGCAGATACGTTTTGCCGTAGAGCGGATCGACGAAGGTTTTGTTTTCCGTCGCGTCGTTGTCGAGTTGCACGCCGTCAATCCAGATGGAGTGGTATGCCTTGGTCTGAGGCGCGAGCGCGAGTGCGACTTGGTGGCAGTCGGCAAAAACCTGTTCGCGCGCCTTGGTGTAAGCGGGCGTGGGCGGCGCGAGAACGTTACGATTTACATCACCGCAAGCCGCGAGCGTGGAGAGCAGCGACTCGTTGATCTTCGCGACCAGCGGGCGCAGACCCGACTTGACGACGCCGTGGAACTGGATGCTCTGGCGGGTGGTGATGCGGAGCGTGTCATTGCCGTAGCGCGTGGCGAGGTCGTCAAACACGCACCATTGCTTCGGGGTCATGACGCCACCGGGGATGCGCCCACGGATCATCATGATGTACTTCTTGCCGGTCTTGCGGAGGTCACGGTCGTCCTGCTGATACGAGCCGTGGAACTTCAGGAACTGCCCGTCGTCCTCGGAAAAATGATCCGATCCCTCGTCCGCGAGGGTCGCGGCGATGGTGCCCGCGAGGGTCGGGATCGCGACTTTAATTTCTTCGTTGTGCGTCAGCTTCGGCGGCGCGTCGGTTTTAGTCATAAGTAGGTCAATACTCGCATGGACAGCCCGGCACGGCGCCACACTGTCAAACGAACAGCCAGTTTGTCTGAGCCGGGCCGGGCGACCAATCAAAAAATTTCCCGGCCCCGCGCGCCGTTGGCCAAATGGGTTCTTGCGGTTTTTGGGGCGCTGCCTACAATCAATCAGTACGAAAGTGTCTGGTTCGGACAATCGAATTTATGAGCCAACGAAAGTTTTATTATTTTGACAACAACGCCACCACGCGCGTTGCACCCGAGGTGGTCGCGGCGATGCTGCCGTTTCTCAGCGAGTATTGGGGCAATCCTTCGAGCGCCTATGCCTTCGGCAACCAGGTTCACCAGCACGTCGAAAAAGCCCGCGCCCAAGTGGCCGCACTCATTCATGCCGATCCCAAGGAAGTGACGTTCACCAGTTGCGGGACCGAGAGCAACAACGCCGCGATTCATAGCGCCCTGGCCACTCATCCCGGCAAGAAACACATCATCACCACGGCGGTCGAACATTCCGCCAACATCAATTACGGACAATACCTGCAAAAGCACGGCCATGAAGTCACCTATCTGCCCGTCGAGTCGGACGGCTCGCTGGACCTGCACCTGCTCGACAAGTCGATCCGCCCGGACACGGCCGTCGTCTCCGTCATGTGGGCGAACAACGAGACGGGTGTGATTTTCCCCATTGAAGAGATTGCCGCCATCTGCCGCAGCAAGGGCGTGCTCTGCCACACCGACGCCGTGCAGACGCCGGGGAAATTGCCAATCGATGTCAAAGCCCTCGGCGTCGATTTCCTCTCCCTCTCCGCCCACAAGCTCCATGCGCCGAAAGGCGTCGGGATGCTCTACGTGAAGAAGCGCACAAAGTTCCAGCCCTACATCATCGGCGGCCATCAGGAACGCGGCCGGCGCGGCGGCACGGAAAACGTGGCGGGCATCATCGCGTTCGGCGAAGCGGCGGAACTGGCCATGGCCAAACTTGAAGACGAAAACACCCGCGTGCGCGCGCTGCGCGACCGCCTGGAACAGACCATTCTCACCACCATACCCAACACCATTCGTAACGGCGCCAAGGAACCGCGCCTGCCGAACACCACGAACATCGCCTTTGAATTTGTCGAAGCCGAGGCCGTGCTGCTGCTCCTCGATCAGGCCGGCATCTGCGCCAGCAGCGGTTCCGCCTGCACCACCGGATCGCTTGATCCCTCGCACGTTTTGACCGCGATGGGCCTCAGTCCGATGCGCGCGCGCGGCTGCGTCCGCTTCAGCCTCGGCATCTACAACACGAACGAGGAGGTGGACTACTTGCTCAAGCATCTGCCCCCGGTCATCGCCAAGCTGCGCTCCATCTCCCCGCTCAACCCCGGGCATCGGGACAACGACCAGTACGACATCGAAGGTGCCCGCGTGAAACACGAGCGGGATCTGGCCGAGGCCCTGGCCGAAAAAGACGGGGACGCGGTTTCCGCCTGAGCTGGCCCGGTTATTTCCCCCGGGTCTCCAACAAAAGCTCCATGTAGATCACGTCGAGCCAGCGGTTGAATTTGAACCCGACCTGTTTCAGCCGCGCCACCTCGACGAAGCCAAACGCTGTGTGCAGCCGGACGCTCGCCCCATTGTCCGCATCAATGCCCGCCAGAATCGCGTGCATTCCCATCGCGCGCGCGGCGGTGATGAGTGGCGGCATCAGCAATTTTCCGATGCCTTTTCCGCGGTGGCTGGCCGCCACGTACACGGAATTTTCCGTCGTGAACCGATAGCCCGCGCGGTCCCGGAAACTGTTCAGCGCCGACCAGCCGGTGACGCGGCCGGTCGCCTCCGCCGCCACGAAGACCGGGTGCCCGGTCCGCGCATGATCCTCGAACCACGCGAGGCGGTGCTCCAGCGTGCGGGGCTCCACGTCGTAGGTCGCCGTCGTGGTCAGCACGGCTTCGTTGTAAATCTCTAGGATGCCGGGCAGATCGTCGAAGGTCGCGGGACGGATGTTCATCCCTTCATTGAAGGGCAGGGGGGATAGAATTCAACGCTCGATTTTTCCGGGCCGGCCGGGGCATCCTGTGAACATGCAAACGAAATGTCTCCTCCTTGCCTCATTGCTGGTTGCGGTTCCGCTCGGCGCGGCGCCCCTGGTGGAGCGCGTGGCCACGCCCAACGGCGGCCTGGTTCCCGACGCCGAAGTGGACGCCGGCGGGAACATCCATCTGGCCTGCGTGACCGGCGACGACGTTTTCTACACAAAGTCCGCTGATGACGGGAAAACATTTTCCACCCCGCTCCGGGTCAACTCCGAGGCCGGCTCGGCCCATCCCGCCGGCATGTTCCGAGGTCCGGATCTTGCCGTGGCTGGCAACGGACAGGTTCACGTCATCTGGTACAACAACGCCTATCAGCGCAAACTGCCCAAAGACCAATGGGGCGTGATGTATTCACATCTGAACGCGGCCTGGACCGCCTTCCTTCCCGCCCGCAATCTCAGCCGCAAACCAGGCGACAACTATTCCCTGGCGGCCGGCCCCGGCGGCGAACTGGCGGTCTTCTGGATGGCGGGCGGACTGTTCCTCAACACCTCCTCGGATGGCGGGAAAAAATTCTCCGACCCGCTCGCGGTTGCCGTGGCGGACACCTGCGAGTGCTGCGCCTCGCGCGCGTTTTTCTCCGGCGACGGCGCGCTGCATTGCGCCTATCGCGACAAGGCCGGCGACCAGCGCGACATGCATCTGCTCACCCGGGCCCGGAGCCGGCCCGGTTTTGAGAAGGAAAAAATCAGCGTCACGCCGTGGGAGATCAAAGGCTGCCCGATGACCGGAACATTTTTGTCCGGCACCAAAAACGGCCTGGTCATCGCCTGGGAAACCAAGGACCAGGTCTTCTACGCGCGCTGCGACCAGAACGGACGCAAGACCACCGTGCGGGAAATCGCCGTCCCGGGGCGAGGCGGGAAGTGGCCTGTGGCCTTGGCCGCGCCCGATGGCTCGGTGCTGGTGAGCTGGAAGAAGGGCACCGCCACGGAATGGCAGATGTTCGGAGCGGACGACCGGCCGGCGGGCGAACCGAAGTCTGTGCCGGGAAAAAGTTCGTACCGCCACGCGGGCGTCGTGACGCGCACCGGCAACTTCCTGCTCATCGACTGATCATCCAGCCCGTGGAACCCATCCGCTACTTCAACCGCCGCACTGGCCGCATCGAGACCGAGGAAGTTTATGGCGAAGGCTTCCTGCGGTGGACCTACGGCAGCCCGCTCGGACGGATCGCGCTCCACGCGCTGGCCAAGCGCTCCTTGTTCTCCCGCTGGTACGGCTGGAGAATGAACCGCCCGGCCAGCCGCAAGAAAATCCAGCCGTTCCTCCATACCTACGCCGTGGATGCCGGAGAATTCGCCGACCCGCCCGAATCGTTCCGCACTTTCAACGAGTTCTTTTACCGCAAGCTCAAGGCGTCGGCGCGGCCGGTTTGCGCCGACCCGGACGTGGCGGTGTTCCCGGCCGACGGTCGGCATCTCGGTTTCCAAGATGTGTCGCGCCTCGACGGGATTTTTGTGAAGGGCCAGGTCTTTGAACTGGGCGCACTGCTGCGAGACGCCGGCCTGGCTGCGCGCTATCGCGAAGCCTCCATGATCCTTTCGCGGCTCTGCCCGGTGGATTATCATCGGTTTCATTTCCCGGTCGCGGGTGTGCCGGAGAAGCCGGTGCTGATCGACGGCCCGCTCTATTCCGTCAACCCGGTCGCGCTGCGCCGGAACATCCACATCTTTTCGGAGAACAAGCGTGCTCTCTGCCGGATCCAATCGCCGGAATTCGGCCAGGTGCTGGTGCTCGAAGTGGGCGCGACCTGCGTGGGCAGTTTCGAATACACGTTTGCGCCGGGCGTGCCGGTGGCCAAAGGGGCGGAGAAAGGATTTTTCAAGTTCGGTGGCTCCTCGACCATCACGCTATTTGAAAAGGGACGCCTCCGGCTGGACGAGGATCTCGTGGAAAATTCCTGCCAGAGCCGCGAGCTGTACGCCCGCATGGGCGAGCGGATGGGGAGCGCGGTTTAGCGGGAACCTGCCGGAAGGAAACCACGAAATGGACACCAATTGACACGAAACGGACGGGAGTTGCTGTGGGCCGGGATGAATGGAACTGCCTCCTTCTGGTGAAGGCAGGCGCGGTCACCGAGCAACCGGCCAAACCTCCGCCTTCATCATTCGTGTGAATTGGTGTCCATTCGTGGTTTTACTGTGTCGTTCCGGTTTCGTCAGGCTCTTCCGGCCTGCGCGCGGCGCACGTCCGGGAAAAAATCCTCGGCCACGATGAAGCCGACGCACTCCGCCGCGCCGCAACGGCAGGGGTGCTCCTCGAAATCCTGCAGGTCATAGCCGTAGTTGAAGGTGATCTCCTCACCCGCCCGGAGGTCGCGCGCGGCCACGATCCAAATTCGCCCGTCGATCAACTCGGCCGTGCTGTTCGGGGCGCAACTGTGGTTGAGCAACCGAGCGACATTCCACGCCACGTCGCCGTCCAGGTTCCACTCCTCGTCGAGGTGGAAGATGCAGTGGTTTGCCCGGCGGCAGCGTTCGGTGGATTCGCGCTTGGTGATTTTTTCACCCACATATTCAAGGACGCGCGCGCCGGCCGGAATGCTTTCCGCCGCGAAACCGCCCTGCCCGTGGATGGGTGAGGCTTGGAAGGTCAGCGCGGGGCCGGCGTTCATTTCGCCATCGCGGCGGCACCCGGCACGTTTTCCCAGAGGACGCGGTCATCCTCCCAGGCGGCGGCGTAGTTCTTGCCGTCGCGGCTGACGGACCGCGAGGCGACCTTGCCCTTGGTGGGGCCGGAGAAAACCTCCTTGGCATTGTAGATCACCGTGGTCTGACCGTTGACGGTGGAAACGCTCAGTGAAGACTGGTGCTTTTCCACCCGCTCGGTGGGTGGTTTATCCGCCGCCTGGAGCAACCCCGCGCTGCTGAACGCCGGGACCAAAACCAGACTTAGAAGAATCATTTTCATAAAGGCCCTTTCGGGAACGATCCTGCCAGAGCCGCCGCCGCAGGCAATCCGAATCAATGGCTGCCGGCGGGTTGCGCAGATCCGTGCCCAACTCCCCTGCAGGAAGAGCAACTGCCCTCCGCGCGGGTGCGGCCGGTTTGTTTTTCCGCGCCAGACTGCTCGTTGTCGCACTTTTCTCGGGCGCGCAGGAAAAACTGCACCACGGTGATGTAAGTGGCGACCAGCGCCACCGCTCTGCAAAAGATCAGGACTGGTCCAATCATAGAGTTCTCCGGTTTTGAGGGTTTATCTGGCCGGCCATGCGATCGGCTTGCACCTTCAACATCGTCGGAAGGTCATTCCGGCACTCCACTCCTGTTGTGAATTGCTGACCTTATTTTGCCCCCGACCGGACGGCCCAACGCAGCTTCGCGCTCGACGAGCGCGGATTGGCGCGCAGTTCCTCGGACCCGGCGCGGATCACCTCGGCGGCCACTTTGGAAAATAGCCCCGCACCCAGCCCGGCGGCGAAGGCTTTTTTTACACGCCGATCCTCGCCGGAATGAAACGTCAGGATGGCCACGCGCCCGCCGGGATTGAGACAGCCGGGCAGCACGCGCAAGAAATTCTCCAGCGCCGCAAACTCCTCGTTCACCTCAATCCGCAGCGCCTGAAACACCCGGCGCACGCTCGTCTCGCCGTCCACCCCGGATGCCGCCGCGCGCACTGCCGCCGTCAACGCGCGCGTCGTGCTGATTGGCTGCCGCGCTTGCGCGTGGAGGATGGATTGCGCGATGCGTGCGGCGTGCGGTTCGTCGGAATTCTCCACGAGGATTTGCGCGAGCTTCGCCTCATCCAGCGTGGCCAGCAGCGTGGAGGCGGGGCGGCCCTTGTTCGGGTTCATCCGCAGGTCGAGCGGGCCGTCCAGCTTGAAGGAAAAGCCGCGCGCGGGATTGTCGAACTGCATCGAGGAACAACCCAGGTCGGCTAGGATCAAATCCGCACCGCTGAGACCGTGTGCCGCCAGCACGCGCGGCAGCCCGGCAAAATTCGTCTGTTGAACCACCAGCGCGTCCTCCGTGAAACCCGCCGCACGCAACCGGGCCTCGGTGCGGGGCAGTTCCAGCGGATCGACATCCAGGCCGAACAACCGCCCGCCGGGCCGGAGCCGGGGCAGAATCTCCACCGTGTGACCGCCGTGGCCCAGCGTGGCATCGACCGCGATCTCGCCTGGCTGCGGCGCGAGGATTTCCTGAATCTCCGCGACCATGATCGGGCGATGGCTGCCGGCGGGCGTCTTGCCGGACTCGAGGACTTTTTGCACCGTGTCCGGATAACGTGCCGGATCGTGCTCTTTGTATTTTTGCTCGAAGCGGCGCGGATTCTTGCCGTTGTAACGCGGGCGACGGCGATGAATTTTCGGCGGTTCCATGCGCGCCAGTTAGCGGGGTGGGGCGGCGGGGTGTAAAGCGCGAAAAACTCCGCCCGATCGGTGCCCGGCAGCGGCCCGTTTCCCAGGCGCAACTTTTTCAAACTATTTTTTCATTTGAGCCGTTGCGCGGAACGGCTACATTCCGGGCAGCAAATCATCCTATGAAAACAATACTCAGCATTCTGGCAACGGTCTCCCTCCTGTGCGTGGCCGCGCGGGCGGAGGAGCCGGCCAAGGCTGATCCAACGAAAGCTGCGCCCATGCCGAAAATCCCCGAGGGCGCCGAAGTGATCACGCTCGGCGCCGGCTGCTTCTGGTGTACCGAGGCCGTGTTCCAGCAGGTTCCCGGCGTGTTGTCCGTCACGTCCGGCTACATGGGCGGCGCGTCGAAGAATCCGACCTACGAACAGATTTGCACCGGCACCACCGGCCATGCCGAGGTGACACTGGTGGTGTTTGATCCGAAGAAGACGACCCTGACGAAGATTCTTGAAACCTTCTGGCATGCGCACGATCCCACCTCGCTCAACCGGCAGGGCGCGGACTCCGGCACGCAGTATCGTTCGGCGATATTCTATTCCACAGATGCGCAAAAAGCGGTGGCGGAAAAGGCGAAGGCCGAGGCGGGGAAAGAATTTTCCAAGCCGATTGTCACCGAGATCACGAAGGCGCCGGAGTTTTATCCAGCGGAAGGTTATCACCAGGATTTTTACCGCCAGAACAAAAACCGGAACCCTTACTGCCGCCGTGTGATCGCGCCCAAGCTGCAGGAGCTCGGTTTGAAGGAGTAGTTTTCTACACCACTTCCCGGTAGAAGAACGCCATGAAGAGGGCCAGGGCGATGACGTGGGCCGGCCAGAGGAGGTTGGTGGCGCGGACGGGGAACAGTCCGCGAAGTTGCATCCATCGCAGCGTCCCGGCGCACAGCCCGAACATTCCAAAGACGGCGTGCTGCACGTTGATGAGGTTCGTCAGATCCTCGGTCACGGTCAGCGGCGAGTGGGCGTGGCCGAGCAGGAGCAGGCTGCCGAAGATCATCAGCACCGGTAGCGCGTCACCGAGCGGGCGTGTCGCCGCTGGTTTGTTCCGGTCGCGCCAGCCAAGCCAGACGAGGATCAGAACCAGCACCGCACCCAACTGGTGCTCCAGCAATTGCGGGTCGCTGATCGTCTGCCAGAGGCTGACCCGCCGGAGAATCCACACTTCCGGGTCCGCCGCGAGGGCGATGAAGATCGCGAATGGGACGAGTAGAAACGGCCAGCAACGTCCGGCGATGCCGCCCGCCCGTCCGCCCATCGCCTGAATCAACCAGCCCAAACCCATCAACGTCACCATCACGCCCGACCAGTTGTGCGTGAACTCGGCGTAGCGCAGGTCATCCGTGCCGCGCGTCGCTTCGCCGTAGAAGGTGGGGGGGGGTGATGGCCGTGGTCGGCAGATGCGGCGAGAGCAGGGCGGTGTCGGGATGAGCGGTGGCACCGTCGCCGGCCGCCAACCGCAGCAACGCCGGTTGGATGACGCGGTAGTTTGTCCAGGCCGCGAAGAGCAGCGGCTCGAGCATCAGCATTTTCACCGCGAAGGTCAGCCCGTAGGCCGAGGTCAGCAGGGCGCAGGGGCGGCGAGGTAGCGACAGACTCCGTAGGCGCCGGAGATCAGCAGGAGCGTCGAGACCGTCAGCGCAACCGGGGAAAAACGGCGGATGATCCCGGCGAGCAGGCGGAGACTGGCCGGCGCGGTGGCCGTCAGGATTTTTTTTGCGCGCCGCCAGCAGGTGTAAGAGCACGCCCATCCAGATTGCGCCGGCGGCGATGTGCAGCAGTTGCGAAACGCGCGCCCGGCCGGCTGCGCAGCGGCGTGGCTGACCAGGCTGGCGCAGACAATGCCCGCGAGGCTGAACAGCGCGACGAACAGCCATTTGGCGCGTCCGGGCAGGCGCGTGGCCAGCGCGACGAGCAGGAGGGAGGCGAGGCGGAGCAGGGTCAACTGGCCGACGACGGTCTACGTGGCGAATTGAAAGCCCATCGGTAAATCCACGCCGCCGAAAATCGTTCGCTCTTTAACTTCCGCGATCTGGACGAAGAACAAATTCACCAGCGCGCCGAAGATCACCAGCAGCGTGCCGCGCCACGTCCAGCGTTCGGCGCTGGATTCCAGGTCGCGACGAAAAGAATCCTGCGCCGGACGGACCGGGGCCGAGTTGGCGCGCGGCGGGCCAGATCAAACCCAGCACGAGCACCGGCCCGCCGAGGGCCAGCACGAGGCCGAGGAGCTGGATCGCGTGAAGGGCGGAGTGTTCCATGCGGCGCGCGGCACGGGGGGTGAAGCTATTTCGGCGCGAGCACGCGAAAAAGGATGCGGCTCGGCGCGCTGTGGCTGTCGCGCGCGAGCACGCGGTAATCGATCACATACTCGCCGGGCGGGAGCGGTTTGAGGGTGGCGGAGCGATGGATCTTGTCCTTCGCGTTCACCGCCGCCCTGCCTTGCACGAGGTTAGTGCGCTGTTTGGATTTGACGAGGCGGGCGTGGCCAGCGCGGGCGACGGGGCGACGGGGCGACGGGGCGACGGGGGAAGCAGGACCGCGAGGGGAATCGAAAACTTCGCGAATGGAAAAGTTGTTTTCATAAGTCCGAATGCAGGGTTGAGCCTATGAAGGAATTTTCCGGCAGGTCAACACGCGGGATGAAGAAAAACATTCGCGCCCTTTGGCCCGCGATGCTCTGATGAACGCCATGGCGAAACCAAAACAGATCGAACTGCCGAACGGGCTGATCATCCCGATCCTCTACGAGGACCGCTCGGTGCTGGCCATCGACAAGCCGCCGGGCTGGATGCTCGCGCCCGATTCGTGGGACAAGACCGGGCGCAACCTGCAGCTTGCGCTGGAGTCTTCGCTGCGAGCCGGCGACTTCTGGGCGGCCTCGCGCAGCTTGAAATTTCTCCGCCACATTCACCGGTTGGACGCGGACACCAGCGGCATACTGCTGCTGGCGCGGAGTCCGGGGGCGTTGCAGGCCTTCAGCGAATTGTTTGAAACGCGGCGGGTTGAAAAATCCTATCTGGTGGTCGTCCACGCTCGGCCGAAGGAGAGCGAGTGGACTTGCCGGCTGCCGTTGGAAAAACATCCGCAGGTCGTCGGCATGATGTGTGTGGACGAGTTCAGCGGCAAGGATGCGGAAACGCATTTCCGCGTGCTGCAAACTGGCACGGACACGGCGCTCATTCTCGCGCAGCCGACCACTGGACGCACGCATCAGATTCGCGTGCACCTGGCGGAGGCCGGTCATCCTGTACTGCGGGACGCGCTCTACGGGCCGGGGAAAATCACCAACCGCAAGGGCGAACCGTCGCTGGCGCTGCGGGCGTTTCGGCTGGCCTATCCTGATCCGTTTCAAAAGCGGACCATCCGCATCGCCGCGCCATACGCGGAATTCGTCCGCGCGCACGGTTTCGATTGGAAGGAGGAACGGCGGCCGGTTGGAGCGGAATCAGGGCTTGGCGGTGCCGGGTGATTTGGCGGGGGTGAATTCTTTGGCGCGCTTTTCGGCTTCGGCGCGTTGCTGGGCGGACAACAATTTTGTCACCAGGTCACGGGCGCTGATGGCCTCTTTGTGATCTTGCGCCGAGGCGAGCAGCAACCACTTGAGGGCCTCGACGCGATCGGCCGGCACACCGCTGCCGTTGACGTAAAATATCCCCAGCAGGTACTGGGATTCGGCATCGCCGCGCTCGGCATCGGGCCGGATCAAATTAACGAGTTCCCGCGCCTCATTGTTGTCAGGAACCGGTGCAGGCCTCTCGGGAGCGGACATCGGCCGGGTTGAGGCCTGGCGCGACATCACCTTTTTCGGAGCTTCCGTGGTCAGGCGGGTTGACGGTGGCGGACCCTCCGGCTGCGAGATGTCCACCAATTGCAGGGGTTCCTCGACTCGGGGCTCCGCGGTCCGGGTGGCTTCCTTCCGGCCGCAGCCGCCGGCCACACCCAAGACCATGGCCACGCAGACCGCAGTGCCGAAGAGATGTCGTGTCAAATTCACTGGCCCAACACTAGGCAGGACCCGGAGGGAACGCAACCCCGGCGTGGGAGGAGCTCATCTCTTTCCGGTCTTGGCAGCCAGCCGGGTGTCCCGTAGTTTCGGCCTAGGTCCTTGGGCATTTCCTTGGCCGGAGAATATTTTCGGCCCGGTCTGCGTCCAACGCCGCCATTGACGACCTTGACTCATGCATAACGATTTTTTGAAACGATTCTCCATCCTGGTGTTGCTCCTGGCTTTGACCGGTCTGCCGTCCGCCCGTGGGCAGAACGGCGATAAAAAAGGCGAGGTCCAGCTCCCTCGGGTTCCGAAGGAAAAAATCCCGCCCGCACCGCCGTTGACGCCGGAGCAGGCGTTGAAGACCTTCAAGCTGCCGCCCGGCTTTCACATCGAGGTGGTGGCCAGCGAGCCTATGATCGAGTCGCCCGTGGCGATGGCGTTTGATCCGAACGGACGGCTCTGGGTGGTGGAGATGCGCGGCTACATGCGCACGCCTGACGCGGCGGGTGAGCGCGAGCCGACCGGGCGGGTGTCGATTTTGGAGGATACGGACGACGATGGGCGCATGGACAAGTCCACGGTTTTCCTCGACGGCCTCGTCATGCCGCGGGCGATTGCGTTCGTTGGCGACGGCGTGCTCATCGGCGAACCGCCGCATCTGTGGCATTGCCGGGACAAGGACGGCGATGGCAAGTGTGATGAGAAGATCGAAATTTTTTCCGACTACGGCAGCCCGGCGAATGTCGAGCACACTGCCAACGGCCTCGTCCGCAACCTCGATAACTGGACCTACAATTTGTACCACACCCAACGCTACCGTTACGCGAACGGCAAATGGGAGCGCCGCTCCGCGCCCAACAATGTCCAGTGGGGCCTCACGCAGGATGACTTCGGCCGGCTTTTCTACACTTCGAACAGCGACTGGCTGCGCGGGGATCTCGTGCCGCAGCAATACTTCACCCGACCCGGCCAGAAAATCCCCGGCCTCAGCGTGCAAATCATTCGCGACCAGTCCGTCTGGCCTGCCCGCGTCAACCCCGGCGTCAATCGCGGCTACCAGCCCAAGACGTTGCGCGACGACGGCACGCTGGCGACCTGCACGGCTGCGTGCGGTACCTCAATTTATCGCGGTGATCTGTTTCCGGCGGAATTTTCCGGCAACGCCTTCATTGGCGAACCCTCGGGCAACCTCGTTCGGCGCGCGGTGCTCACCGAGAAGGATGGCTTGGTGACCGGTCGGAATGCGTACGAGCAATCGGAATTTTTGACCTCGCAGGACGAGCGCTTCCGGCCCATCAACACTTACACCGGGCCGGACGGCGCTCTCTACATCGTCGATTTGTACCACGGAATTTTGCAGCACCGCATTTATCTCACGAGCTATCTCCGGCAGCAGTCGCTCGATCGCGGCCTCGAGAAGCCCGTCAACATGGGCCGCATTTACCGCGTGGTGCCGGTCGGGAAAAAGCCCGGCCCGAAACCGCAGCTCACCAAGGCCGCCGGCACCGAACTGGTGAGCCAGCTCGCCCACCCGAACGGCTGGTGGCGCGACACCGCGCAACGGCTGCTCGTGGAGCGCGCCGATGTCGGCATGGTGCCCGCCCTGCAAAAGCTCGTGGCCACCGGCGGCACTCCGCAGACCCGCCTGCACGCGTTGTGGACGCTCGACGGCCTCGGCAAGTCCGGCGCCGCGACCGTGGCCGCCGCCCTAGATGACGCGCATCCCAAGGTGCGCGCGGCGGCGGTGCGGTTGTCCGAAACTTTTCTGCGTGTCATCTCGCCGGAAACGGCGACGTTGCGCGCGAAGGTGCTCGCGCTGGCGAAGGACGGCGCCGCCGAAGTGGAGGCTCAACTGGCCTTCACACTCGGAGCGATCGCCCAGGATGAAACGGGCAAGGCGGCGCTGCTGACCTTGAAGAATTCACCGAAAAAACTGGTGACCGATGCCGCCGGCTTCACCATCGCCGGCCGCGAGCCGGTGATTGCCGCCACGCCGGCCGGTCCGCCTCTGACGGCGGCGGAGCAAAAGCGGTTCAACGCCGGCAAGGCGGTGTATGAGGCCACCTGCGTGGCGTGCCATCAGCCGCACGGACTCGGCCAGGACGGACTGGCCCCGCCGCTGCTGGGCTCGGAATGGGTGGCCGGGTCCGAGCAGCGCCTAGTCCGCATCGTTCTGCACGGCGTGCGCGGGCCGATCATGGTGAAGAAGCAGACCTACGAACTGGACATGCCGGCACTCGGGGTTTTGGATGACGGGCAGATCGCGGACATTCTCACCTACGTACGCCGCGAGTGGGGCCATGGATTTACGCCGGTCGAGGCCGCGACGGTGAAAAAAATCCGGCAGGAAACGAGCAAACGCGAAGACGCCTGGAGCCAGCCTGAACTGCTGAAGATTCCCTGACTCTCAACACATGAAAATATTTTCGCTTCTCCTTCTGCTGGCTGCGGTGCTCCCCGGTCGTGCGGCCGACAATCCTACGCCCCCAAAGATTGGTCCCATCATCACCAACCTCGCACCCGCCGGTCTGCCCGACTTCAGTTCCATCGGCTTGAAGAACCTCCTGGATGACGAACCGTCGCTGGTTTCGACCAACAAGATCAAGGACACCAACATCTACAATCTTCCGAGACCCCTCACGATCGAAGTCCGCGTCAAGCTCAACAACAAGGCTAGGGGCAGCATCATCGTCGCCAGCGAAGCGAAGGACTCGCCCCTGCATTGGGAACTTTATACCGCGCCCGACACCGGCATTCTAAAATTTGCCCAGAATGGACCAGTGGTTAAAGCGGCCTCGGAAGCTGGTCTTGCAGATGGCGCTTGGCATACCGTGGGAGCCGTCATTGAGGAACAACGGGTGCGGCTTTATGTGGATGGCAAGCTCGTCAAAGATGAAGCCGTCAAGAAGGACCCCGCACCGGCTGGAGATACCATCCCGGCCAGAATCGCTCTCGGCACGCAGTCGGAAGGCGGGCCGGTATTCGATGGCATCGTGGACAGCGCGCGGCTGTCTCGTGGTGTCCGGGAAAAGCTCAATCTGCCGGATGAACTGTTTACCCGCGATGATCAAACCTTCCTCCTTTGGAACACGGATGAGTTAAAGGCTTATGAGAAGGCCCGGATCGCATTCGTGGAATCCTCCAAGCCGCCGGCCAACAAGCTTCGCGTCACGCCCCCGGTCAAATCACTGCCCAGCATTGTGCGCGGTCCGTATCTCCAATCCGGCAGCACCAACAGCATGGTCATCCGCTGGCGCACCGATGTGCCGACACCCAGCTTGGTGCGCTTTGGCCGTACCCACACGGATCTGAACAAGAAGGCCAGCAGCT
This sequence comes from Pedosphaera sp., assembly GCA_009695285.1. GTDB lineage: Bacteria > Verrucomicrobiota > Verrucomicrobiia > Limisphaerales > SIBH01 > SIBH01. The sequence goes on from SIBH01000041.1 coordinate 17,669, forward strand.
ACGGACTGTTGACGGAGCATGTCGTGCTTATCACCAACCTCCTGCCGGACACGAAATACTTTTATGTCGTCGGTACGGGGGACATTCCGATCTACGCCACGCTCACCAACAACTTTCTCTTCGTCAGTGCCAGCAACGGTGTCATCTCGGTGAGTGCGCCCAACCGTCTGCAATTCGCCTCCGCCAACAATGGCTCGTTCGTGATCGGCGCCTCCAAGAAAGGCCTGCTGGTCGGTGATCTCGCCACCAAGGCACTCATCAACACGACCAATCAGAGCTTGCTCGTCAGCACCCCGAACCAATCGCTCATCGTTGGCTACACCAACCGCGTCCTGTCCGTCTCCGTCAGCAACAAATTGCACACTTCCAGCGCAAGGGATTTCACCACCAAAAAATTCACGGTCGGCGGAGCGGGTTCCAGCTTCGTCGGCGGCGACACCAACACTTGGTTTTACACCGCGCCACGGATTGGGACCAACCAACCCGTCCGCATCTGGGTGCTGGGCGATCCGGGCACCCGCACCAAGGGCCAGAAAGCCGTGCGCGACGCCTATTACAAATTCACCGAGGGGCGCCGGACTGATCTCTGGCTGCTGCTCGGTGACAACGCGTATGACGCCGGAACCGATCTGCAATATCAAGGATCCATCTTTGACGTGTATCAGCAAACCCTCATAACTAGCGTCCTCTGGCCGACGCTCGGCAACCATGACGGCGGCACCGCCAATTCGCCAACCCAGTCGGGTGTCTATTACGACATCTTCACCCTGCCCACACGCGGCGAATCCGGCGGAGTCATGTCTGGCACCAAGGCGTATTATTCTTTTGACCACGCCAACGTCCACATCATCTGCCTCGACTCCTACGACAGCGACCGCTCGACCAACGGCCTGATGGCGCGCTGGCT
>SIBH01000042.1 GCA_009695285.1 Pedosphaera sp.
AGGGCCACACGCCAAAAAATTCGCCGCGCAATGGATTGCTGCGAAACGCCGGGCCGCCGCCGCCTGGGGCAAAGTCGCCGAAGCCATGACGCCAGAGTCAGATCCCGAAAAATTGAAGGAGTCGATGGAGCAGGCCTACGCCGCCGCCGCCGAGGTTCAACTCATGGAGTCGCTCTCCCAGTCCAAACAGGCGCTCGATTCGATCCATGTGGATGATTCCAAGATCACTTCCCCGGAAATGACCAAGGCGCTGGAAGTCATCGCGGCGGCAGATGCCGAGGAAATCGCCGTGAGCAAAACGCTGGTGGATGCGGCCCGGCGCCGGCGTGAATTCGAAGTTCGCCGCCGTGAAGGAGTAAAGAACCTGACCACGGCGTATCAGGAGGCCTCGAAGGCTTACCAGGAAGCGTTGAAAGCGTACCAGGAAGCCCTGAGCAAGAAGCCGCCCCAGTAGCCCGCGCGTCGTTTCACTTTTTTATCCAAGAGCCGCATGCCTCATCCAGCACTTCAACCAAAAAATCCTTTCCCCATGATACGCCCACTTTCCCTTCTCCTGCTTGGCCTCGCACTGCCCGGCGTCCAGGGACTGCGTGCGGGCACGGTCGAGACCAAAGACCGCAAAACGATTCAGGGACAAATCACCTTTTCGGCACCCGATGCCGTCCAAGTCAAACAGGCCGACGGGACCAGCCTCCGCGTGCCGCTCAAGGACATGGTTCGGGCGAACTTCGCCGCCCCCAGCTCCTCCGGTCCATGGACGAGCAAAGACATTGGTGAAGTGTCCATTCCCGGTTCCACCGTCGAGAGCAACGGCACCTTCACGGTCACAGCCTCCGGCTGGGGAATTTGGTCGTCCTTCGACGCCTTCCGCTACATGTCGCAACCGCTCGTGGGCGACGGCCAGATCGTGGCGCATGTGGCCGATTTCCAGGCTGACAATGGCGAAATTGTGGCCGGCATCAGCTTCCGTGAAAGCCTGGAAAACTCCGCCCGTCACGCCAGCCTGCTGATGATTTACACCAACAAGACCCGGTTCCGAATCAGGACCGGCACCGCCCAGAACAACGAATCCACGGTGGAGGTCACTCCGCAATCTTGGCTCCGCCTCAGCCGGCAGGGCGATCAATTCACCGCCTTTCTTTCCACCAACGGCACGACCTGGAATCTGCTCAGCCAGAAAACTCTTCCCATGAAGCCCGAGGTGTTCGTCGGCCTGGCCGCCTCCACGCGGATCAACGCCTTCTCCGGCGGGGCCACCTTCGACCACGTGGGCGTCGCCTCCGGTTTTGGGGCCGGCGCGGCCTTCCGGGATTTGCCGTTGCAAGGCCTCTTGCTGCGCGATGGTAGCGTCCTGTCCGGCAAGGTCAGTTCCAAGGATCCCACCGTGATTCAACTGGCCGCCGAGTCGGGTGCCACCAACTCCGTCCCCATCCACCTTGTCGCCGCCGTGCTGTTTCACTACGTCTCTTCAGACATCGTGCTCAAGCCACAGGCCGCGGTGCGCAAGGGGCTGATGCTGCAAAAAGGCGAGTTGTTTGAAGGCGATCTCAAGGAAATAACCAACTTCAGTGATTCCCGACTCGATGCCATTCAGATGAGCTCCGTCCTCTTCGGCCTCAAAAAATTTAACATCGCTCACGATGCCCTCGCCCTGATCCTCGGCGCCCTCGACCCCGTCCCGCCCGCCTGGAACATCCGCTCCAAAGATGGCACCCGGATCTCGTCCGACACCGTCACCATCGAGTCCGACCGTCTGATCGTGAATCATGCCGCGCTCGGCAAAGTCATCATCCCCACCGCCGACGTCGTGGAAATCAGCTCGCCCTCGGCTCCCTGAGCGCAGCCACCCTCCGTTCAGCCACAAACCCAAACGCGCCGGACCGCCATTCGCCCAGCGCACGTTCCGCCACCAGCTTCATCCCCGCCCCCTCGAACGCCGCGCGAACTTTCGGAAACTGCCCGTTCAAAATGCCCGCCAGCACCAGCGTCCCCTCCGGCTTCAGCCGGTGGAGAATCCGCCGCCGCTCGGCCAGCAGCAGATCGAAGATCAGATTCGCGCACACCACGTCGTAACGCTCCGCGCTCCGCGCCGGCAGCCTCGTCAAATCCTGCCGCGCTGCCCGGACTCTCACGCCGTTCAGCGCCATGTTCTCCCGCGCCACCCGCACCGCTTCCGGATCAAAATCAAATGCCCGCACCGGCGCGTAGCCCAGCTTCGCCGCCGCGATCGACAAAATTCCGGAGCCGCAGCCGATGTCGAGCAGCGACTGCTTCGCGCCGGCCACCCGCCGCGCTGCGAGTTGCTCCAGACAGAACGCCGTCGTCGGATGCTGGCCGGTCCCGAAACTCAAACCCGGATCCAGCACCACCACCGCCTGGCCTCGGCGCGGATGCCGCCGGCTCCAGCTCGGTTTGATGAGCAGCACCGGGCTGATCTCCAGCGGATGAAAATGCCGCTTCCACGATTCCGCCCAGTCCTCGCGGCGGATTTTCCGCGCGGAAATTTTGCCGGGGCCAAGCTCAAGACCGCAGGCCCGGATGTTTTTCAACCCGGCCGCCAGCCGCGCCCGCCGCGCCGGAGTCCACACCGAAAGTTTCGGCAGATAGACGGACGCCACCGTCTCGCGCGTTTCAACATCGGCGTAAATGGAAGGTGCGGTTCCGAACAAGCCGGACAACAATTCCACCACCGCCTCCTCCGCCTCGGGCGCAATGGCGACGGAAATTTTCCAGAGCGCGCCCGACTTCATGGCAGATCGCGCCACGGCGCGAAGTTCAGCAGTTGCACCTCCGTCTTGTGCGGGTGCAACTCGACATGCGTCAGGCTGGCGTAATCGATTTCAAACGACGCCATCTTCGGCAGCGGCAGCTCCAGCAGGATGGAAAGAATCATCCGCACCACGCCGCCGTGGCAGAACACCGCCACATTCTGTCCGGGATGGGCCGCGAGAATCTGCCGCACCGACGGCTCGACGCGCGCGCGCATCGCGGCGGCGGATTCACCGTTGGGAATTCCACCGCGCTCAATTTCATGCAGCCAGTTGTAGGCGCTGACGCCAAACTGTTCCTGCACCTGCGCCCAGTTGCAGCCCGTCCAGTCGCCGAAATCGACTTCGCGCAGGCCGGGCATTTCCACCGGGGCATGGGCGCCGTTGTGCGCCAGCAACGGTGCGAGCGTCTGGCGCACGCGCTGCATCGGGCTGTGATAGATGGCGTCGAGCTTTCTGGTTCGGAGCCATTGCGCGAGCGCGGCGGCCTGGCTGTGGCCGTGCGGGGAAAGCTCCATGTCGATCCGCGAACCGGCGAAGACACGGTGATAGCGGGTCTCGACTTCGCCGTGACGGACGAGAAACAAACTGGCCGGTGAGGTCATGGCAGCAGCAAGAGTCAACCGATGGCCGCGCGCTGGGCCGCGAGCAGTTCGCCGATGGCCGTCCGTCCGAGGCCGAGCAGCAACGCGAGCTGCGCCTCGCTGAACGTCGCCTCTTCGCCGGTCCCTTGCAGCTCAATAAATTCCCCCGCGCCGTTCATCACCAGATTCAGGTCCACGGCGGCGGCCACGTCCTCGGTGTAGCAAAGATCGGCCAGCGGGATGCCGTCCACGATGCCCACGCTGACGGCCGCGACCGGATGGAGCAGTGGATTCCCGGCCAGCTTGCCCTCGCCCATCAGCTTCTTCACCGCGAGGGACAGCGCGACAAACGCGCCGGTGATGGCCGCGGTGCGCGTGCCGCCGTCCGCCTGCAACACGTCGCAATCCACGCAGACCGTGCGCGCCCCGAGCTGTTCCAGATCGAGCGCCGCCCGCATCGCGCGGCCGATGAGCCGCTGGATTTCCGAGGAACGTCCGTCCAGTTTGCCCTTCGCGATGTCGCGGGGTTTGCGGGTGAGCGTGGAATAGGGGAGCATCGAATACTCCGCCGTGATCCAGCCGCCGGTTACTTTCTGCTCCTTCATCCAGCGCGGCACCGTCTCCTCGACGGTCACGCCGCAGATGACGCGCGTGTTCCCCCACTCCACCAGCGTCGAGCCGGTGGCGTAGGGCGCGATGTGGTTTTGAAAACGGATCGGACGGATTTGGCCTGGGGCGCGGCCATCGGCGCGCGGCGCGGGTAAATTGGTGGTGCTGCTCATAAATCGGGCCTAATGCTAGGGACGCGCCGGGCCAGCGGCAAGGTGGGAAACGTCGGAAAGGAAAAAAGTCTGTCGGGTGATGCACTTGATCCCCCCATGAAGGCGGGACAACCTAAAGGTTGAACTCCAACGGAAACGGCCCGCGCGCGTCGTTGGAGTTCACGCTTTAGCGTGTCCGATCCAGCCAAGAGAGATCAGGAACTGACCCTTGTCGCTCACTTCTTCATATCCAAACTCGCGAACAAGCTTTCCAGGTTGTTCAGCGGCGAGGAAGAAGACGGGCTGGTGTTGAAAAGTTTCCGGAGATAATCCACCCCATCGACGATGGTCTTGACCGAGCGCGGCAGCGTGGCCCCGGCGGCGTTGGCGTGACCGCCGCCCTGCAGCTTTTCCGCAACCTTGAGCGCCTCGCCGTTCTTGCTGCGGAAGCTGGCGATGATCGTGCCGTTCGCGCGCCGCATCAACGTCACGAGGACGGTGTAGGAAGTTTTTTTCTCCTCGAGCAACTGGTGCATGATGAGGTTGGTGTTGCCGAGCACGGTGTCCATGTAGCCGATGGCCGGCGTGATGCCGGAGAGGTTGGCCTTGCACCAGACCAGCCCGATCGGATCCTCGATGCGCCGCTTCACCGCCATGACCTCGAGCAGCGGATGATCCAGCAGCTTTTCGATTTTGCCGTCGAGCAAGGTGAGCAGGTTCCAAAACTGATAAACCTTCACCAGGCTCGCGTAATCGTTGGCGATCACGAAATCAGGATCATCCTCCAGGAACAGGTCGGCCACGTTGTTGAAATGCACCAGGCGGTCCAACTCCGGCGAGCCGAGGCCGTGCTGGACGCACAGCTCGTAGCAGAGCAGCCCGGCGGACTTGTTCAGATCGTGGACGAGCAGGGCTTGCTGCGGTTTCACGTCGGTGGTGTGATGGTCCACGACCAGCCAGTTCGGGCGGTCCAACCGCGCCTCGAAATTCAAATCACACACCCACGCGGAGTTTTCGCGCATTTCGCGCTGCTTCCAGTTATTGTAGTGATTCGCCTCAAGCGGCACCTTCACGCCGAAAAGCTGCCGCGCCAGCCGCTGCAACAAAACGCCCGACAGCAATCCGTCGAGATCGCTCTCGTGGGTCAAAATCACATCCGGTTTGGGCAATGCCAGCATTTGCACGCAGGCTAAAGCAACCGTCCGGGAGTGGCGAGCGGCATTTGCACCGGCGCGCGGCTGTGTCGCCCAAGCTCCCCATCCGTCGTAGCGGCTTTCGGGAGAAAGCCGCATTTCTCTGGAAAACCGAAATGACGACTCTCTGCCGAGGAGCCGCTACTTCCCTTTTGCAAAATTTCCCTTCACCACCGCTCATGCTTCCCGCAACATCCGCCGCATCATCTATGAACCTTTTCAACCTCTCGAATGACGTGGCGGTGGTGATCGGTGCAACCGGCGCGCTCGGCGGCGCCTTGGCCGACGGCCTGGCCGCCGCCGGCGCGAAGGTCGCCGTGCTCGGCCGCAACGCCGAACGCGGCGCGGCGCGCGTCCAGGCCATCCAGGCGCAGGGCGGCCAGGCCGCGTTCTTCCTGGCCGACGCCATCTCCCGTTCCAGCCTCGCCGAAGCGCATGAACAGATTGAGAAAACCCTTGGCCCACCGACCGTGCTCGTGAACGCCGCCGGTGGCAACGATCCCAAGGCCATCGCCACCGCCGAACGGCCCTTCGAGCAGATCGCGCTCGAGGACTGGCACGCGAATTTTGATTTGAACCTCGTCGGCGGCGTGCTGCTGCCCTGCCAGGAATTCGGCCCCGCCATGTTGCAACGCGGTCACGGCAGCATCATCAACATCGCCAGCGTCAGCGCGCACCTGCCGCTCTCCCGCGTCGTGACCTACTCCGCCGCGAAGGCCGCCGTGCTGAACCTCTCGCAGTTTCTCGCGCGCGAATGGGCGCCGCGCGGCGTCCGCGTCAACACCATCACCCCCGGCTTTTTCCCTGCGGAACAAAACCGCAAGCTCCTCTTCAACGACGATGGCTCGCCCACCGCGCGCACCAAATCCATCTGGACCCACACGCCGATGGGCCGCTTCGGCAAACCCGAGGAACTGATCGGCGCGGCGGTTTTTCTCGCGAGCCAGCAGGCCAGCAGCTTCGTCACCGGCACGGACCTCCGCGTGGACGGCGGGTTTCTGAGCCAGACGATTTAACCCGGTCACGGCCGGACCGGACGCCCGGTCATCGCCAAGCCCGCCTTCATCGAACTCAGCCGCACCGACCGCCTTCCGATTCTATACGAGGATCGCGCGATGCTGGCCGTGGATCAGCCGCGCGGCTCTGGTTCAAGACCGGGGTGATAATCGCCTTGCCTGGCGCTTGATTTGGGCGCCATTGTTCAAGCGTGGCTTTAACTACTCGCCCTAATTTAATCAAAAGCCTGTAAACGGCCTTCCCGCGAGGGACGCCGTTCGACCATCAGCAATTGACGAAGCTGGGCGTGTCGGCGGCGCTGGCGCATCATTATTTAAAGTCGGGATGGTTGCTGCGTCTGGGGCGCGGCCTCTTCATGTATCCCAACGACACGTTGCGCCGGGAGGATTGTTTGAAATTCCTGTCGCGCCAGGTGACGGGCTTTCACGTCGGCGGCAAGACGGCTCTGGCGTGGCGCGGTGTCCTTCACAATCTGCCGGCGCGCGAATCCCTCTCCTTGTGGGGCGGGGGCAAGACCAGATTGCCGGAATGGTTTCAGAAGCGGTTTCCCTCGCGCTACACGGCACGAAACCTGTTTTCATCCAGGCTGCCGAAACGATTCGGTTTACAGCCGTTGCCGGAAACACCTGACGGGGTTCTGGTCTCTGTGCCGGAAAGAGGGCTGCTAGAAATGTTAAGTGAAGTGCGTCTTCAACAGGGAATTTAAGACGCCCGCAACCTCATGGAGGGCGCAAGGTCGCTACGACCGGAGGTGTTGACCACGCTGCTGAAGAACTGCCAGCGCGTCAAAGTCACGCGGCTTACTGTGCGCTAGGCCGAGGAATTAAGTTTGCCGTGGGCGGCCGCTGCAAGAAAGGTGGCCGGAGACCGGCAAGGGCACAGCCGCTGGTCTGCTCGCCTTAAAGACGGAAGGACGCTCGTGCTGAAGCCGTGATGGACAAAGCCTACATCGAAATCGTCCGGCTCCTGCTCGAAAGCGTCCCGCCATCTTCGAGACACCGCATTTCGCGATGAAGGGTGGCACGGCAATCAACCTCTTCATCGAACTCAGCCGCACTGATCGCCTCCCGATTCTCTATGAGGATCGCGCGGTGCTGGCCGTGAACCAGCCGCGCGGCTGGATGCTTGTGCCGTTCACCTGACAGCGCACCAACCGCCACCGGCCGGCCGCCATCCCCAGCCGGCGCCGCCACTCAATCAAACCACTCGTCGTTCTTGTCAAACACCGGCACGGGCAGGTTCACGATTTTCAATTTGCCGATGGCGCGATGGCGACAGCCGGGCCGGATGTAGATCGCCGTCATCGGCTTCACCGGAAACCGTTTCCCATCCAGCTCCATCTCGCCCTCGCCTTCGAGCACGAGGTAAATTTCCGTGAGCTGCTTGTGGTAGTGCGTCTGCGCGTCCTCCTGGATGTCCACGAGGTGCAGGCTGGCGGCGCCGTCCGGGTCGTCGGCGAAGGCGCGGCGGGTAAACCCGCACGGGCAGCGCACCGGGGGGATCTCGTCAAGCTGGGCGATGGTGTAGTTGGGCATAAATTTGAGAATTTATTTTCGCTGAGCATACACCGGCCGGGCGCGGGATGAAGCCAATTGTGGAACTTGGAACCCGGACGCCCGAACTTGAAACCACGGATGGACACAGATGGCTACGGAATTGATGCGTGCCCTGCCGCCCAGGCCTCGGCGCGGGGGGGAAATCCCGCTGGCCCGGTCGGGGTTTCATCCGTGTCCATCCGTGGTTAAATATTTTCCGCCGGGGAATCCGGGTTGAACTGCCCCCTCCGCCGCTCCGACGGGTTGACTTTCAATTTTCCTCCGACAAAATCGCCGACATTAACGTCAGATAAACAAATGAAACAAATTTTCTCCTCCGCCACCCTGGCGCTGCTCGCCGCCGCGTCCACCGTCCGCGCCGCCGACCCGGTCGATTTCGAGAAGCAGATCCGGCCGATCCTCGAGCTGAACTGCGTTGTCTGCCATCGCGACGGCTACGCCAAGGGCAAGCTGCGCCTGGACATCAAGAGCGCCGCGTTCAAGGGCGGGGCCGACAGCGGCCCCGGCATCACGCCGGGCAAGTTGAAGGAAAGCTCCGTTTACACCTCCCTCATCGTCCCGCTCGACGATGACGCACTGATGCCGCCCAGGAAAAAGAATGGGCCGCTGCCGAAGGAATCCATCGCGCTCATCGCGGGCTGGATCGAGCAGGGCGCGCCCTGGCCCGAGGGGGTGCAGCTCACGCAGCGCAAAATTGAGCAGGCGGTCGGCAACGAAGAGGTGGTGGTGGCCAACATCCACCGCTGGATCACATCCAAACCCGCCCCGCGGACGGCGGCCGAGATGAAAATCTACACGAACACCATTCCCGGTACCGAGGTGTCCTTCGTGATGGTGCCGGTTCCGGCCGGAGAGTTTCTGATGGGCAGCCCCGACACGGAGCCGGGCCGGGCCGCCGACGAAGGCCCCCGCCACCAGGTCAAAATTTCCGCCTTCTGGATGGAGCAATGCGAGGTGACGTGGAATGAGTTCGAGCTGTTCATGTATCAGGACGAGGAGCGCAAATACAAGACCACGATCCCGACCGATCCGGCTGTGGACAAAATTTCCGACGCAGTCACCCGCCCGACCAAGCCGTATGTCGAGATGAGCTTCGGCATGGGCAAAGAAAACTTCCCAGCGATCAGCATGACCCAGCACGCGGCCAACAAATACTGCCAGTGGCTCAGCGCCAAGACGGGGCAGTTCTACCGGTTGCCCACCGCCGCCGAGTGGGAATACGCCTGCCGCGCCGGCACGACCTCGGCCTATTCTTTCGGCGACGACGCCGGCAAGTTGGGCGATTACGCGTGGCACGAGAAGAACAGCGATTTCAAGTACCAGAAGGTTGGCAAAAAGAAGCCGAATCCCTGGGGCCTGTTCGACATGCACGGCAACGTGGCCGAGTGGTGCCTCGACCAATATGAAACCAACTACGTGAAGGCCGTCACGCTTGGCGGGCAGGACCCGTGGAACCGCGTGACCATAAATTATCCGCACACCGTGCGCGGCGGCTCGTGGGACGATGAGCCGCCCAAACTGCGCAGCGCGGCCCAGCGCGGCTCCAGCAAGTACTGGAAAAAACAGGATCCGCAACTGCCCAAGAGCATCTGGTATCACACCGACGCGCAGTTTCTCGGCTTCCGCATCGTGCGCCCGCTGAAGACGCCCTCGGCCGAGGAGATGGAGCAATACTGGAACAACGACGTGGAGAAGGAGTAGCCGTCCAGACGGCAGATGGGAAAGTGGGCGGGCGGGAAAGTGAGAACCACAAGCCCCGGCCCCTTTCCCGCTTTCCCCCCTTCCCATCTGCCCCAAGGAAACCCCGCTTGCGCGGATTCTCAAACCCGCTACACTCGTGTCCATGAAATTTATCTACTCGCTCGCCGTCTGGTTGATCATGGGCACAGCCCTCGGTTGGGGAATTCTCCTCGCCATCGGTGGTTCGCCCTGGCTCCTCATCGTCTCCGTCCTGGGATTCGTCTTCGCCGTCGCCAAGTTCGGCTGCCTTTCTTCGCACTGACGAATTCTTCCGCACGGTGAGTAATGGACACGCGGATGACGAAACGATTATGGTTCGCGCACCCCGGAAAGCAGGACGCACTTGCCGCCAACCGTGGCCCGTGGAAAATTGAATAGCCGTCCAAGCAACGAACGTCGAACCGCCCGAATTTAAACAACCAACCCAACCTATGAACCCACCCAACACCCCGCTCACGCCCGGCCTCTTCAATCGCCGGGGCTTTCTCTCCACCTCCTCCAAGATCGCCGCTGGCGGCGCGCTACTCGGTGCGCTGCCCATTGAGCGCTTCGCCCTCGGTGCCTCGCCCGGTGACACCATCAAGATCGCCCTCGTCGGCTGCGGCGGGCGCGGTTCCGGCGCGGCCAGCCAGGCCCTTAGCACCGGCGAGAGCGTGCAACTCGTCGCCGTGGCGGACGTGCATGCGGACCGCATGAACGGCAGCCTGAACAATCTCAAGGGCCAGCACAAAGACAAGGTGGTCGTCAAAGACGACAACAAATTCGTCGGCTTCGACGCCTACAAAAAAGCCATCGCGCTGGCCGACGTCGTCATCCTCACCACCCCGCCCGGCTTCCGCCCGATGCAGTTCGAGGAAGCCGTCCGCCAGGGCAAACACGTCTTCACCGAGAAGCCCGTCGCCGTGGACGGCCCCGGCGTCCGCAAATTTCTCGCCGCCGTGGAAGAGGCGAAAAAGAAAAACCTCAAGGTCGGCGTCGGCCTCCAGCGCCATCACCAGACCAGCATGATCGAAACCATGAATCGCCTGCACGACGGCGCCATCGGCGACATCGTGTCCATGCGCGCCTACTGGAACGGCAACACCCCCTGGCTGAACAAGCGCGCCGACCTCGAAGCCAAGGCCGGACGCAAGCTCACCGAAATGGAATACCAGCTCCGCAACTGGTATTACTTCGTCTGGCTGTGCGGCGACCATATTTGCGAACAGCACATCCACAACCTCGACATGGTCAACTGGCTCAAGAAGGGCTACCCCGTCAGCGCCCGCGGCAACGGCGGCTGCGAAACCCGCAAGGGCAAGGACTACGGCGAAATCTTTGACCACCACGTCGTCGAATACACCTATGCCGACGGTTCCATCTGCTTCAGCCAGTGCCGCCACCAGACCGGCTGCTGGAACGAAGTCGCCCAGCACGCCGTCGGCACCAAGGGCCGGACCAACTTCGAGCACGGCGTCATCACCGGCGAAAATCCGTGGCGCTTCAAGGGCGGCGGTAAAGATGCCTACCAGCAGGAGCACGACGATCTCTTCGCCGCCATCCGCAACGACACGCCCTACAACGAAGGCGAGAACGGCGCGAAAAGCACGCTCACCGCGATCCTCGGCCGCATGTCCACCTACACCGGCAAGGAAATCTCCTGGGAACAGGCCATGAACTCCAAGGTCGATACCATGCCCAAGGATTTGGCGTGGGACGCCGAGCCGCTGGTCAAGCCGAACGCCTCCGGCGGCTACGACCTGGCCGTGCCCGGCAACGCGGAATGGTTCAAGAAAGTCGTTTGAGCCGCCGCACGAACGAAGTTTGACCCGCACCCGCATCGTGCCAACGATGCGGGTGATTTTTTTGCGAACGATGAACTCGAATCCAAAATCTGAACGGCGCGGCGGCCAAGTTCCGCAGGGACGACAGCTAATAGCCCAGCACTTCAGTGCTGGGTTGGCGACGATGCGACCTGAGTCCCGCCGGGACGACAGAAATTTCACGCCCGGTTCTGCCGTCCCTGCGGGACTCGTCCGGCGGTGCGGCGAACCCAGTGCTCAAGCACTGGGCTATGATCGTCCGTCCCTGCGGGACTGCGCGGAAGTCATGCCTTCGGGCCGAAAACTGAGGTGGTTCTTCGCGCTGTTCACCCTCGCTCTCTTGACCGGCTGCCGCACCACGCCGGAACCAAGCCTCGCGCGCTTCGAGTTCAGCGAGCCGCACATGGGCACGCTCTGGCGCATCACCCTCTTCGCGCCGGACGCCGCCACCGCCAGCCACGCCGTCCGCGCCGCCTTCGCGCGCGTCCACACGCTCGACAACATTTTCACCGACTACAACCCGGACAGCGAACTGCTGCGGTTGTGCGCGCAACGTCCCGGAACTGCGGTCCCCGTGAGCGCGGAACTCTTCGACATCCTGCAAAAATCCGAACGTCTCTCGAGCCAGACCGAAGGCGCATTCGACGTGACGGTCGGCCCGATGGTGCAGCTCTGGCGGCGCGCGCGGCGGCAGCGCGAACTGCCCACACCAGAAAAAATCACCGCCGCCCGCGCCGCCGTCGGCTTCGACCAGGTGCGGCTCGACGCGCGCCGCCGCACCGTCACGCTGCTCACCCCCGGCATGAGGCTCGATCTCGGCGGCATTGCCAAGGGCTACGCGGCGGACGAGGCTCTGCGGGTGTTGCGGCGAAACGGGATTTCCCGCGCGCTCGTCGCCGCCAGCGGTGATCTCGCCCTCGGCGACGCCCCGCCCGGCCTGCCCGGCTGGCGCGTGGAAATCGCCCTGCCCGCCGGCGCCGGCACCAATCATCTCCGCGCGCTGACCTTGAAAAATTGCGGCATCTCCACCTCCGGCGACGCCGAGCAGTACGTCGAGTTGCACGGCGTCCGTTACAGCCACCTCGTCGATCCGCGCACCGGCGTGGGGCTGACCAACCGCCTCCAAGTGACGGTGCTCGCCGAGTGCGCCACCCGCAGCGACGCGCTAACCAAGACGATCTGCGTGCTCGGGCCGGCGCGCGGCTTGCCGATCATCGAGCGCGACGCCCGGCTGGCGGCACTGGTGGTGACGGCCGGCGGCACTAACACCACAGTTCTCCAGTCCCGCCGTTTTCCCACTGTGAAATGACGGAGCACGGCCGAGTCGGTGGATGCATCGGCGCCTTGCCTCGTTTCCAAACGCATCGTTGCCAAAACAATGTTGCCTTCATCCCGCGCGGAAATAATATCCGCAGGACAGAAACGTAAAACAAACCCGCAATCATTTTATGCCCACCAAAGAAGCCACCGAAACCATTCTGATGGTCAAGGACGTCATCATCAAATTTTTCGTCGAGTACGGGTTCAAGCTCTTCGGCGGAATGGTCATCCTCATCATCGGCATCCTCGTCGCCCGCTGGATCGGGAAGCTCGTCCTGCGGCAGCTTTCCAAAAAGGACATGGAACCGCCGGTGCGGATGTTGATCGTGCGGATGATCAAGCTGGTCATCATTGCCTTCACCCTCGTGCTGGTGCTGGAGAAAGTCGGCGTGGCCATCGCGCCGCTCGTCGCGGGCATCGGCGTGGCCGGCATCGGCATCGGCCTGGCCATGCAGGGCGTGCTCGGCAATGTCGTCGCCGGTTTGACCATCATTTTCACCAAGCCGTTCCGGGTCGGCGAATACATCGAGTTGCTCAGCATGAACGGGCGGGTCACCACCATCGAGCTGTTCTCCACCACCCTCGTCCACTCGGACCGCTCGCGCATCGTCATTCCCAACCGGAAGATTGTCGGCGAAATTCTGCGCAACTACGGCACCATCCGGCAGCTCAACCTCTCCGTCGGCGTGGCCTACGGAACGAACGTGACCGAGGCCATCGCCATGGTGAATGACGTCCTGGCCAGCAACCCGCGCGTGTTGAAAAATATGGAGCCGGCCGTCGGCACCTCGGCGCTGGGCGACTCCGGCGTGTCCATCAGTATCCAGCCCTGGGTGAGCGTGCCCGACTACGGCTCGGCGGCGGCGGAGATCAATCTGGCCGTACTCGAACGCTTCCGCGCCGCGCGCATCGAGATTCCGTTCCCGCAGCGCGAAGTGCGTCTGGTCAACATCGCGGCGGCCTAGTGGCGTAGCAGTCCCGGCTGTATTCCCGGCCGTCTCGCCCTCGAATCTTTTTGTCCGGGGGCAGACGCCTGCCCCACCATCCTGCCTGGTCTCTATTTCGGAGATCGGCTTTAACGCAAAGTCGCCAAGCCCTCGCTCAAGCTCTCAATTTTTTCCGCAACTGCGCGACGCTGGCGGTGCCCGTCGTCCCCAACTGGTGAATGACGATCGACCCGGCCGCGTTGGCCAGCGCCAGCGCCTCGGGCAGCGAGGCCCCGGCGGCCAGCGCGGTGGTCAGGTTCGCCGTCACCGCGTCGCCCGCCCCCACGATGTCGATCTCGCCGCGCACGGGCAGCACCGGGGCGTGGGCCACCGCGCCGTCCGCCGCCGCGCCCACAATCCCCTGCTCCGCCAGCGTCACAAAAACCTTCCGGCTCCGGCGGCGCGCGAGCCGGGCCGCCTGGGATTTTATTTCCGCGAGATTCAATTTCCGTTTCACGCCCGCCAGCACGCCCAGTTCCGCGCGGTTCATTTTCAAATCCACCGGCGGGAAACCTTTCAACCCGCGCCGGCTGTCCGCGAGAATCAGCAGCCCCGGCCGCGCCCGGCGGACCGCGTTGATCGCCGCCAGCACGGGAGCCGTCAGGACGCCGGTCCCCGCCGCGTCCACCTGGTCCATGAGGATGATCGCATCCACCCGGCCAGCGAGGGCGCAGACGGCGGCGGCGATTTGTGCCCGCAAGGACAGCGGCGTGGGCGTCCAGTTCTTGCTGTCGAGCCGGTTCAGTTCAACGGGCGGTTGGCCCGGCGCCACCAGCAGCGGCTTGCAATACGTGAATGTGCGCCGGAGCGGCGTCTGGAAAAAATAATCGAGCCGCACCCCGGCGCGGCCCTGCAACGCGCGACGCAGTTCAAATCCCTCGCCGTCCTCGCCGCAAAATCCGACCGGATAAATTTGGCCGACACCCAGCGCCACGAGGTTGCTCAGGATGGTGCCCGCCGCGCCCGGTTGGCTGCGGACGCGGACGACGTTGTGCACCGGTCGGCCGGTCTCGAGGGAAGTCTCGCGCCGCGCCGGATCGATTTCGAGATAGCGGTCGAGGCAGAAATCGCCGACGACCGCGACGCGCAGGCGCGGATATTTTCGGGTGATCGAGAGGAAGCGTTCTGGGTTCACGGGCAGTTTTGCAACTGGTGCAGGAGGTGATGGACGAAGGCGATGTTGTCGCACTGGGCGTAGTGCAT
Source organism: Pedosphaera sp. (assembly GCA_009695285.1). Classification (GTDB taxonomy): domain Bacteria; phylum Verrucomicrobiota; class Verrucomicrobiia; order Limisphaerales; family SIBH01; genus SIBH01. The sequence continues at coordinate 14,931 of SIBH01000042.1, forward strand.
CGCGCCGCCCATGCGGGAAAAACTTTTACAGAAGCGAAGATAGTAGGCGGGGTTCTCCTTGGGCGGCTCGCCCTGCGTCCAGTCCCAGTGGCCGCCGTCCTGGAGGTCCACGACGAAGATGGTGTGGTCGCGCACGATCGCGCGCCCGTCCTGGAGGCGGAGGTTGTTCACGCAACTGAGGCTCTTCTCGAAAACCTGCGGCCCCATGATCGCCGAGCCGATCGACAGCACCACCCCGCCGTCCAACCCCTCGACGGCGGTGCTGAACTGGCGGAAATCCACGGTCGCCGCGCGGCCCAGCACCGCGCCGTTGAACATGGGATGATTCGAGATGATGTCGTAGCCGATGCCGGGATGGACGGTCAGCGGCACGCCGCGCAGAAACGCCTGCGCGAGCACGCAGGTATTTTTCCACGGGTGTTTCACTTCGTGCCGTCCCGCCGCGAGGCCGTGTGTGCGCATCGCCACCAGTAGTTCCGCGCGGGCCGGGGCGAGCGGATGGGCCGGCTCGGCGCGCAGGGCTTGCTCCAGCGTTTCCGCCGCCGGCAGGGTGACGCCATCCTCGGCGACGAGGCGTCCGAGGCTGCGCCCGTAGCCGGCACCGAGCAGCGCGCCGGCCAGCAGCGCGAGATGGGTGTTGCGCCCGGTCTCGTCCCAGGTGCCGAAGGTGCCGGTGGCCACGTTCTGCTCGACGCTCTCGGTGGAGCGTCCGAGAAAGGCCCATTCCCAATCGTGGATCGTGCCCGCGCCGTTGGTCGCCAGATGCGTGATCCAATCGCCGGCCATGAGTTGGTCGAGCAGGAGGTGGCCGCCGTTTTTCAAAAGGTGCGCGCCGTAAATGAGCATGACGCTGGCACCGCGCCCGCGGGCGGCGCGGATTTTTTCGGCGGCGGCGCGGATGGTTTTCGCGCTGGCGGTGGAACAGTCCGGCCGGAGCGTGGCGGGCGAAACAACTGTTTCCCCGATCGTGGCGAGGCTGCGGCGCTGCGCCAGCGGATAAACTTTCACGCGGGAGAGATCGAGCGGTGGCGGCGGTGTTTTCATGGCGGCAGATGATGCTGCGGGAAATTATGAGCCAAAAATTCGCAGGAGCAAAGCGTCCGGTTCGCGGTAGTCGGCGATGAGCGCGTGCGCGCCGGCCTCGAGGAGATGGCGGCGCTTCCACGGATCGGCCAGGCCGGAGCCGTTGTCATTTTCATCGCTGGCCACGGCCAGCGCGAGTCCGCCCACGGCGCGGGTGCATTTCATTTCGGCCGGGCCGTCGCCGATCGAGAGCAGGCTGTCGCCGGAAATTTTCCCCTCGCGCAAAATGCGGTCGATCACGTCGCGCTTGGAGAAATGGGGGTCGTCCGGCGAACTGCCGTGAATGCGCCCGCCAAAAAAACTGGCCAAGCCGAGCAGTTCCGCCTCGTGCCGGACGCGGTGTTCGATGGTGCCGCTGAGGATGTGGAGGGTGACGCCGCGGTGCCGGAGTTTTTCCAGCAGCGCGCGCGCGCCGAAGACCACGAACTCATCCTGAGCCTCCGGGCCATTTAGAATTTTTTTTGAACGGTCCTCGATGACCGCGTCGAGCCGGCGCTGGTATTCGAGCAGAAGCTGGCCGGGATCGGGCGCGTGCCCGCCGCGCTCCGTCACTCGTTCGGCCAGGCGGTTCATCTGATGGAGGGACGGCTTGCCGTTCAAGCTGAGAATGTCGCCGAGGAGCAACTCGCGGATGGCGGCTTCGGATTCGCCGGGACGCACCGGCAGATGTTCGCGGAAAAGCTGACGCATGATTTCCGGCCAGCCGTGGCGCAGCCAGGAGAGCGTGCCGTCAAAATCAAAAACGACGTGGCAGATGCCCGGGCGGGGCGCGAAGTCGTGGTGAATTTCGAGGCGGGCGGCGGGCAGGGCGGCGGAAAACATTTGCCTCAGTAAAGGGGCTTTGCCCGGATAAAGTCAAACCGGGACCATCTGCGGCCGTTGCGGAATTAGACCTTGCACCCTGGGATGATTTTGTTACGAACTGCCCCGGAAACAGCGATCAATTCAAAACGTCCCCAGAACCAGTTATGAAAAAAATACTCAGTCTGTGTCTGATCGCGGCCTGCGCCGCCATCGCCGCGCCCCGGGTGGGCGCAGCTGATAAGAAACCCGCACCCGCCGAAGCCGGAAAGGCGGCGAAGGGGAAGAGTCTTCCTTTCACCGGCATTTTAACTGCGGTGGACAAGCAGGCCAAGACCATCACCGTCGGCGAACGCGTGTTCCAGGTCACCTCGGAAACGAAAATCACCAAGGCCGGAAAACCGGCGACCCTCGAAGACGGCGTGGTGGGCGAAGAAGCTGCCGGCTCCTGCAAGACCGCCGACGGCGGCAAAATGGAAGCCGGCTCGGTGCGTTTCGGCGCCAAGGCGGCCAAGCCGAAGACGCCATGACCGGCCGCCGCCAGGTGCCGCCTGCCCGGAACAAAGCGCCCGCCCGCCGGCCATCTCATCCCACACATGAAGCGACCACTCCTCTCCCGGCTACTGCCGAGACGCTTCCAGCAGCCGCTTTACTACCGTTACTACCACACCCGTCACGCGGACTGACCGGGGCTTTTTGAGGTGTCGCCCCTGGCGCTGGCGCCGAACATCTCGATGCACGGTTTGCTGCCGGGCGACGTCATCTCGGTCAACATTGCCTTCAACGGTTTTACGAACTCGCGCTGTCCGGGCACATCATGCAACTGGCGCGGCAGGGCGGGCTGCTGGTCGATGTCGACGCGAACATGGGATATTTTTCACTCTTGTGGGCGGGCGTGAATCCGTCCGTCCGGGTCATCTCCTTCGAGGCCGCGCCGCGCAACATTGCGCTGCTGAAAAATAACGTCACCCGAAACCGCTTGGAGGATCGGATCAAAATCATCCCCAAGGCCGTAGGCAAAAGCTCCGGCACCATTTCCTTCGAAGCCGGACCGGCGGAACAAACCGGTTGGAGCGGGATTACCACATCAGACACCGCCAGCACGATCACGGTGCCACTGGTGCGTCTCGATCAGGAATTGCCCGACCCGTCCATTGACGTGCACAAGATTGATGTGGAAGCCGCGGACACTTGGGTGTTGTTCGGCTGCGAGGCGCTGCTAAAAAAAAACGGATCGGCACGCTGTTCTTTGAGCAGAACCGGGAGCGGATGGGGTTGTTGGGGATTCCTCCGGGGGAGGCGCAGAAATTTCTGCGCGATCTCGATTACCACTGCGAGCCGCTGGGCGGAGACGATGGCGAGTGGGTGGCCCATCCGAAGCGGGGAACGGCCTGACCTCGGGGGACCGCAGAAACTCAACGGTGTCAACTGTCGCCCGTCACTTGGACGCGGGATTCGGGAGCGGATGAAAAACGAGCGCGCGGGCGGTGCGTTTGGCCTCGAATTTCTTGAGACCAAAAAGCACCGAGGACATCGTGACCTCGCCGGCTTTGAATTCGCGGCAATCGCCCTCCAGGAAATCACCGT
>SIBH01000043.1 GCA_009695285.1 Pedosphaera sp.
TGAAGAATATTTTCCGCCATCGGAAGGTGCGCTATCGAGGACTGGCCAAGAACGGACATCAACTCTACACGTTATTTGGACTCGCCAATGTGGTGATCGGAGGACGAACCGCCACGACGTGAAAAAACCATGCATCACCATGCATCAAAATGGTTGAGGAGTTAAAAAAGCGGCCCAACCCCGCCACCAAACCAGCACCGACCCGCGAACCCAGGCCGCCAGACGTAAATCTTCGTCTTTTGAGAATCACTTTCCCATCAGCATAAACTGAAATCTGAAAACTTGGCTTTATTCAGGGTCTCCCTAAGTCACATATCGACGATCCCCGTCGCTCCCCGTCGCCGATCCCCGGTCTGAGTTTCCGGTGCGGCGGGCGCGAAAGCGAATTCTTGCGGTGGAACCGCGCAGCGTCCAGAAAGCAAATTCCGATCAGTCGCTGCCCTTTCAATATCGCAGAGGGGTATCCATAAAGAAACGGCTGACCACCGCCCCACCCCCGCTCTCCCCCCGCCTTCGTCTGGCTGGCCATCTGGAATTCCCCGCAAGCCGGGGATTCGAGCGGTTTTCTCCCTGGGCCTTCCGGCAGTCGGGAGAGGATGCCGCCGACGATCCCTTTGAATGACCCGCTCGACCCGCCACCGCCCGCCCGCCGGCCACCGCCGGAACCAAAACGCCCCTGATACTACTTTTGATACTACTCGCCACATTGGGCCGATGTGAGGAAAGGCAAATCCCGCGATTTGCTGAGGGAAAAGTGGTGCGCCGGGCAGGACTTGAACCTGCAACCTTCTGATCCGAAGTCAGAAGCTCTATCCAATTGAGCTACCGGCGCGCGGGGCAATCAAACAGGCGGCAACGGCGGCTGGCAAGGATTCGTCGCGGAAGATTCGTCAAAGGGAGACAGCCGCCGGCCGGCCGTTATTTCTGCGCCGTTTTGTCGTGCGCGTAATATTCGGGGTACTTGAAGTAGTAATATTTGCGGCTGTTGCTCTCGATGGAGTTGAAGACCAGTCCGAGCACGTTGACCTGGCGCTGATAGAGCGTTTCGAGCGCGTTGTGGGAGAGGCGGGCCGAGGTGAAGGAGGCGCGGATGACGAAGAGGACGCCGTCCACCTTGGGGGCGAGGCAGGCGTTGTCGTCGGCTGCCAGCGGCGATGCCGAAGGAAGGAGCGTCCGGGTGCGCGCGCGCCATTCACCCGCCCCTGCCACCGCCTGCTTCGCCTCAGTCCCGGCCTGCCGCCGCGATGAAAGGCTGCAACTCCCCCATCAGCTTGGCGAAGCCTTCGAGCGTCAATTGTTGCGCGCCGTCGCTCCAGGCCTCGGCGGGATTCGGATGCACCTCGATGAGCAGGGCGTCAGCGCCCATGGCCGCCGCCCCTTTACTCATCGCTGCGACTAGGTCGGCCTTGCCCGCGCCCTGGCTCGGATCAATGACGATGGGGCAGTGCGACTCCTTCTTAATGATCGGAACGGTCGAGAGATCGAGCGTGTTGCGTGTGTAGGTCTCGAAGGTGCGGATGCCGCGCTCGCAGAACATGAGGTTCGCGTTGTCATGAGCGAGGACGTATTCGCCGGCCAGCAGCCATTCGTCGATCTTCATCGAGAGGCCGCGCTTGAGGAGCACCGGCCGGCCGGTTTTCGCAGCGGCGATCAGGAGTTGGAAATTCTGCGCGTTGCGCGCGCCGATCTGGAGGATGTCCGCGTACTCGGCGACCATTTCAGCGTGCTGTTCGGAAAGCAGCTCGGTGATGACGGCCAGGCCGGTTTCCTTGCGCGCCTTGGCCAGCAGCTTCAATCCCTTTTCGCCGAGTCCCTGGAATTCGTAGGGTGAGGTGCGCGGCTTGAAGGCCCCGCCGCGCAGCACGGTCGCGCCGGCCTGTTTCACGGCGTGGGCCGTGGTGAGCAACTGCTTCTCGCCCTCGACCGAGCACGGGCCGGCCATGACGACAAATTTCTTCCCACCAATGACCGTGCCGTTGGGCAGGGTGATGGTGGAGTTGCCCCGGTGCGCCTCGCGGCTGACGAGCTTGAAGCGCTTCTGAATGGGCGTGACGCTCTCGACCTGGGGGAAGACCGCCGTGAGCGTTTCGAGGGTGTGATGTTTACGTTCGTCACCGATCGCGCCGATGACGGTGCGCTCCACGCCGCGCAGGACGCGCGGCTCGTAGCCCAACCGCCGAATTCCCCGGAGCACGGCGGCTTCCTCTTTTTTGGTGATGTTGGGCTTGAGCACGACGATCATAATTTCAGGGAGTAACCCGACAAAAAAACCGCAGGCGGACGGCCTGCGGCGGCGGGAAGTTTTTACGGATCAACGCGGCCCCGCCCGCCGGACGGCCCGGCAAAAACAGTCGCCAGGCACCGGGCGGGAAAATCGAAAGCAGCGTGAGTTCATGGGGGCAACCGTAACAAAGGCATCCGGGCCGTCAAGCGTCCGTCCCGCGCCCGGAGCGCGGCTGTGTCGTCCCCGACCAACCGCAGCACGTCAAGCGTGGAAAAGTTCTCGAACAATGCAAAGGGTCACGGTGTGCGAGCGTGCTGCGGCTGATCCCGCGCCGCGCGGGACACAGCCGCGCTCGAGGGGAATGCAAAGCCGGACACTTGACCTTCCCCCGCCCTAGCCTAGTATGCGCGCCTATCGAATGAGATTTTTATTTGTCATCCTTTGCGCCGGCTGGCTGGCGGGATTCCACGCCGCCGCCCAGCAGGCCGATCTGATCAATGGCGTCGCCGTCATCGTCAACGAAAAGATCATCACCTACCAAGAAGTGGAACGATTCGTCGGCCCGGCCATCGAGACCCTGGAACGCCAGTTCGCCAGTCAGTCGCAGGCCATGCGCGAACGACTGATCGACCTCCGTCGCGACGGCACCGAGCAACTCGTCGAGCGCCTGCTCATTCTGCACGAGTTCAAAACCGCCGGCTACAACCTCCCCGAAAGCATCATTGACGACACCATCAAGGATCGGACCCGCGCGCGTTTCGGCGACCGCGTCACGCTCGCCCGCACCCTCAAAAGCCAGGGTATCACCCTCGAGACCTACCGCCAGCAGACCCGCGACGAAATCATCGTGGACGCGCTCCGGGCGAAAAATATTTCCCAGGAGCTGATCATCTCGCCGCAAAAAATCGCCGCCTTCTACGAGGCCAGCAAGACCAACTTCTCCCTGGGCGAGCAGATCAAACTGCGCACGATCGACATGATCAAACCCAAGGCCGGCGACACCGGGGAGACCAAAAAACGGGCCGACGAAATCCTCGGGAAGATCAAAGAGGGCGCCACCTTCGAGGAAATGGCCCGCAACTATACGGACGGATCCCTGGCCTCCGTCGGCGGTGATCGCGGCTGGGTCGAACGCTCCGCCCTCCGCAAGGATCTGGCCGACGTCGCCTTCGCCCTCAAGCCGGGCGAGCGCAGCGGTGTGATCGACCTGCCCGACGCCTGCTACCTCCTGCTCGTGGAAAACAAACGCGAGGCCCATGTCCGGCCACTCTCCGAGGTCCGCGAGGAAATCGAAAGAGCCCTCCTCATCAAGGAGCGCACCCGTCTCCAGCAACGCTGGGTGGACCGCATGAAAACCAAATCCTTCGTCCGCTACTTCTGAGCGGCGGACGCGGGCCTGCCCCGACCCCTCGCATGACCGGACGCATTGCCATCGCACTCGGCGACCCCACCGGCATCGGCCCGGAAGTCGCCCTCAAAGCCCTCGCCGCCGAACTCCCGGCCGACGACGCCCGCTACCTGCTCATCGGCGACGAACCGCTCGCCCGCCAGTGGAACGAGAAACTCGGCCTCCGTCTCGATCTGCAAAAACTCGGCACCTCCTCCTCCGCGCGGATTTTATTTCATCAGCCTGCGACTGAATTCACCGCGCCCTCCTCCCCCGGCAGCGCGTCCGCCGCCCGCGCCGCCCTGGCCTGGCTGCAGGACGGCGCGGAACGCTGCCTGCGCGGCGAAGCCCGCGCCCTCGTCACCGCGCCCGTCAGCAAGGAGGCCATCATCCGCGCAGGCCACCCGCACTTCGTCGGGCAGACGGAATTTCTCTCCGGCCTCGCCGGCACGAACCGCACCGTGATGATGCTGCTCGGCTGCGACGACCGCCAGCGCTGGCTGCGCGTCGCCCTCGCCACCATTCACGTCCCGCTCAAGGAAGTCGCCGCGCGGCTCCAGCGCGGGAACATTGAACTGGCCATCGAACGCGCCGCCGGCGCCTGCCGTGACCTCGGTCTACCGCGCGCGAAAATCGGCGTCTGCGGCCTCAACCCGCACGCCGGCGAAGGCGGAAAAATCGGCGACGAGGAAATCACCACCATCGCCCCCGCCGTGGCCGCCGCGCGGGCGCGCGGCCTCGACGCCCACGGCCCGTTCGCCGCCGACACGTTGTTTCACCAGGTTTTTCGAGGTGACTACGACGCGGTGGTGGCGATGTATCACGACCAGGGACTGGTGCCGCTGAAAATGATCGGCTTCGATTCCGGTGTGAACTGGACGCTCGGCCTGCCCTTCATCCGCACCTCGCCCGACCACGGCACCGCCTGCGACATCGCCGGCCAGGGCGTCGCCAATCCGTCGAGCATGATCGCCGCACTCCGGCTCGCGAAGCAGCTCGCGCGGTCACGCACCTGAATCATGGCCATTTTTTACGACACCCACGCGCATCTCGATTATCCCGATTACGCCGCCGATTTGCCGCAGATAATCGAGCGCGCCCACGCCGCCGGCATCACCAAGATCATCTCCATCGGCACCGACCTCGCCAGCAGCGAACGCGCGGTGAAGCTGGCCGAAACATTTCCCCAGGTCTTCGCCGCCATCGGCTGGCATCCGTGCAACGCGGATGAAGCCCCGGAAGATTTGCGCCCCGCGCTTCGCGCCCTAGCCGCACATCCGCGCGTCGTGGCCATCGGCGAGACGGGCTTGGATTATCACCATCTCCCCAGCGCGCAGCCGGGCAAAACACCGGAGGACGACCGCCGCCATCACGCAAACCAGGCGCGGATTTTTCAGCAGCAGATGGAAATCGCCGCCGAGTTCGGACTCAACTGCGTGATCCATCAGCGCAAGGCGCTCGAAGACACGCTCGCGCAGCTGCAGCCATTCACCGGGAAACTGCGCGGGGTATTCCACTGCTTCGCCGATGACCCGGCGGCCATGCGCCGGATCGTGGCGATGGGCTCGCTCGTCAGCTTCACCGGCATCGTCACGTTCAAGAACGGCCAGAACATCCGCGACACCCTCGCCGCCACGCCGCCCGACCAGTTCATGCTCGAGACGGACTGCCCCTACCTCGCGCCGGTGCCGTATCGCGGCCAGCGCTGTGAGCCGGCCTACGTGAAGGAAATTTCTGAAGTCGTCGCGCAGACCAAGGCCTGCACGCTGGAAGAACTGAGCGCCGCCACCTGCACGACCGCCGCGAAATTTTTCCCGAAAATGCATTCATCATCGTCACCGTAGCAGCCGACGTGAGGAGGCTCTGATCTGCTTCCCTTCCCGCTTTTCAGTTGGAGCCTCGTCACCTCGACTGCCACGTCCCCGACAATTTCTCCGCCATCTGCCGCGCCGTCAGGCCGCTGATCCGAATCGTCTTGTGCCGCGAAGTCTGGCCGCACGCCAGTTGCACCGCGCCGCGCGGACAGCCCAGCGTCTCCGCCAGCAGCCGCCGCCTCGACCCGCGGCGCGGTCACCTTGATCTTCAGTTCGTCGCCCAGCGCTGTGCCGATTTCGTTTTTCGCCGCGCGCGGCTGCAGTTTGACCGCGAGACAAACCCCGTCCATCTGTTCACGAATGAATGATGGCATGGCCAGCATCTCGGCGAGTCTGGCGGAAACCGCCCGCCGCGCCAAGCCCGCGACGGGCCGGACAGGGGTTGACACGCCTTTTTTCACTGCTACTCTCCGCCTTCCCGTGAGGACTGAGTTCCCTGTTTTGGGTTTCATCGAGCGGGTTTTGCGACAGCTACAGCACTGAAAGACACGCATGAAACGTCAATATCAACCGTCAAAAATCCGGCGCAAACGCCAGCACGGATTCCTCAACCGCAACTCCAGCAAGAGTGGCAAGGCCACCCTCGCCAACCGCCGCCGCGTGGGCCGCAAACGCCTCACCCCGGTCTGATTCTCCAATGGCCCTCCGTCGCCTGCCCACCCCGCTCCCGTTTCCGCGCGCGCGGCGCATCAAGCAGGGCCGCGATTTTCTGCGGGCCAAAACGCTGGGACGGCGGCTGGTCTGCGGCTGTCTCATTCTGAACTGGCTCCCGCTGCCCGCCGCCCCGGTCTCGCGGTTGGGCGCGGTCACCAGCCGGAAGATCGGCAACGCCGTGGCCCGCAACCGGGCGCGCCGGCTCTTGCGCGAGGCCTTCCGGCTGCATCAAGGCGCGCTGCCGTTGCGGGTCGATCTGGTGCTCGTGGCCCGCGCGTCGATTGTCGGTAAAAAGTTTTCCGACGTGGAACGGGATTACCTGTCCGCGTTGCATCGGGCCGGCCTTTTGAAACCAAATGAATCTGGCGCAACGCCTCCTCACGCTTAGTCTGCGGGCCTATCAGCTCATGGTTTCGCCGGTGCTGCATTTCCTGGCCGGGCCGCTGGGCGGCTGCCGGTTCACGCCGACGTGCTCGGGGTACGCGGTGCAGGCGGTGCGCGCACATGGCGCGGCGCGCGGGGCGGTGCTGATGGTGCGGCGGCTGTGCCGCTGCCATCCGTGGGGCGGCTGCGGATCTGACCCGGTGCCGCCGGCGGCGAACGTTCAAGGTGCGGTGTTCGGTGAAACTCAGAAAGCCGGAACAAACAATTTTCTACATGGATCGTAAATCAATTCTCGTCCTCGGCGCCTCGTTCGCCCTGTTGTTTTTGTGGATGTCGGTCCTGGTCCCGAAAATCTGGCCGCCCACGCCGGCGCCGCCGCGCACCAACATCCTCCCCACCGTCACGAACACGCTCGCGACCGGGACGAATGTTCCCTCGCCGTCGGTGCTGACCAGCAATACGAACCCCGCCGTCACATCGCTCGTTCCCCTCGTCGCGCCCGGTTCGCCGGAGCAGACCGAGAAGCTGGAGAGCGCGGACGCCATTTACACATTCACGTCGCACGGCGGCGGGCTGAAGCTGGTCGAGTTGAAAAAATATCGGGAGACCGTCGGACGCACCGGCTCGACGAACAGCCAACCGGCCTCGCTCAACACCCGCGCGCTCGCGCCGGTGCTGGCGTTGCGCGGCGGCGCGGAGCTAACGGGCGACAACCTGTTCCGACTGACGCGGGCCTCGCCCACGGGCTTGCGCGCGGAAAAAATTCTGACGAACGGCCTGGCGCTGGTGAAGGATTTTCAGATCGTCAGCAATTATCTGGTGCGCGCGACGGTGCGCCTCGAGAACCGTTCCGCGCAGCCGCTAGCGCTGCCCGCGCAGTCCTGGGTGGCGGGCACGGCCACGCCGCTGGGGCCGCGCGATGACGAGATGAAGCTCGGCATTTTCTGGTATGACGGCGCGGATCTCGATCACAAGGACCGCGCCTGGTTCGACGACAAAAGCTCCGGCTGTTCGATGGGCACGCCCCATCTGGATTTCACCGCCGGGTCGAACAACGTGGTCTGGGCCGCCATGCACAACCAGTTTTTCACCATCGCCGTCATGCCCGGCACCAACGCCATCGCCGCGACGGTCAGCGGCCGGCGGATCGACCTGCCCGCACCGACGAAGGAGCAGATCGCGGCGGATACGAAGACGGTGCGCGACCCGCACGGGCTGGAAGCCACGCTCGGCTATCCCGCCGTGACGCTGGCGGCGGGCGAGGCGCAGACACGGGAGTTCACGATTTACGCGGGGCCGAAAGAATACAAGCGGCTCTCGCAACTGCCGGACAAACTTGACCTGGTGATGGACTTCGGGTTCTTCGGATTTTTCTCGAAGGCGCTGCTGCTGTCGATGAACGGGCTGCACGCGCTGGGCTTGGGCTACGGGTTGGCCATCATCGCCATCACCGTCATCATCAAGCTGGTCTTCTGGCCGCTGACGGCGGCGAGCACGCGCTCGATGAAACGGATGCAGGAACTCCAGCCGCAGATGAAGGCCATCCAGGTCAAATACAAGGACGACCCGGTCAAGATGAACAAGAAGACCATGGAGTTCATGAAGGAGAACAAGGTCAGCCCGCTGGGCGGCTGTCTGCCGATGGCGCTGCAAATTCCGGTTTTCTTCGGGTTTTTCCAGATGATTCAAAGCGCGATCGAGCTGCGCGGCGCGCGTTTTCTTTGGGCGACCGATCTGTCGCAGTCCGACACGGTGTTCATGCTGCCGGGGCTGGATTTCCCGGTGAACCCGCTGCCGATCATCATGGGCGCGTCGATGCTCTGGCAGGCGCAGCTCACGCCGCCCTCGCCCGGCATGGATCCGATGCAGCAGAAATTAATGAAGTACATGCCCATGATGTTCCTCGTCTTCCTGTATCAGCAGCCGGCCGGCCTGACCCTCTACTGGACCGTGCAAAATATTCTCACCATCGCGCAGATGAAACTCACCAAGACCAAGACCGCCGCGCCCGGCACGGTGACGGTTGTGACGCCCGCAAAAAAGAAATGATCCCCGGCTCCGTGAAAGCATCAAACCTCATGACTTGATTATGTCACCCAAGGCCCTGCTCGAACAACTGCTGCAACAACTCGGTTTCCCCGCCACGGTCGAGGAGCACACGCTAGAGGACGGCGTATTGCTGGACGTCAAGTGCGAGGATTCGGCCCGCTTGATCGGCCGCCAGGGCCAAGTCCTTTCCGACCTGCAATACCTCGTCAACCGCATCCTTTTCCAGCACGACCAGACGGCTCCGAAAGTCACCGTCGATGTGGGCGGCTACCGCGCCCAGGCCCGCGAGGCCCTCGTGAAAAAGGCGAAGGACGCCGCCGAGAAAGTCCGCCGCTGGGGCGACGTGGTGGAGTTGGAGTCGATGAGCGCCTTCGACCGCCGCGTCATTCACCACGCGCTCAAGGACGAGCCCGGCGTGGAAACCCACAGCGTCGAAGTGGAAGGATCGAGCAAGAAGGTGCTGCTGCTGCGCCCGAAGCATTGAGCCGGTGCTTGATGCGGAAGCGCCGGCTTCCGGCCCGGGCAGCCAGGAGGAACCGAAGCATCCCATGACCCGCCGACGGATCGCTACGCGCCCGCGTCCAGCAGCGGCAGATAAACGTGGAAGGTGGTAACTTTTTTCAGGTCGCTCTCCACCGTGATCGTGCCGCCGTTTTCCTGGATAATGCAGCGGGTGATGGCCAGCCCCAGGCCGGTGCCTTCCTTTTTGGTGGTGAAAAAAGTGTGCAATAGGCGCGGGAGATTTTCCGGAGAGATGCCGCAGCCGGTGTCGATAAAGGCCAGATGAATTTGCGGCCGGCTGGCCACACCCTTCGCCTGCACGGCGTTTTTCGCGGCGGGCACCACCTCCGTCGTCACGGTCAGGCTGCCTTTGCGGTGCATAAACTCGAGGGCGTTCAAGAGAAGATTGATGAAGGCCTGGCCCAACTGCTGTTCGTCCACCTGGAGCCGGTCGTGCGCGGCGAGGAGCGAGCGGTGCAACTGGATGTTGAGCGCGCCCAACCGGTGCTGCACCAGCCGGAGGAAATCTTCCACGACGGCGTGCAGTCCGACGAATTTCAAGACCAGCCGGGCCGGGCCGGCCATGCGCAGGATCCGCGAGACAATGGCATCGATGCACTTGATTTCGCGGAGGACCAGTGCGGGCATTTCATCGTCGCCATTTCTTTCGAGCGACAGTTCCGCGAAGGTCTTGATCGCGACGAGCGCGTTCTTCACCTCGTGGGCCGAGCCGGCCGCGAGCGTGCCCAGGCTGGCCAGGCGGGCGAGGTGCCGCAGGCTGGACTCCATGCTATGGAAGAAGGTGAGATTTTGAAAAATCAGCAGCACGGTCGGGCCGGTCTGCTTTTCATCCGCGCAGCGCGAGGCCGTGGCGTGGACGAGCGTTTCCTCGGGAGTGTTGGGAAAGCCGCTCGTTCGTGTCCGGGCCGCCGGCGATGGTTTCCTCGCCGAGCCGATGGAGCGGAACGGGCAGCGTTTCTCTGTGGGCGTGGACGACATGCCGGGCCTGGAGCCGCGTCAGTTTCTCGGCGGTCGGATTGAAGGCGAGAATTCTTTTCTGCGCGCTGACCGCGCTGACCGCCGACTGGACGGACTGGAACACCCTCAACACCGTTACGCTCACCGGCACGAAAAACCTCGGTTTTCCCGGGGACTTGCCGCTGGCGTTCAACTGGCGGGGCAGTTGGTTTTACGAATTTGGCGTCACCCGCCATCTGAATGAAAAATGGTCGGTGAGCGCCGGCTATTTTTTCAGCAGCCTATCGACCACCGAAAAAGATTTAAATCCCGTGGTACTGGACACTGATTTGCACGTGGGCAGCCTCGGTGTCAGCTACAAGGGCAAAAAATGGCGATATGCCATCGCTGGCTAGTTAATCACCGGTCCCTTTCGCGACGTGAATCAGAGCACCCCCAATTCTTTCACCGGCGAGTCTGCAAACGGACGCTATCAATTGTTTGTCCCAGCCGTCACCGTCACCGTTGGCTACCATTTCTAACCTTGCCCACTGCCTTCTGAGACCAGACAGATTTGTCCGGATGCTTTTGGGCGAGTTTCCCAATCGGGATCAGCATCTTACCGAAATCCTGCTCGGGTCGCCGAGCCTGATCCATCCAATGCTCGTGGACTTCGCCCTCTTGGCCGGCGCGCCTCGGTGAAGCCTCCCCCCACGCCAGAATCTCCAGCCTTCATCCGGCGAAAGTGGTAAAGAAATTAGTTGAAACCGAAGTGGTGGCTGAGGACGGAATTGAACCGCCGACACAAGGATTTTCAGTCCTCTGCTCTACCAACTGAGCTACTCAGCCCCACGAAAGGAGGCGTATTGAAATTCCTAAACGCCCATTTAGCAAGGGAATTTCTGGATTTTGCGCTCATCCGCATGGATGTCCCCAACTCACGTTGCACGCCAAGGGAGTTCAGTTTACCCGCCGGCTCGACTTCTGGAACGGTTTCACTTCAAATGAACCCGATGTTTTCGCAAGTTCCAAAAAAATTAATCCGCCCGTTCGTCCGAGAACTGCACGCCTACGTGCCCGGCGAGCAGCCCAAGATCAAGGGCCTGGTCAAGCTCAACACCAACGAAAATCCCTGCCCGCCGTCGCCCAAAGTCCTGGCGGCGGTCAAGGCGGCGGTGGACGGACGCCTGCGCCTTTATCCGAATCCGACCGCGCAGGCGCTCCGTGAAAAGCTCGCCCGACTGCACCGCTGCGCGCCGGAAAACATTCTCGTCGGCAACGGCTCGGATGAAGTGCTGGCCCTGGCGACGCGGGCGTTTGTCGAAACGCGGAATGCGAAACGCGAAACGCGGAATGATCCGCGCACGGTCATCCAGTATTTCACGCCCAGCTATTCGCTCTATCCGGTGCTGGCGGACATTCATGACGCGGTGAAAAACCCGGTGCCGCTCCGGCCAGATTTTACGATGCCCAGCGTGGCGGAGTTGAAACGCGAGAGGATTTGGAAGTTTGCAGCGGCGCTGACTTTCATCACCACGCCCAACGCGCCCAGCGGGCGCGGCTACCAAACTGCCGAACTGGAAAAACTCTGCCGCGCGCAGCAAGGCGTGACGATCCTAGACGAGGCCTACGTCGATTTCGCTCGCGAAAACGCGGCGGCGCTCGCGCTAAAATTTCCGCACGTTCTCGTGGCGCGAACCTTCTCTAAGGCGTATTCGCTCTGCTTCCAGCGCGTCGGCTATTGCGTCGGCCACCCCGAACTCATCGCCGCGCTCGACAAAATTCGGGACAGTTACAACGTCAACGGCTTGGGCCAGATCGCCGCCGACGCCACGCTGGACGACCTGCCGTATTACCGCGCGAATTTCCGAAAAATTGTGGCCACCCGCGAACGGCTGTCGGCGGCCCTGACCGTCCTAGGCTTCACCGTCCTGCCGAGCCAGACCAACTTCCTGCTGGCCCGACCGCCCCATTTTTCCGCCGGACAATGGCTCGAACGGCTGCGCGCGAAAAAAATTCTCGTTCGCTGGTTTTCCCACCCGGAGGTGCGGGATTTCCTCCGCATCACCATCGGCACAAACGCCGAAGCGGACGCCCTGCTACGGGCGGCGCGGGGCATTCTCAGAAGCGCATCTTGACCACCCCCCGGAACGCCGACCGGGTCACCTGTTCTAAATCGGGGGCAGTGTCCTCCAGATGCGCCCCATTCCTGGCGAGCGCCAAACTTTACTTTTTCAACGGCCTGCCGATTGCTGCATGGTGGGTGTGTATCTGGAATATTACGGGCTGAAAGAGCCACCGTTTTGCATTACGCCGAATCCGCACTTTCTGTTTTACAGCGCGAAGCGTTCAACCACCTGCTGTACGGGATTCGCGAACGCAAGGGCTTCGTGCAGCTCACCGGCGAGGTGGGCGCGGGCAAAACCACGCTCTGCCGCGCCATGCTTGAGCAGCTCGGTGACAAATTTTCCGAGCTGGCCCATTACATTCAGCACCGCCTGCACGTTTCCGGATCGCCAGGCGGCCCGTCCTTCACCCTGCCCGCCCTCTGGCGGATTCAGCAATACAGCCAGGGCGTGCCGCGCCTGGTCAACGCCATCTGCGACAAATGCCTGCTCGCGGGCTTTGTCCAGCAGCGCGAACGGATCAATTTCCAAATGGTGGCCTCGCCGTCCGGGAACTGGAAGGAGCCATCTACGCATGAGCCTGATCAACGACGCCCTGCGCCGCGCCCAGCAGGAACAGCACAAAGCGACACCTGTCCAGGTTGCCGACCACGGTCTGCAGATACTGCGGCCGGTCGAGCCGCGCCCTTCCGGCCGCGGCATGAAATGGATTCTCGCGCTGCTCGTGATTCTGCTGACCGGAGCTGCGTCCGGTTTCATCTGGATCGGCCGCCGGCAGCACGCCACCGCCGCACCCACCGTGGCGGCCGGCAACCCCACACTTCCGCCGCCTGCTCCCATCGTTGCGCCGCCCGTCGCGTCCGCATCGACGAAGAAGTGAAACCGACGACCGTGGCTGCTCCTCCCGTGCTCACCAACACGGTCATCGTCGTCGTCACCAACTTTGTCGAAGCCGCTCCGCCGGTCACGACTGCCCTTCCGCCGCCCGCGCCCGTTTTCCCGGCGCTCAAGCTGCAGGGCGTTTTTTACCGCCCCTCGAAACCGTCCGTCATGCTCAACGGCCAGACGCTTTTTTTGAACGACGAGGTGGAAAAAGTGAAAGTCGTGACCATCACGCCGAACACCGTGACCGTCGTCTGGTCCGGCCAGACGAACGTGCTGACCCTGCGCTGATGCTGCGCCCGGCCTCGGAGCGGCGGGCCTCTGGCCGCCCGGATCGGGTCACAAACTTTTTCAGGCGTAAATTTCGTTCCACGCACTGTCCCAAACCCGCACTCCGTTCCGCCGGACGCCAGCCGCCACTGGGTCGGTCGCGGCTTGCCAACCGGTGAGAAATACAGGCAAATCTCCCCATGATTTCCAAGATCACCGGATCACCGCTGCTGGTGCGCGTGGTTCCATTCGCCGTTTTCATCGTGCTGACCGCCTGCCAGGGCCAGTTCGGCGAGGCGGGACGCTACTGGTTTTACCTCGCCAAAACCCTGGCGGGCGCGGCCATGCTCTGGGCGGTGCGCCCCTTCCTCGCGGAGATGAAATGGAAGATCAGTTGGGAGGCCGTCGTGGTGGGCGTGGCGGTGTTCATCATGTGGGCCGGGCTGGATGTGGCGCTGGTGAAGCTGGGTTTCGCCGATTCGTATTCGAAAATGAAGCTGACCGGCACGGCCTGGAATCCGCACGAACACTTTGGCGACGGCGCGGCGCTGGCGTGGTTTTTCATCGCGGTGCGGCTGCTCGGCTCGGCGCTGATTGTGCCGCCGCTAGAGGAAGTTTTCTTCCGCTCTTTTCTCTACCGCTACATCGCCAAACCGGACTTCCAAAGCGTGTCCTTGGGGCTGTTCGCCTGGACGCCGTTTCTCGTGACCTCGGCGATCTTCGGTGCGGAACATCGCGAATGGCTAGCGGGAATTTTTTGCGGCTTCGCCTACCAATGGCTGGTCATCCGCAAACAGCGCCTGGGCGACGCGATGACCGCGCACGCCATCACGAACTTCCTGCTCGGCGTCTGGGTCGTCTGGAAAGGCGCGTGGCAGTTCTGGTGAGTTGGAGTTCAAGCTTCAGCTTGTCGAAGCGCCGTTCAGCCGCGGCCGCCAACTGAAGTTTGCACTCCAACATTCCTCCCATTCGTGTTCTCGTTGCCGCGTGATTCCGTGCGTCCTTTTTGAAGACGAGCATTTGCTGGTGGTGAACAAGCCCGCCGGCTGGAACACCCATGCGCCGTCCCCCTTCGCCGGTGAGGGCCTTTACGACTGGCTCCGCCACCGCGAACCTCGCTGGGCTTCGCTCGCCATCATCCACCGGCTCGACAAGGAGACGAGCGGCGTCATCGTTTTCGGAAAAACGCCGACGGCCAACCGCTCGCTCACGGAACAGTTCACCGCGCACAGCGTCCGAAAAAAATATTTCCTACTCACCGACCGCGCCGTGCCGGAAAAAGAATTCACCGTGAAGACCGCGCTCGTCCGCGTCGGTGAAAAATACGCCAGCCGTCCACCGCACGCCGGCGGGGAAATTGCGGAAACCAGGTTCACGACCAAGCCGAATTCCGAATTCGAAATTCAAAATTTAAAATTAAAAATGGTGAATGCTTCGCCGCTCACCGGCCGCACCCACCAGATCCGCGTCCACGCCGCCAAGAGCGGCTTCCCCATTCTCGGCGACATTCTTTACGGCGGCACTCCAGCGGCACGGGTGTTTCTGCACGCGGCAGAAATTTCCTTCACGCATCCCGCCACCGGCGAGCCAGCGACCTTTTCCGCTCCCGCCAGTTTCGAGGGCGATCCACGCCTGACATTGCGCGCTGCGTTCATTGAACGCGACCAGCCAGCTGGCGCGCGGGTCGGTGACCCGCAGCCGCCCGCTCAGGATGAGTCGTTCCAATCTCACGGCACACTTCGATCCGCTGATGCTGCGACTCACAGAGTCGCGTTCCGTCAGACAGGCGCAACCAACGCCTTCCGCCTCATCCACGGCGCGAGCGACGGCTGGCCCGGCTGGTATGTCGAACTTCTCGGCGACCACCTGCTCTCGCAAAGCGAACAGCCCTTGAGCGCGGAGCAGCGCACGTTTCTGCAAGCGTTCATCGAGCGCGACGCCACAGGAATTCGTGGCGTGTATCACAAAACCCTCAACCGCCAGGTAGGCCGCTCGAACGTCCCGCAAGCCTCGCCACGACTGGCGCTCGGCGAAGCCGCGCCGGAAAAATTCTCCATCCGCGAAAACGGCGTAACGTTCGAGTTAAGTTTTCAGGAAGGCTACTCGGTCGGCCTGTTTCTCGATCAACGCGACAACCGCCGCCGATTCCTGACCGGTCAAATCGCGGCAGATTTCCCGCTTTTCAAGTCGAAAATCGAAAATCGGAAATCGGAAATCCTAAATTGTTTCGCCTACACCTGCGGCTTCTCCGTCTGCGCCGCGCTGGCCGGGGCGCACACCACCAGCCTCGACCTCTCCAAAAAATATCTCGACTGGGGCCGGCACAATTTCAGACACAACGGCCTCGACCCGGCCGCGCACGAGTTCATCTTCGGCGACGCCTTCGACTGGCTGCGGCGGCTGGCCAAAAAAAGCCGTGCCTACGACGTCATCGTGCTCGACCCGCCGACCTTTTCGCAATCGAAGGAGCGTGGCGCTTTTCAGGCGGAGAAGGATTTTGGCAAACTCACGGCTGCCGCGCTGCCGCTGCTCCGGCCGGATGGCGTGCTCCTCTGCTCGACCAACGCCGCGAAGCTGGAGCCGGAGAAATTTCTGGAGCAGGTGACGACGGCGGTGCGCGCGGCGGGCCGGAAAATTTTCCAGCAGCATTACGTTCCGCAACCGCCGGATTTCCCCGTCAGCCGCGCCGAGCCGGCCTATTTGAAAACGGTCTGGTTGAAGATCGGATGAATCACTTTTGATTCATCGAGCGGGAGATGAGGCTCGGCTGCGGCGGGCGGGAACGACCGAGCATCAGCACGAAAATCATTCCGCCGCCGATGACGAACATGCCGCGTGAGCTGAAATGCGCTTCCGGCAACGGCACGATCGCCGCCAGCGTCGGAGCGGGCGCGTTCGTCTGAATCGCCGGAGCGACGACGGCGGCTTCGACAACGGGCGTGGGCAGGTTCACTTCCGCCCGCGGCTTTTCAACAACCGCTTTTATCTCGACCGGTTTCTCAGTCACCGGCAGATTTTCGTTCACAACCGGTTTGATCAGCGCAAGGATCGCGACCGGCGCAGGCGGATCGGGCTGGAGCACGACGGCCTCGGACGGCGCGGCCTCGACCGGTTTAGCAACCACGACTTCTTTCGGTGCTTCGACTACCGGGGCCGGAGCGGGCGGCGGAACAGCGGGCATCTTGACCTCCGGCGGCGGCACGACGGCGGCGATTTTCGGCGCGGGGATTTCCGGCAGGGCAAACCGTTCCGTCGGCGAGTTGACCAGCCAGCCGGTGATTTTTTCCCAAACCGTGTTGATCTCCGCGTCGAACGGCGTGCCCTGGAGCGGCGCGTCACCGTCGGAGAAAAGAAAGACCGTCACGTCGCCGGCGGATTCGAGGACGACGGCGACTTCCGGCCAGATGCGGTCGAAGCGCGTGGTTTTTTCAAAGCGCGCACTTTTCAAATGCGTCTCGACGAGGACGGCCAGCACGTCTTTGTGCAGGCCGTCTCCGTCCCAGGTTTGCAGTGGAAAGTCCGTGTGCGTCTGCTCGTTGAAGGTCCAGAGGCCGAAGGTGGCACCGGTCTGCATCCGCCCGCCCAGTCCGGCGCGCACTATTTCGCCGACGGCCTGCCGCATGGGCGTGTCGATGCGCGTCATGGAAAACGAGGTGTCGATCAGGAAGAGATAGCGGCTGGAAACGGCGGACGTGGTCCTGCCGGAGCAGGCCAATAGCAACGCCACCAGCGCCGCCGCCAGTTTCCAGTGCCAGAATTTTTAGCTTCGTTTCATGTTCAACGGGCGCGCTTGAATTTGGCGCGCTCACGCCGGTTGTGTTCTTTCAAATCGTTTTCCAGATCATCGCGGGCGGACTCGATGGCCCGGATGAAGTTCAGGCAGCTTTGCGCCATGCCGCCCATGCCGATGACCATGTCCCGCTCGGCGTGGTCGTCGGTCACGACTAGCACCTCGCCGTAGGGGCGCAGCCGGAACGTGGCGCGCTCAATGATGTCATCGGCAGTTTGACCCGTTCGGGAAAATAAAATTTCCACCTCGGGTGTGGACTTGATTTCGCCGCCGCCCGCCGCCACGCCGGTGGCGCCATCGAAGACAATGGTGATGGGGGTGCCGATCGCGTCGCGGTACTGCGTGAGCGCGTGGACCAGTTCCTCCCGCGCCGCCGCCGAGTGGCGCGGTTTGCCGGGCGCGAGTTCGGGCCAGCTGTG
>SIBH01000044.1 GCA_009695285.1 Pedosphaera sp.
CAATTCGCGTCAAAACTCCTCCTCCCCTGACAAAAACCCGACAAAGACTTGACGCGAATTTCGCTAATTACCGCGAATTCCAAACAAACTCCTGAAAATCGGCGCTACTCGCGTCAAAATCCCTTCCCCTGCTTCGCCTCTGGCCGGTGTAAACCTGCTTCTGCAGAAACAGGTTTACACCAGCTTTTTGGAGGAGTTCCGTGCTGACTCTCCGCCAATTTCGCGCATTGCCTACTTTACAGCGACAGCGGTTCGCTTCTATTCTCCGCGCAGAAAAATCCTAATTTATGGCCAAAGCCCCTCTTGCTGAAATGCTCATCGAGTCCGTCAAAATGGAATTGCCGGACACCAAAACCATGCACATCAAGTGGCCGGACGGCTACGATTGCGAATTCAAGACCGGCCAGTTCATCACCACCTTCTGGGCCGATACCCCCACCTACAAGCGCGCCTACTCGCTCAGTTCCTGCGCGCTCGACCGGGGATTTTTTGAAGTGACCATCAAGCGCGAGGGCAAGATGGGCACGCGCGTCGTGGACTGGGCCAAGGCCGGCGACAAGATCATGATCCTGCCGCCCGCCGGAAGGTTCCTGCCGGTCTATGATCCGCCGGGCAAGCACCTCATCTGCATCGCAGGTGGCTCCGGCATCACGCCGTTTCGCGGCTTCGCCCGCGAGGCCACACGTCGCCAACTCGACACCCGGATCACCATTCTCTACAGCGTCCGCACCACCGGCGACATCATCTTCAACGAGGAGTTCCGGCAACTTGAAGCGGAGAATCCGAAGCTTCAGTTCCTCGTCAGTTGCACTCGGTTGGGCGCGGAGGATCCCTGGCCGGGACGGCGCGGGCGCATCACGCCGGAGTACGTGAAGACCCTCGTCACCGATGCGGCGAACACCGTCTTCTACGCCTGCGGTCCGGCGGCGCTGGTGGATGCCGCCGAGCACCTCGTAATGGGAGACCTCGGCCTGCCCAAGCAGCAGTGCATTCTGGAGAAGTGGGGTTAAGGTGTTCGCAGCTTATGAAGTGGAACGAGCCAATCAATCAGTTTTCCCCACGCCTGAAGTCTCGCAGGCTTTTCCCAAGCCTTAGCCCGGAGAACAACACGGCTGTTTGCAATACATTCGTTACGCAGGCGCTGTCTGTGCTTATTGGTGGCCTCATCTTGGATGGCGGCCAATTCGCCAAGATTCTCTGCTTCGCCAGTTTGGTGTGGTGGCCGGTGTTTCTTCGCATCTTAATCACCCGCCCGCGCACCGAAGAACGCTGGGACAGAATTTTTCTGAAGGCCGGCTTCCCTATTTTGATCGCTGTGGCCTTTGCATCTTCACCCGTCTGGGGCTGGCTGCGCTCGCTTTTACATCAATGAATCTCAAACGCACCCCGCTCTTTTCTGCGCACCAAAAACTCGGCGGCAAGCTCATCGAATTCGGCGGATGGGAAATGCCCGTCCACTATTCCAGCATCATTGACGAGCACCACGCCGTCCGCAAAGCCGCCGGAATTTTTGACATCTGTCACATGGGTGAGGTCCTCGTCAGTGGGCCGGGCGCCGAAACATTTCTCAACGAAACGCTCACCAACGACGTCCGCAAACTCACCGTCGGCCAGGGCCATTACACGCTCATGTGCAACGAACGCGGCGGGGTGGTGGACGATCTCTACGCCTACCGTCTCGAAGCGGAAAAGTTTCTGCTTATCATCAACGCCTCGCGCATCGACGCGGACTGGGACTGGCTCCAGGCGCGTTTCGACGCGACGAAATGCGATGGCGCAATCGAGTTGAAAAATGCTTCCGAACAGTTCGGGGCCGCGGCCGTGCAGGGGCCGCGCGTCGCGGGCTTCATCGACGAGGCGATCTCCGGCGGTTCCATCGGCGGCACCTTCGTCGGCGCGGCGAGCGAGTTGAAAAAGAACGAACTCGGCGTGTTTGTCTTCAACGGCATCACGATTTTCGCTGCCCGCACCGGCTACACAGGCGAGGACGGTTTTGAAATCATCTCGTCCGCCGAAAGCATCGAGACGATCTGGAACAAGCTCCTGGCCGTGGGCCACGCGCATTGCCTGCAGCCCGTCGGCCTCGGCGCGCGCGACACTCTTCGCACCGAAGTCTGCTACCCGCTCTACGGCCATGAGTTGAACGAGAACACCACGCCCATCGAGGCCGGCGTCGGCTTCTTCGTCGCGCTCGACAAGGGCGAGTTCGTCGGACGCTCCGTGCTCGCCGCGCAAAAGGCCAACGGCACCGGAAAGAAATGTGTCGCGTTCAAGATGACCGGCCCCGCCGCACCGCCGCGTCCGACCTACGCGATTTGCGCGCCCGGCGCGGGCCGGATCGGCGACGTGGTCAGCGGTACGCAAAGCCCGTCGCTCGGCGTGGGCATTGGAATGGGTTACGTGCCGCCCGGGTTCGCGAAGCCGGACACGGTGATCGAAATTGAAATTCGTGGCCGCCGTTTCCCCGCCGTGGTGGTGAAGAAACCGATTTTCAAGAAGACCGCGAGTTGACCGCCTGCTCCGCCAGTGGGGCGGGCGGGACGCCGGCCCCACTAGCCCGACTTGGCGGACTGGAGGGTGAAAACCACTATTTTCAGCCGCCGTCCGCGTGCAAACGCTTCCGCTGCAAGAGGCCGTTTTTCAAATGGGCTTGTAGTGCAGACCCACCCTCTTCCGCACTCGGATTTTTTCACTATGATCTCACGCCATCATCTTTCTGCGTTGTTCAAAACGTCGCAAAGATGGCAAGGAGCATCTCTATTGGAGTGTCGTCGAAAATCGCCGCCTGGCCGACCAGCGCTGGTCCAGCGCCACGTCCTCTACCTTGGCGAACTCAACGGCGTGCAGGAATCCTCCTGGCGCAAGACCGTCGAACTCTTCGGCCAGGATGACGACGCGACGCAGCAGGTCGCGCTCTTTCCCGACGAACTCGCCCCGACGTCCGTGGGCGTCGAGGAGTTTCCCGTCGTGCGCGTGCGGCTCTCGCCGATGGCCCTGCGTCGTCCGCGCCAGTGGGGCGCCTGCTGGCTGGGCTGCGAGCTCTGGGAACAACTCGGCCTCGGCGAGTTTTGGCGCGACAAGCTTCCGCCCAACCGCGGGGGCACGCGCTGGGATCAAATCCTCCAAACCCTCGTGCTCTATCGCCTCATCGATCCGGGGAGCGAGTGGCGGCTGCACCGGCATTAGTTTGACTACACGGCCATCGCGGACTTGCTCGGCGGAGATTTTGCGCTGGCGGAAATTCATCGCCTCTACGAATGCCATGACCGGCTCGTGGCGCACAAAGCGGCGCTCTTCGATCATCTCAACGCGAAGGCGCCGCCTGGGCGGAACTGCATCTCTCGTCGCTCCCGTTGCAGAAGGCCGATTTGTCGGCGGGGCTTTGATCGCCGTTATTTCCCGCCGCCCAGACGCTGCAAAATGCTGCGGAAGGCAAAATCAGACCAAAAAGAAATTGTCGCACAGCCTGATTCCCGGCAAGCTCCCGGCCTTTATGCGGCAGATCAACTTGGGAATCATCGGCGGCGGCACCGTCGGCGGCGGCGTGTTTCAGGCCGTCCAGCGCAACGGCGCGCTCATGGCGTTGCGCCTCGGCGTGGAGCTGCGCGTCGCGCGGGTGGCGGTGCGGGATTTAAAAAAATCGCGCGCGGTCCGCATCCCCCCTGCCCTGCTCGCCACCGACTGGCGCAGCGTGGTCGCCGATCCAGGCATCCATCTCATTGTCGAACTGATGGGCGGCACCACCATCGCGCGGCAGGTGGTGCTGGCCGCATTGAAACTCGGCAAGCCCGTCGTCACCGCAAACAAGGCGCTACTCTCGGCTCATGGCGAGGAGCTGTTTGCCACCGCGCAGCGGCACGGCGCGAATCTTTACTACGAGGCGAGCGTCGCGGGCGGCATTCCGATCATCAAAGTTTTGCGCGAGGGCCTCATCGGCAACCGCATCACGCGCCTCTACGGCATCGTCAACGGCACCTGCAATTACATCCTCACGCGCATGAAGCTGGAAGGCGCGGATTTCGCCGCCGTGCTCGCGGACGCGCAGCGGCTCGGTTACGCCGAGGCCGAGCCGTCGCTCGACGTGGACGGCCACGACGCCGCGCACAAGACCGGCATCCTCGCCTCGCTCGCGCACGGCTTCTGGGTGAATCCCAAGGACGTTTATGTCGAAGGCATCCGGGGCGTGACTCCATTGGACATCCAGTTTGCCGAACGCCTCGGCTACACCATCAAGCTGCTCGGCGTCGTGAAAAAATTCGGCACGGACCAGGGCAAATGCTCGCCGGTACAGGTCTCCGTCTATCCCACGCTCGTGCCGAACGGGCACGTCCTCGCCTCCGTGAACGACGTGTTCAACGCCGTCTATGTGCGCGGCGACATCGTGGGCGACACGCTTTATTACGGACGCGGCGCGGGCCAGGACGCCACGGCCAGCGCGGTGTTGAGCGACCTGGCGGACGCGGCGCTCGATTTGAAATGCGGCGCCAAGAGCCGCATTCCGCCGTTCGTCCCGCATGAACGCGACGGCGCGGTGCTGCCGATTGATGAAGTGGTTTCGCGCTATTACGTGCGTCTCTCCGTCGCCGACCGTCCCGGCACGCTCGCCAAAATCGCCGCGATTCTCGCGGCGGCGAAGATCGGCATCTCCTCCGTCATCCAGCCCGAAGGTCACGAGGGGAAAAGCTTGCCGCTCATCCTGATGATTCACGACGCGACCCACGCCGCGATGCGCCAGGCGCTGGGAAAAATTTCCCGACTCGCCGTGGTGAAGGAAACGCCCGTGATGATCCGCGTGGAAAATTTTGAGTGAAGTTCGCGCAACCAACCAACCAATGAATTCTCGACCGCAATCTCCTTGGCCCGGAGTCATCCACCACTACGCGGAGCACCTGCCCGTCACCTGTGAAACACCCATCGTCACCCTGCTCGAAGGCAACACGCCCCTCATCCACGTGCCGAATTTCGTCGCGGCCATCAGCGGAAAATTCGAGCTGCATGTGAAATGCGAGGCGCTGAACCCGACCTGCTCGTTCAAGGACCGCGGCATGACCCTGGCGGTTTCCAAGGCCAAGGAGCGCGGCGCGGAAGTGATCATCTGCGCCAGCACCGGCAACACCAGCGCCAGCGCCGCCGCCTATGCCGCGCGCGCGAAAATGAAATGCGTGGTACTGCTGCCCAATGGCAGCATCGCCCTCGGCAAACTCGCGCAGGCCCTGATGTACGGGGCCACGACCATTTCCATTGAAGGCAATTTTGACGAGGCGTTGCGCATCGTCCGCGAACTCGGCGAGACCGGGAAGGTGGAGGTCGTCAACAGCATCAACCCGTTCCGCATCGAGGGGCAGAAGACGGCGGCGTTTGAAATTTGCGACGCGCTGGGCGACGCGCCGGATTTTCATTTTCTCCCCGTCGGCAACGCCGGCAACATCACGGCCTACTGGAAAGGCTACCAGGAATATCACGCCGCCGAAAAGTGTGACACGCTGCCCAAAATGTACGGCTGGCAGGCCGCCGGAGCCGCGCCCATCGTGGACGGGCATCCGGTGACAGACCCGCAGACCGTCGCCTCCGCCATCCGCATCGGCTACCCGGCGGGTTGGCCGGGCGCGACGGCGGCGTGGCAGGAATCCAAAGGCCACATCGGCAAGGTGACGGACGGAGAAATCCTCGCCGCCTACAAGCTCATCGCGCGCACCGACGGCATCTTTGCCGAGCCGGCCAGTTGCGCGCCGCTCGCCGGCCTCATCAAGTGCGTCCAGAACGGGACGATCCCCGAGGGCAGTCTCATCGTGGCCACGCTCACCGGTCATGGTTTGAAGGACCCTGACTGCGCGATCAAGACGGCCGGCTTCGTGCCGATCATCGTTCCGCCGACCAAGGAAGCGGTGATGAAAGTTATGGGCTTGTGAGCAGCGTTGAAATGGACGTCACCCGCTGATAAACTGCCGGCATGAGCATCACTCTAAACATTGACGACGCGACCGTCGCCCAGCTTGAGCTGGCGGCGAAGGCGAGTAGAGTTTCTCCGTCGCAGTTGGTCGCTCGGCTGGTGCAGCAGAACCGCGTGACAGCAACGCCCCCGGGCTTGAAGAAGCCCACCGTGCTGCCGCCACTGCCGCCGCCACACGATTTTGGAAGTCCGCCGGACTTCGATTACCGCAAAGCGCAGGCCATGCTGGACGATGAAGATGCCGTCGCGTATCGCGAAAAGCTCCTCAAGGGAAAATGATTTTGGTGGACACCAACCTGTTGAACTACGCGACGGACAAATCCAACCTGCGACACGATGCGGCGCGGTCGTGGCTGGAGGGGCAGTTCACGGGCCGAACAGTAGTCGCGTTCGCCTGGGTCGCGCTGCTTGACTTCATTCGCATCACCACGAATCCGCGCGCAATGCCGAATTGTTTTTCGATGCTGGCCGCGACCAGCTACGTTTCCACCTGGCTGTCGCATCCAAACTCGCGACTGGTCGGACCGACCTCCAATCACTGGCAGCGCTTGCAGACAATGCTTCAATCCGCTCCCAAAGGCGGGAACCTGACCACCGACGCCCATCTCGCCGCACCCGCTGTCGAGCACGATTGCGAACTCTGCACTGCGGACGGCGACTTCAGACGCTTCCCCGGCTTGAAGTGGCGCAACCCTTTGACTGCGGCCCCGACCCGCGCTGCAAGCTGAACCAATTTCAAATGGCCCTCATCGTTCAAAAATACGGCGGCACCTCGGTGGGCGATCCGGCGCGCATCAAGAACGTCGCGAACCGCGTCGCCAAATACCGCGCGCAAGGCGATCAGATCGTCGTCGTCGTCTCCGCCATGAGCGGCGTGACCGACAACCTGATCCGGCTGGCCAAGGAAATCATGCCGCTGCCCAGCGAGCGCGAGATGGACATGCTCCTCTCGACCGGCGAGCAGACGACCATCGCCCTCACCGCCATGGCGCTGCACGCGCTCAACATTCCCGCCGCCTCGCTCACCGGCGCGCAGGCCGGCATCGTCACGGACGGCGTCCACACCAAAGCGAAGATTCAAAACATCACGCCGCAAAAAGTCCACGCCCTGCTCGACGCCGGCAACGTCGTCATCGTCGCCGGGTTTCAAGGCGAGACCTCGGAGGGCCAGATCACCACGCTCGGGCGGGGCGGTTCCGACCTCACCGCCATTGCCCTGGCCGCCGCGCTCAAGGCCGACCTCTGCCAGATTTACACCGATGTCGATGGCGTTTACACCACCGATCCGCGCCTCGTGCCGACGGCGCGCAAGCTCGCGGAAATTTCCTACGACGAGATGCTCGAACTGGCCAGCAGCGGCGCGAAGGTGATGCAGTCCCGCTCCGTCGAGTTCGCGAAAAAGTTCGGCGTCGTATTTGAAGTCCGCTCCAGTCTCAACGAAAATCCCGGAACCATTGTGAAAGAAGAAACCAAGAACATGGAGGACGTCGTGATTCGCGGCGTCGCCCTCGACAAGAACCAGGCCAAGGTCACGCTGGTCGCCGTCCCCGACCGGCCCGGCGTGGCCGCGCGCATCTTCAAGGCGCTGGCCGAGGCCACGATCAACGTCGACATGATCGTGCAGAACGTCAGCCACGGCAGCGGCACGCCCTCCACCGACCTGTCCTTCACCGTGGACAAGCCGGAGCTGCTCAAGGCGCGCCAGGTCATCGACGGCTTGAAATCGGAAATTGGTTTTCGCGAGGCCATCGCTGACGAAAAGATCGGCAAGCTTTCCATCGTCGGCGTGGGCATGAAAAGCCACAGCGGCGTGGCGGCGAAGATGTTTGAGACCCTGGCGAAAGAAGGCGTGAACATCGACATGATCTCGACCAGCGAAATCAAAATCTCCGTGGTCATCGATCTCGCCAAAGGTGAAGCCGCGACCCGGGCCGTCCACGCGGCGTTCCTGGGCTGACCGCACGGGAATTCCCACCGGCCGCGGAGCGGTGGGCGTCCCGCCTGCCGTCGAGCCGTGGCTTCCAGCCCGGCGGAAGCAACGCCGCAAACACACACCGCCGGGAGAAATTTTTTCGAACTCCGAAGTTGAAATTGCCCAAGCTGGTGGCGCAGCCGTCCCGGCTATGTTCCCGGGCGTCTCGCCCATGAAGCTTTTTGTTCGAGGGCGAGACGCCCATTCCGGGCGGCGGGCCGCCCAACGCTACTGGCGCGGCTGCAACGACCGCAGAAAGGCGTTCAGATCGGCCAGCCCTTGCGGCGTCAGACCGTTGAGCAGACCGGCGGGCATCAGCGACAGGTTGCTCGGCTCGCGCGACACGATGTCGGGACGACCCAGCCGCACCGTGCTGGTGGCGTTGATCTGGAGGATCACCCCTTCGGCGGATTCGTAAACCATGCTGCCATTGTAGGTCTGCTGGTCGCGGGTGTGCACGAGGATGGTGCGATACGGCCCGGCCACGTCGCGGCTCGGAAAAATAATGGCGTTGAACAGGTCCTCCGCCGAGAAGCGCGCCGCCGCGCCGTTCAGGTCAGGACCGAGCGCGGACGCGCCCAGATGGCAGGTCTGGCAGCCGCGTTCGTTAAAAATTCTTCCCCCGCGCTCCGCCACGCCCTTGTCCCAAGGGACGGATTTCAAAACAAAATTCCACCGGACGGGATCCTCCGCGTCGGCGGCGTCGAGCGCCTTGAGGACGTGGGGAAACCGGGCGGCCACCCAGTCGAAGACCGGCTGGTATGCGCGCTTCATGCTGGCGGCGTCGGTCCCCTGCTCCTGGACCTTGAAAGGCTGGCCGGTGTTCGTGGTCAGAAGCGTGACGAGTTGCGCGCGGAGCAACTGCTCGTCCGGCTGGGCGAGCAGGCGGCGCAGGAGGGTCAGCGGGGCGATGAGATTGGTGGCGGCGGGATCGCGCGGCAACTGCTGGAGCGCGGTGAGGCTCGCCCGCACCACGCCCGGCTGGCTGGAGGAAAGCCCAAAGAGAAATTTATCGCGGTCGAGGGGTTCCGGTTTCGCCGACAGCCGGAGCAGCAGTTCATCGCGCAGGACGATGTTGGCCCATTGCCGGCGCAACATCGGACGCGCCTCTTCGGGCGGGAGGGTGGCGAGCAGCTCGATGATCTGGCCCGGCCAGGCGACGTTCGGATTTTTCTGCATGGCCGCCTGAAATAACCGCGCGGCGGCGGGCTGGCGGTCCTTGCCCAGCGTCAGGGCGAGGCCGACGTGGCCGGGCGCGGCGAACTGCGGATGCTTGAACAGCGCGTCGCCCAGCGCGGGATCGCGCCGCAAAAAAATCTGCGTCAGCTCGGCGAGGCGCAGGCTCCAGCTTTGTTTCGTGCGCATCGTCTCGCCGCCCAGCTTGCGGTCGAGGCTCAAGATGGTGTGCGCGATTTTCACCGTCTGCCCCGGCGATGTCGCGCGGAGCCGGGACAGGCAGGTCAGATAATGGAAGTCAGACGTGGCCGCACTACGGTCGGTGAAATAACCGGCGAGCGCGGCGGGCGTTTTCGCATCCGCGTCCTCGATCATGGCCAACAGCCGGCTGGCTTCAAGATCGAGTTCGACCTGGCCGGACGGCAGCATCGGCCGCACGAGCCGGGCGATTTTTTCCACCGCCACCTCGTTGCCGGCAATGGGAAAAGCCGGCTCGTAACCGGTGTAAACCTCGACGGACGGATTGTTCAGCCGCCAGTCGCCCAGCGCGAGGATGACGAGACGGACCGCATTCAGCCGGGTCTGCGGCTCGCGCGCCTGGGCGAGCACCGGAGCCAGCGTGTCGAGCGCGTCGGGATGAATCGTGACATCCGGATGCCGCCAGATTTGCGCGAGCACGCCAGTGAGCCGCGCGTTCGGGGCCGCACGCTCGATGTCCTTGGCCAGGATTTGCCAGGCCGGTTCGGGCAGACGGCTGGCGAGGCGCGCGGCGGCCTGGCGCACGCGCTTGTCGAAGTATCCGAAATTTACCGCCAGCACCCGCGCCAGTTCCGGCCCCGCCAACAGCGTGGGACGGTCCCCAAGCGCTTCGAGCGCGCAGCGGCGCACGAGCGGATGCAGATCCGTCGCCAGGCCGGCCAGCAGCGGGCCGGCATTGCTGCCCGGCACGCGACCGAGTGACCAGGCGACGCGCGCCCGGACCAGGGGCAATCCGGAGCGCGCGCCACCGCCGGCGCACGGCGGCGGCAGGCCGCCGTAAAGTTCGGTCAAAATTTCCACCGCGCGCACGCGCCAGGCCGGCGCGACCTGCTCCTCCAGCACCGTCTGCACAAACGGCCCCGCCCCCAGGCTCAACGCGGCGGGCACCCAAAACGCGCGCGACCAGGCGTCGAGCGGCTGCGGAGACTGCAGGATGGCGTTGAGGTTGGGGTTGGGCGTGGCGGGGTCGAGCAGCGGGGTCGGGCTAGGAAAGTCGATGCGGTAAACCGCGCCCCGCGTCTTGCGTCCGCCGCTGGCAACATAGAGCGCGCCATCCGGCGCGACCACCAGGTCCGTGGGCGCAAAGCCGTGCGTGCCGAGCGGCTCCATGAAAATTTCCGGGCTGGCGACGTAACCGGCGCCGTCCGCCTGCAAGGGCGTGAAAATGACGCGGCCAAACGTCCAGTCCAGCACGAAGAGGCCGTCGCGGTAGCGAGGAGGAAATTGCGTGTGGCGATAGCTGGTGACGCCGGTCGGCGAGCCGCGCCCGATGTTCCAGAGAATGTTCACCGTGTCCGCGTAATAATCGGGCCGCGCCCAACTGCGCTTGAAGCCGTTCAGGCGCCAGCCATGATGCTGGCCATGCCCGATCTGATAAAGGCGGGTCGGTGAATTCCAGGGCAGAAACAGATCGCTCTCCTTGTCACTGTCATAGGTGAAAAGTTCACCGGCGAAGTTGAAATCGAAATCATACGGGTTGCGAAAACCGTGGGCGACGACCTCGGAGTTTTTACCGTTGGGCGAAATCCGCAGGAGCGCGCCGGCCTCCACGTCGCGGACGGGCGAACCGGCCAGCGTGACATGGCGGCGGTCGAAGCCGGTGTCGTTGCCGCCGATGAGATGCCACCAGCCGTCCGGGCCTTTGCGAATCGCGTGGCCGCCGTGCTCGCCCAGGCCGAGCGGAAACAAATTTTCCGGCGGACCATCGGCCTGGCCGTCGCCATTCCGGTCGTCGTAACGCGAGAGCCAGCCGTCGCCGGAGTAAAACAGCGACGTGCCGTCAAAACACAGGCCCATGCCGCCCTGCGCCGGAGTGGCAAAGATCTTGGCGCTGTCCGCCACGCCGTTGCCATCGGTGTCGAGGAGGGTTTTGATGTAGCCCGCGCTGGTGACCACGACGCGCCCCCGCGCATCGAGCGTCATCGCGTAGATGTCGTTGGCCAGTCCGCTGTCCGCATACAGCGAGACGCGAAAGCCCCGCTGCAGGCGCAGACCGAGGTCGGGATAATTGACAAGATCGGCGGCCTGGGAGGAAGGAAGCAGCCACGAGGCGGCCAGCACGACGAGCAGACCGGCCGCCCGGATCCGGATCGTGGTAAAAATGAACGCGCGCATAATTTGGGTGCTAAACCTTTAACACCGCCGCCCGGCGATGGACAGCGCCAAGTTGGATCGCGGGATGATTTGGGGCGCATCTGCGACAAAAGCCAGGGGCGACGCTTGACAAGCAGGTGACAATTAAGTGACAAGTATCAAAACCGCCCGCGCGAAGTTTTTTGACGCTTGCGTTCTGTCTTTGTCCGGGACAAGATAATTTTTAAATCTGACTTTGGCGGACGGACTCTTTGGCCGATAGGGTGGAAGCGTGTAGGCCACCACACTCCTAGGCCTGAAGTCGGTGGCAAAAGCATGATGATTGACTGCATATGATGGAATCGTTTTTTAATGGTGATTACGGCACGGCGCCGACCAATATTCCGGCCCTAGTGCTGGGGTTGTTGCTGGCCTTCGCCTGCGGGCATGTCATCGCGTGGGTTTACATGCTGACCCACTCCGGCCTTTCCTATTCCCGCTCCTTCGTCAATTCGCTCATCATCATGCCCACCATCGTCTCGCTGGTGATGGGCGTGCTCGCCAACAACATCCTCACCGCCTTTGGGATGATGGCCGTCTTCGCCATCGTCCGGTTCCGCAACATTCTGCGCGACACGCTCGACACCACCTACGTGCTCATCGTGCTGGTCATCGGCATGGCCTGCGGGACGCAAAAATATCCCACGGCCGTCATCGGTTGCCTGGTCACGGCGGTCGGCATGCTCTACCTGTGGACGACCGCCTTCGGCAGTCGGCATCGTTACGATTTGATCGTCAATCTGCACTGGTCCCGTCCGCTGGCCGATCTCCCGGAACTGGCCCTCGCCCTCCAACGGCACAGCCGGCGCAGTCATTGCGCCAGTCAGCGTTCCCACGAAGGCTACGAAGGCACCGACCTCTCCTACCGCCTGCTCTTGCGCGACACCAAGCGCGCGGAAGATCTGCTCACCGAACTGCGCTCCACCACCGGCGTGTCCCGCGTGACCAGCATGCAGGCCGAGGACGAATCCGAAGTTTAAGTCATGGACAAATTACCTCCCATCCCCACGCCGCCCGCCCAGCGCTTCCGCGAGTTCCGCATTCAGGTTCTGCCGGTGGTGACCTTCTGCGCGGTCGTCGCCACCATTGTCCTGATGTGGTCGCGCTACGTGGAGCCCTCCAATGTCGTCGGCGCGGTTGAGTCGCTGCACGCCAATGTCAGCAGCACCTCGTCCGGCACGCTTCAGGAACTCAAGGTCGTACGCTTCCAGATGGTCACCAACGGCCAGGTCATCGGCCAGGTCGTTACCGTCAGTCCCGGACTTTTGCAGGCCTCCATCGACGCCATGAAAAAGGACCTCGATGTGATGCGCGCCCGCATGGTGACGGACGAGGAACGGAATTTCATTTCATACCAAGGCGTCCGCCTCTCCCTCCTCAGCGATCGAATCCAGCACGCCGTCAACCGCGTCAATCTTCGCCAAGCCGAAGCTGATTTTAAGCGCGCCGAGGATCTCTTTCACGCCAAGCCCATCGCCCTCATTTCCCAAGATGCTTACGATTTGGCCAAAACGAAATTGGAAGCTCTCCGGGTGACCGTCGCCGACGAGGTCAAATTTCTTGAGGACAAAGAGCGCACCCTCCCCACCCTCCGCCCCACCACCACGAACAGCCTCTCGGTCCTGGCGGCCGTCGAAGCGGAAGAGAAAAAAATACGGGAGAACAACCAACCCACCATCCTCACCGCCCCGATGGACGGCATGGTCACCACGATCAACGCGCGCCCTGGTGAAAAAGTCCTCCCCGGCGTGCCGATCGTGATCATCAGTGGAACACAGCCCGAACGTATCGTGGCCTATATTCGCCAGCCCGTGCAGGTCCGGCCCAAGGTCGGGGACACCGTCCAAGTGCGTCGCACCGGCTTCCAGCGCACCTCCGACGTGGCCTCGATCACCGAGGTTGGCACCCAGATGGAACTCGTCGATCCCGTGCTGCTTCCCGCCGCCAACGCCCGAATTCCCGAAACCGGCCTTCTGATTGCCATCAAAGTTCCGCCCGGTCTGGCACTGATTCCCGGCGAAATTGTGAACATCATTCTCAAGCCGTCCAACGGCCAGTAATCCCGGGAAGTTTTATTGAAGGCGTCCCTCGTGGACGCCTTTTTTTCCACCGGTTGCGCCGCCTCACGACAGGTTCACCGGATCAATGTCCACCGCGAGGTTGACATCCTCCGGCAGGCTCACGGTCTCAACAAACCTCGTCAGCGCCTGGCTCAACTTCGGCATCTGCCGCGTTCGCAGCATCAGTTGATAACGGTAGAAAGTTTCCGCACGGGCCAGCGGCGCGGGGGCCGGGCCGGCGATCAGCACCTCGCGCAATGCGGCCAGCGACTTCTCCAGTTCGCGCCGGGCGTGCTCCGCGGTGAGCCGCACCTTTTCCTCGTTGCGGCCTTTCAAGGTGAGCAGGGCCACGCGCGAGATTGGCGGATACTGAAGCTGTTCGCGAAATTCCATCTCCTGTTCGTAAAATCCCGCGAAGTCATGGCGGCGCGCAAACTGGATCGCCGGATGAAACGGCGTGAACGCCTGCACGAACACCTCCCCCTCCACGTCGCCGCGTCCGGCGCGGCCCGCGACCTGGGTTAGCAGTTGAAACGTCCTTTCTCCCGCGCGGAAATCCGGCATGTGCAGGCTCAAGTCCGCATAGATGACGCCGACCAGCGTGACGTTCTCAAAGTGCAGCCCCTTTGCGATCATCTGCGTGCCCACCAGGATGTCGATCTTCCCGGTCTTGAAGTCGCCGAGGATGCGCCGGAAATCATCCTTCCTTTTCAGTGCGTCCGAATCCATGCGGCTGACCCGCGCGTGCGGAAACAATTTGGCCAGCGTCGCCTCAACCTTCTCGGTGCCGAGACCAGCGTAGCGGATGGCCGGGTTGCGGCACTTCACGTCCGGGCAGACGTTCGGGGCTGGCGCATCATGGCCGCAGATGTGGCAGCAGAGTTTTTGCTTCGCGCGGTGATAGGTCAGCGAGACGGAGCAGTTCGGACACTCGGCCACGTAACCGCACTTGGGACATTGCAACGAAGTGGAGTAACCGCGGCGGTTGAGGAAAAGCATCGTCTGCTCGCGTCGTTCGAGACGCTGCGTGATCGCCTCCTTCAACTGCTCGGAAAAAATCGGCGTGCCCTTTTGCTTGCGGCCCTCCGCGCGCATGTCCACCACGCGCACCACCGGCATTTTTTTGTGATCGGCGCGCGTGGGCATTTCGAGCAGCGCATACTTGCCCTTTTTGACATTGTAAAAACTCTCCAGCGACGGCGTGGCCGAGCCGAGCACCACCACCGCCCCCTCCATCTGGCCGCGCACCACCGCCACATCGCGCGCATGATAGCGGGGCGCCTCCTCCTGCTTGTAGGAATGTTCGTGCTCCTCATCGACGATGATCAAGCCCAGCGGATCGACCGGCGCAAAGATCGCCGAGCGCGCCCCGATGACGATGCGCGCCCGGCCCTGGCGAATCTTGTGCCACTCATCGTGCCGTTCGCCCGCCGAGAGATGCGAATGCAGCACCGCCACGAGCGTCTGCAATTTGCCCGAACTGAAACGCGCCTTGAACCGCTCGACCGTCTGCGGCGTCAGGGAAATTTCCGGGACCAGCACAATCGCGCCCTGCCCCTGCTCCAGCGCGTGGGCGATGGCCTGCAAATAAACCTCGGTCTTGCCGGAGCCGGTCACGCCGTGGAGCAGAAACGCGGAACGCGGAGTGCGGAGTGCGGAGCCTTGCGCCGCCGCTTCCGCGTTCCACGTTCCGCGTTCCGCGCTCAGCTCGCCCATCTTGGCGATGATCTTCTCCAGCGCCAGCGCCTGCTCCGCGTTCATCTCCAGTGATTGCGTCGGGAGGATTTGTTCGAGCGCGTAGGGGTCGCGTTCGGAAATTTCCGGCGCGATGGTCACGAGGTTTTTGTCCTCCAGCTTGCGCACGGTCTCGGTCGTCGCGCCGGACAGTTCGAGCAGCCGCGTCAGCGAAAGCTCGCGCCACTCCTCGATGATGTTCCAGACCTCCACCTGGCGCTTGGTGAGCTTGGGCAGTTCACCAGTGAAGGGCGCCACGCGGACATGTAGACGCTCGCGCCAGCCTTCTTTCTCCTTGCGGACGGAATCCGGCAGGACGCTCTTGAGCGCGATCTCCGGCGCGCAGCAATAGTAATCCCCAATCCAGCGCGCCAGCCGCAGCACCTTGGGTGTGACCGGACTTTGCGCGCCGATGACCTTGAGAATGGAGCGGAGATTCGTGTGCGTCGATTCCTCGACGAGCGCGGTGACGATGCCCGTCACCTGGCGCGGGCCGAAGGGAACTTTCACGCGCGATCCGACCTCGACGCGGCTCGCCAGTTCCGGCGGGATGGCGTAATCGAACTCCTTGCGGAGGGCAATTTCGAGGGTGACGCGCGCGATCATTGGCAAGGACATTTGGAGCTGTCCGCCGGGGTGTCGAGAGGAAAAGCGTCCACCCGGCCCTCTCCCGCTCGGCGAGGAGGCCGCATGTTCGCGTCTCGTCAGCCGATGTCTCCAGGGGCACGGGGTGGCGGCGCAGCGTCCCCCTCCCTCGGAGGAAGGGAGCCGGGGTGAGGGTGAAAAGCTGCGGAGTCCGGTGGGCCACGAACACGACGACGATCAAACGGCCCTGCCATTAAATGAGATGCGCCCACGGTTCACCCTCCTGCAAAAAACTTCTCGCACCCTCCTGCCCCTTTTGTATCGTGGCCCCTCACTTTTCAGAAAACTTGAAATTAACTCTATGGAACCAACCGGCGACATCGCATTGATCGGCCTGGCCGTCATGGGCCAGAACCTCATCCTCAACATGAACGACCACGGCTATACCGTCGTCGCCTACAACCGCACCACCGCCAAGGTGGACGATTTTCTCGCCAAAGAGGCCAAGGGCACGAAAGTGCTCGGCGCGCACTCCATCGAGGAAATGGTCGGGAAGCTCAAGCGGCCCCGCCGCGTGATGATGCTCGTCAAGGCCGGCAAGCCCGTGGATGAATTCATCGAGCAGCTGATCCCCCACCTCGAACCCGGCGACATCATCATCGACGGCGGCAACTCGCTCTTCGACGACACCAGCCGTCGCGTGAAATATTGCGAGAGCAAAGGGTTGCTCTACATCGGCACCGGCGTCAGTGGCGGCGAAGAAGGCGCGCGCAAAGGTCCGTCAATTATGCCCGGCGGCTCGCCCAAGGCGTGGCCGTTTGTGAAGGAAATTTTTCAGGGAGTCTCGGCGAAGGTCGAAGGCAACGTGCCCTGCTGCGACTGGGTCGGCGAAGGCGGCGCGGGTCACTATGTGAAGATGGTCCACAACGGCATCGAGTACGGCGACATGCAGCTCATCTGCGAGGCCTACAACATCATGAAGAACGGCCTCGGCCTGAGCGCCGACGAGATGCACCACGTCCTCGCCGAATGGAACAAGGGCGATCTCGACTCCTACCTCATCGAAATCTCCCGTGACATTCTCGCCAAGAAAGACACGGACGGCTCGCCGCTGGTGGACAAGATTCTCGACACCGCCGGCCAGAAGGGCACCGGCAAATGGACGGTCATCAATTCGCAGGATTTGGGAATTCCCATCACGCTCATGGCCGAGGCGGTTTATTCCCGCTGCGTTTCCGCTTTGAAAGACGAGCGCGTGAAAGCCGCCCGTAAATTGAAAGGCCCCCGCCCTGCCCTCACCAGCATCGCCGCGAATCCCGAAAAGAAAAAAGCCTTCATCGAAGACATCCGCCTCGCGCTCTACGCCTCCAAGATCGTCAGCTACGCACAGGGCTACATGCTCATGCGCGCGGCGGCCAAGGAATACGGCTGGAACCTCAACTACGGCGGCATCGCCCTCATGTGGCGCGGCGGTTG
Source organism: Pedosphaera sp. (assembly GCA_009695285.1). Taxonomy (GTDB): domain Bacteria; phylum Verrucomicrobiota; class Verrucomicrobiia; order Limisphaerales; family SIBH01; genus SIBH01. The sequence continues at coordinate 17,345 of SIBH01000044.1, forward strand.
CATCATCCGCTCGCGTTTCCTCGGCAAGATCAAGGAAGCCTACGACAACAATCC
>SIBH01000045.1 GCA_009695285.1 Pedosphaera sp.
CAGGATTGAGAGGAATCCCCGGCAACGAAGGAGCGCACCAACGGCGCTAAACGGCCGAGGCCAGACGAATCAGGCGGGAGAGAGAGGAGGAGCGCGGCCCGGCAGAAGCGGGCAGTCGCAGGAAACGAAGATGAATACTGGAGCGGAGTGAAGTTCAGCAACGATGTCGTGCGGCTCCGGCAACACCATCGGTTGCGCCGTATCGAGGCAGTGTCCCGATAAAACTTGGACAAAGACGCATTCGTGATTCGCCGCTCCCGCGTCGTGATGCACCTGCTTGTGCAAAGAGTGCGAGGCGGAAATGGCGTGAATGCCGAGGAATAGAAGGAGAAACAACAGGGCCACCGCCCGCTTGAGGAGCGGTGCAATGGGGACTGGTTCTTTTCGGCTTTTCATTCGACACCTTGATTGAAGCAGGGAGTGCGCCGGATGAACAGCGGGGAATCTGCAACTAGCTTGCAAGTTTTCATCTTGTAGGCGGGGCGGGGCGTTCGCTTAATTGGAATACGCCAACGCGTTAACAAAACACAACTAAAAGCTGTCTTTTCGGGTTTCTACCCACTGAACCATTTCTCTGCCTCGGTTTTCGTAGCCAGTCCTTTGTAGTGGGCGTGAATCATCGCGGGCGAATTGCCGGCCAGCGCGGCGGTCAGATTCTCGTTGAAGTGGAGAGCGAAGTGATACGTGACGAAACCATGTCGCAGCCCGTTCCGCCGGGATGGGATTTTCCAATGCTTCCGCAGCGCGGTGAACGCTTGGCAGTAGCCGTTGACCGTCCGCCATTGTGCGGCCAGTTTGCCTTCCATCCCCCGATATGGAGTGAGCCATTGCTCCAGAGCGGGGCCGATTTCCACCAGCCTCCGCTGCCGTGACTTGCTCTCGGCGCCGGTGACTTCGATGTGTCCAGGAATTCCGAACACTTCACGCCAGTCGAGTCGCAATGACTCCTCCAAACGAAGCCCCGCCAGTCCTTGGAACGCAATCACGACACGCATCTGGCCTTCCGCATTTTCCAGGAGGGCGCGCAATTCACCGGGACGGTAGCAGTCCGTCGGCGCGGCATCCAAGACCTCTGGCGTCAGCGCATCCGCTTCCAGCAGTCGGTGAGTTGTGGAAAGGTAATCGTTGCGGACGCACCATTTCAGAAACTGCTTCACCACGGCCCGCCGGTCATTGCGGGACTTCGCCGAAAGCTCGGAGTGCGCCTCAATATAAGCGTTCAGATGGTCTTTGGTGAGGTCGCCAACATCGTTGCCGGGAAAGGTCGCCGCGAACTTTCGGAGCCAACTGGCGGTGTTCTCGACGTATTTTGGATTGAGCGCCGGGCGTTTCCCATCTTTGGCCACAGCCTTCGGCGCCCGGCCGGCCACGAAGTCGGCCACGGCTTCCGAAAGCGACTTGCGCCGCACCACCACCACGGTCCGGATGTAGCCCTCGACCGCTTCACCCAGCGGCCGTTCGCCGAGCAACTTCGCGGCGTGGACGTATTGAGTCACGGCCTGGAGCGCGGTGATGGTGCGCCCGGTTTCCCGCCGATAAGCGTCCAGAGCGTCGCGGATGGCGAGAGCGCCGGTGACTTCTTTGGTCGTCAGGGCGAGGCTTTGATTTCCCTGGCTCAATTCCCGAACCTTCCTCTCCGCCTCCTTCTTCGCCTCGGCAAACGTGGGGAAAGACTTCATGTGGCGCTTGCCGGCCACCTGGTAGGCCAGTCGATAAAACGGATAAGAATTCCCTTTGCCGTAGATCGTGACCTCAGCTTTCCGGTGCCGGATGATTTTGGGGAACTTCACGTTTCGAATTTCCGGTGCGGGTGGAATCTGTGCAAATTCTGTGCGGTAAATTAAAGATCTCTTGTTTTCTGAGGAAAATATGGCTCCAGAGGTAGGACTCGAACCTACAACCGCTCGGTTAACAGCCGAATGCTCTACCATTGAGCTACTCTGGAACACAAAAGGGAGCGCAATCTAGCAGCGTGCTTTTGAGCGTCAACTGATTTTCCCCCACTGATTTTCCCCGCGCCCGCGCGCGGATTTCCCTGCTTCAACCGGTTACGAGCGTGCCGACTTTTTCGCCCAGCACCACGCGCCGGAGGTTGTGTGGCTTGAAGAGGTCGAAGACGATGATCGGCATCTTGTTGTCCATGCAGAGCGAGAAGGCCGTCGAGTCCATCACCTTCAACTGACCTTGCAGCGCCTCGAGGTAGGTGATGCGCGAAAATCTTTTGGCCCGGGGATTTTTCTTCGGGTCGCTGTCGTAGATGCCGTCCACCTTGGTCGCCTTCAAGATGACTTCCGCGCCCATTTCATTCGCGCGCAGCGCCGCCGCCGTGTCGGTCGAGAAATACGGATTGCCCGTGCCGCCGCCGAAGATCACCACGCGCCCCTTGTCCAGATGGCGCAGCGCGCGGCGGCGGATGAACGGCTCGGCGACCTGGGTCATCGAGATCGCGCTTTGCACGCGGGTCGCCACGCCTTGCTTTTCCAGCGCGTCCTGGAGCGCCAGCGAGTTGATGATCGTGGCGAGCATCCCCATGTAATCGCCAGTGGCGCGCTCGATGCCGCGCTCGCTGCCGGCCAGTCCGCGAAAAATGTTCCCGCCGCCGATGACGATGACCACCTGCACGCCCAGTTTGCAGACTTCGCCGACCTGTCGAGCCATGTCGTGAACGAACTCCGGGCAGATGCCGACGCCCGCCTCGCCGCCCAGGGCCTCGCCGGACAGTTTGATGAGGATGCGTTTGAATTTTGGTTTCGTGGATGACTTCATGACGGGGCGGATTCTGACCAGCGGAACCGGCGGCGTCAAACCAAAGCCGGATCGCAGGCGCGGGCAGCGGCGACGCCCCGTCGCCGGAGGGTGAAGGCGACCCCCCTCGTCGCATTTTTCCCGATCACCGCTCGCGGGCAGCAACCGCCCGGCGGCGGCGCCAGCGCGAACCTTAGGCCGCGCCTCCAGAAAAAAAAACCGGGCGACCCTGGCGGGCGGCCCGGCTTGGGAAACAAATCGCGGCTACGCGGCGGCGCTTTCGCCGACCTGCAGGCGGATGAAGCGACGGATGGTGATCTCGTCGCCCAGCGTCTTGGCCACGGCGGCGACATGGGCCTTGACGGTGAGATCGGGGTTCTTCACGAAGCCTTGTTCGAGCAGGCAGATGCCCTGGTAAAACTTCTCGAGCTTGCCTTCGATAATTTTGACCATGGCCTGCGCCGGCTTGTTTTTTACCGCGTCCGAGGTGGAGGCGATTTCGCGTTCCCTCGCGACCAGATCGGCCGGGACTTCTTCGCGCGCCACGGCGGTCGGATGGGCGGCGGCGATTTGCAGTGTGATGTCGCGGACGATCTGCTTGAAATCATCATTCGTGGTCGTGGCTTCCTTGCCTGCGCCGACTTCGACGAGCACGCCGACTTTCGCGCCGGTGTGGATGTAGGCGGCGACGAGGCCGTTGCCGGCCACTGCCACCCGCTGATGGCGGCCGACCTTGATGTTCTCGCCGATCTTGGTGACGGCGGCGACGCGGTCCGCCTCGAGATCGGCGGAGGGATTGGCGGCAAGTTTCTTCGCCACGTCGGCGCAGAAGGCCAGGAAGCTTTCGTTGCGGGCGACGAAATCAGTCTCGCAGTTCACTTCGAGAATGAGGCCGAGTTTGGCGCCGGGCGCGATGTAGGCGTGGATGACGCCTTCGCGCGCATCGCGGCCGCCTTTTTTCACGGCGGTGGCGGCGCCTTTTTTGCGGAGCCAGTCGAGCGCAACTTCAAAGTTGCCGTTGGTTTCAGTGAGCGCCTTCTTGCAGTCCATCAGGCCGGCCCCGGAGGTTTCGCGCAGTTTGCCGACAGCGGCAGCGGTAATTTCAGCCATACGAATTTGTTCTTGGTTGGGAGTTGAAAGTGGAAGGTGAAAATGCGGAGCGCGCCGCCATGGGCCGGCGCGCTCCGCTGAAAACACTAGGCCGTCGTGCTGCCTTCAGCGGCGGGGGCTTCGGGGGCGGCGGGCGCGGCTTCGGCAGTCGGGGCTTCGGGGGCGGCGTCTTCGGTCTTGCGACGGGCGAATTTGCTCTCGTACTCGGCGCGGGCCTGGGTGATCGTCTGGACCACGGTGGTCAGAATCACGCGCACGGAACGAATGGCGTCGTCGTTGGCCGGGATCGGGTAATCAACCAGGTCGGGATCGCAGTTGGTGTCCACGATGGCGACGATGGGGATGCCGAGACGGCGGCCTTCGGCCACGGCGTTGTGCTCGCGCTTGATGTCCACGATAAACATGACGGCGGGGAATTTTTCCAGCGAGCGGATGCCGTCAAAGTATTTGATCTGCCGGGCGTGTTCGCGGCGGATCATGGACTGCTCCTGCTTGACGTATTCGTTGATCGAGCCGTCGGCCTCCATCTTCTCGATCTGCTTCATGCGGGCGATGGATTTTTTGACGGTCTGAAAATTGGTGAGCGTGCCGCCGAGCCAGCGTTCGGTGACGAAATGCTGGCCGCAGGTCATGGCCGCCTCCTTCACGGCCTCTTGGGCCTGCTTCTTGGTGCCGACGAAGAGCACCTGGCCACCTTTGCGGACGGTGCCGGCCAGATATTCGCAGGCCGCGTCCAACTGGACGACGGACTTACTGAGATCGATGATGTGAATGCCGTTGCGCGCGTCGAAGATGAACGGCTTCATCTTGGGGTTCCACCGCTTGGTCTGGTGACCAAAATGCACGCCCGCTTCCAACAGTTCCTTTACGCCAATGCTGATCATACTTTTGTTTTTTCCATGGTTCAGAGTCCGCCGGTGTCCGGCCGACCATCCCGCGGAACACGGGATTGTATTTAGTGTTATGGTGGCCGCCGCCGCCCGCACGGGCGCCGGCAAATTTAAGGCCGTTTTCCCTTTTCGCGCGCCGGCCCGATGAGGCCGATCCCCTCGAAAAGGGCCCGGCAAACTAGCAAACGGCGGGGGCATGGCAATCCTTTAATTCCGCAATTTCGGCGGTCCGCCGCAACCCTCGTTCCTCGAAACTCTCCCGCTCCATCGTGGCGGCTTTCGGGAGAAAGCCCCATTTCTTTGAAAAAGCAGGGAGGCCGCCCTCGGCCGAGGAGCCGCTACGCGATGATGTCGCGCAGCACATGACCGCCGACGTCCGTCAACCGGAAGTCGCGGCCGTTGAAACGATAGGTGAGCTTCTCGTGATCCAGTCCCATGAGGTGCAGAATGGTCGCGTGCAGATCGTTCGCATGGACCTTGTTTTCGACCGCCTTGTAGCCGAACTCGTCGGTCGCACCGTAGTGAAATCCGCCGCCGCGGGTGCCGCCGCCCGCCATCCAGATGGTGAAGGCATGGGGATTGTGGTCGCGGCCACGCGCGCCCTGCGAATCGCTCGTGCGGCCAAACTCGCCGCCCCAGATCACGAGAGTCGAGTCGAGGAGGCCGCGGGCTTTCAAATCAGCCAGCAGCGCGGCGGCGGGCTGGTCGGTCGCGGCGGCGCACGAGCGGTGGTTCGTCTCGATGTTGTCGTGGCCGTCCCAGGGCACGTCGTCCACCGAGCCGTCGCCGCTGGTGCCGCGGCCGGCAAAAATCTGGATGTAACGGACGCCTCGCTCGATCAGGCGGCGCGCGAGGAGGCACTGGCGGCCAAACGTCTCGGTGGTCTTGTTGCCGAGGCCGTAGAGTTTTTTCGTCGCCTCGCTTTCGCCCTGGTAGTCGAGGGCCTCGGGCGCGGCGGTCTGCATGCGGTAGGCCAGCTCGAAGCTGTTGATGCGCGCGGCGAGATCCGCCTGGCTGGGGCGGGCCTGCGCGTGGGTGCTGTTCACGTCGCGCAGCAACTCGAGCGCGGCCCGCTGCTGTTCGTCTGTCTCCTCCTTCGCCCGCACCAAATTGTCGATCGTCTCCTTCCGGCGAGCATCGAGCGCGAGGGCCTGGTACGTTTTCGGCAGGAAGCCCGCTGACCAGATCTGGTCGTCACCGCGGGGCTTGCGGTCGTGCATCACGACGAAGGCGGGGAGGTTCTGATTTTCCGACCCCAAGCCATACGTGATCCATGCGCCCGCACTGGGCCGGCCGGGAATATTGGTGCCGCACATGAGTTCGATGGCGGCCGGGGCGTGGTTGTTCCCTTTGACGAAGCAGGAATGAATGAAGGTCATGTCGTCCACATGCCGCGCTAGGTTGGGCAGAATGTCGGAGACCCAGGTGCCGCTCTGGCCATGCTGGTTCCAGCCGAAGGGGGACTTGAGGATTTTGCCGCTGGTCTTGAAAAAACCGGTCTTCGGATCGTTGCCCGGCAGCACCTCGCCGTTGCGCTTCTGCAACTCCGGCTTGTAGTCAAACGTGTCCATGTGCGAAGGCGCGCCCGTCATGAAGAGCCAGATGACGGCTTTGGCGCGCGGGGCGAACCCCGGAGGGCGGGCCAGCAGTGGGTTGACAGCGCTGGCGGTGGTGGCGGCGCGTGTCTGTTCATTCAGCATCGACGCGAGCGCGACCGATCCAAAGCCGTGACCGAGTTGCTGGAGAAACTTGCGGCGCGTGGGGAGAATGAGTTCTCCAGGGGTGTGATGGTTGAACATGGCGGGTGGGTTTTGAAATTTGAACGGTGGTTCGTCCTAATCAATGTAGATGAACTCGCTGCTCGCAAGGACCACGAGGCAGGTCGCGGCCAAAGCTTTCTCGGCGGCCGCGGCGGCGAGCTTGGGATCGGCCGCGCCCAGCAGTTCCTTTTGCCTGGAAAAATATCCGCCGAACTTCGCGCGCTCCGCGTCCGTGGGCGGCCGCGAGAAGGCGATCTGGAAAACCTGGTCGATTGCGGCCTCCGGCGTGGCGCCTTTGACCAGCGCGCGTTTGGCAAGGCGGGCGGCGATGTCGCGCACGAACGGGGAATTCAGCAGCGTGAGCGCCTGGCTCGGCAGCGTGGTCGCGCCGCGATCACCGATGCTGCGGGTGGCGTCCGGCGCGTCGAAGAGGGTGAGGAAGGGAATGAGTTCGCTCCGCCGGACGCGCAGGTAAACACTGCGGCGCGGCGATTCGACAGTGTTCTCGGCCGGCCCGTACATTTTCGGGTCGAGCTTTTCGCCGACGCTGAGAAGCGCATCGCGGATGGCCTCCGCTTCCAGGCGCTGTGCCGGCTGCTGCCAGAGAAGCTTGTTGTCGGGATCGCGCTGCTGGTTTTGAGCATTCGCTTCGGCGCCCTGCTGATAGGCGGCGGTCAGCATCAGCAGACGATGCAGCGGCTTCAGCTTCCAGCCGCCACGGATGAATTCGCCGGCAAGATGATCGAGCAGTTCCGGGTGGGTCGGCGCGGCGCCTTGTGCTCCGAAATCGTTCGAGGTGGCGACGATCCCACGCCCGAAATGATGCTTCCAGACGCGGTTCACGAAGACCCGCGCGAGCAGATGGCCGGCTCCGCCCTCGGCGTCGGCCAGCCAGTCCCCGAGGGCGAGGCGCGGATCGCGCTCCGGCGGCGCGAGCCAGCGGCCTGGTTCCTTCGTGGCGAGCACCTGGATGAATCCGGGGGCGGCCTTGCCCTCCTTGTTGTCCACCTCGCCGCGCCGGAGCAGGAACACATCCCGCCCGCCGCCGACAGCGGTATAGACTTCGGTCAGCTTCGGCTGCGGCACCTTGCGCGCGTGGTCTCCGACCGCGTTGAGAACCTTCTTGGTCGGCTCGTCGAGGCGGCTGAACCAGCGCACCGCATCGGACCGGTGGGCCTCGACCAGCTTCCCATCGAGCAAGGCCCGCAATTCCCGCGCGTGCTGAAAGTCCGTCCCGCCGGCAAAAATATCGGAACCCTCCGCCGGCTTTCCGGCGGCGTCGTTCGTGGGCGCGGGCATTGGTCCGGTGGACAGCGCTAGCCGCAGCCGCCCGATCGCGTTCGCCCGAAAATCGGCGCGGAAGGTCAGGACCGTGCCGCCCTCGAACCCGGCAAAACCGCCGGCGATCACAAAGACCGCGCCGTTCTCGACGCCCGGCTTGTCCTTGGCCCGCCAGCCCGTGGCCGGCTTGTCATCGACGGCGTTGGCGATGGGCATTTCCTTTTCCGCAAAGCGCGCCTGGCCGGCGGTCAGCTTGAGCTTCACGGACGCGGACTTGTCTCCCGCTTTCAAAGGCGAGGCGGTGACGCTGAATTCTGTGAGGTTAAAACTGCCGTCGTCCGCGAGACCGGGGCCGGATTTCGGAAGCTTCTTGTCGGCGAGCGCATCAAGGCGCACGGCGGCGAGGTTCGTTTGCAAGGTATGGGCGATAACCGTGTAGGAGAGGTTGTCCGGATCGTCCTTGCCCGGCGCCGGGGCGGGACGTTTCGGGTCCGGCTTGGACCGCGCGACAAAGGCGACCACCCCGTCGGGCCTTGGCTCGATCTCCACTTGCTGGCCGCTCGCCTCAATCACTTCAAGCGTCTGCCAGCGCGGTGCGGGAGCGGGCTTCTTGGCCCGCTCCTTCTCGCTCCATTTCTCCAGGCGGTCGGGCAGTTGATTCGTCTCGTACTTCCGCAGCGCCACCACCAATGACTCCAGCGTCGTCCGATGCGCCTCAATTTCCGCCTTCGGCACGACGGGATCCGGGGCGAGTTGCTGGGTGCCATGCACGGTTTTGGCGAAAGCCGCGGCGAGGGCGTAGTAGTCGGTCTGCGGGATCGGGTCATACTTGTGGTCGTGGCAGCGCACACATTCCACCGTCAGGCCGAGCATCGAACTGCCGATGGTCGAGAGCATGTCGTCGAGCTGATCGTAGCGGATGCGCTCCTCGGTTTTCGCCGTAAGCTGGCCGGGATATGGCCCGGCCACGAGGAAACCCGTCGCCGCCGCGCCTTCGTACTTGCCGGGCGCGATCTTGTCGCCCGCCAACTGCCAGCGGATGAAATCGCTGTAGGCCATGTCGTCGTTCAGCGCGCGAATGACCCAGTTGCGGTAGTGATAAGCGCCGTTCCGGTAGCCATCGAATTCGTAGCCGCCGCTCTCCGCGTAGCGCACCAGGTCCAGCCAGTGCCGGCCCCAGCGTTCCCCGTAGCGGGGGCTGGCGAGCAGGCGGTCCACGAGTTTGGCAAACGCGTCGGACGACTGGTCTTTCAGAAATTCATCCAGCTCCTCCGGCGAAGGAGGAAGTCCCGTGAGATCGAAATACGCGCGGCGGGCGAGCTTGGCCCGGCTCACCGGCGCGGACGGAGTCACGCCCGCCGCCTCCTGCTTCGCGAGAACGAAACGGTCCACCGGGGTGCGCGCCCAGGCGGTGTTCTTCACGGCGGGCGGAGCGACGCGGGCGAGCGGTTTGAACGACCGGAACTCGCGGCCCTGCGCCAAATTGATTTCGCGTTTCGCGCTGCCCTTCGGCCCGGACCGCGGATCCGGCGCGCCCAACTCGACCCATTTGCCGAAATCCGCGATGACGGGATCGGGGAGCTTGTGCTTGGGCGGCATCTCCAGATCGGGGTTGCTCCAGCGCACCGCTTTGACCAGCAGGCTGGCGTCCGGCTTGCCCGGCACCACCGACGGCCCGGTGTCGCCACCTGCCAGGACGCCTTCGCGGGTGTCGAGAAAAAGTCCACCCTTGAGTTTGCCCTGATCCTTCGCGGCCTGAGAGTGGCACTTGTAGCAGGACTCCGCGAGCACCGGCCGGATTTTCTTTTCAAAGAAGACGATCCCTTCCGGTGAGGGCGTCGCCGGTTCCGCCGCAAAAAACGCCGGAGCGGCCAGCAGGGCGATCCACGCCGTTGCGGAGAAGGTGCGGCGGGCAAGCGGTCCCCAGTTCGTTTTCAAATCAGTTGTCTTTGCCATACTCGAATGTTCTTCAAGACCGTTTCACTTTTGGCGCGTCAGACCAAGTTGCGCCCAGCCCGGGAAAAGGCAGCCGAGCCGTAAACGTAGCGAACTCCAGCGGCCTGACAATCCATTAACCCCGCTATTTCAGGGGCTTTTTCCAGATCGGCACCACACGCTTCATCTCGTCGATGAGCCACTGGCAGGCCGCGAACGCCTCGCCCCGGTGCGGCGTGACGACCTCGACCCAGAGCGACGGCTCGTTCACCCGCACCACGCCTAGACGGTGAACCAGCCGCACGGATTCAACCGGCCAGCGCTTCTCCATCTCGTCAAACAACAGCGCGAACTGGTGCTCGACCATCTTGTGAAACGCCTCGTACTCGATGGCCGCGATGGTTTTGTCCCCCTCCTGGCCGCGCACCACCCCGGCAAAAAAAACCGCCGCTCCCATCCCGTGCGACATCGTCCGCCGCGCGAGCAGCGCCGTCTCGTCAATCGGCTCGGTGGTGATGATCAGTTCCCGTTTCATGTGCGATTCGTCATTTGGAATTTCTCACCCGCCCTGCAACGGCGGAAACAGCGACACTTCATCGCCCTCCTTCAGCACATGGCTGCGCGGCTGATAATCCACGCCCACGGCGATGAGCGTGGAGTTGCGCATCGGCACGAGCCTGGGAAAGCGCGCGTGCAACTGCTGCAACAGCGCCTCAATCGTCGCGCCCGCCGGCAGCTTCTCGACCGCCTGCGCGCAGCCGGTCAGCTCTTTGCAGCACGAATAAAATTGGACGGTGACAGTCATGTTGCGGATGATGCGTAGTGCGTGGTGCGTGAATTTTCTTCTCACGCACCATGCACCACGTCTCACGTCCTGTAAATCTCCGGCTTGAGCACGCCGACGAACGGCAGGTTGCGATACCGCTCCGCGTAGTCCAGCCCGTAGCCGACCACGAACAGGTCGGGAATCTGAAACCCGACGTAATCTGCCCGGACCTTTTCCGAGCGGCGCGCCTTCTTCTCCAGCAGCACGCACGTCTTGAGGCAGCGCGGTTTCAGCAGGCGCAGTTTTTCCGTCACGCGCCGGATGGTTTTCCCCGTATCGAGAATGTCATCCACCAGCAGCACGTCGCGCCCGCGGACGTCGAGCTTCAGCTCCTTGGTGAAAACCAGTTCGCCCGTCTCCGTGCCGGAGCCGTAGCTGGAGACGCCGATGAAATCGAGGCGCAACGGCAACTCCAGGTGCCGGATCAAGTCCGCGAGAAACATCACCGTCCCGCTCAGGAGCGAGACGACGACCAGTTCGCGCCCGGCGAAATCGCGTTGCAATTCCGTCGTGAGCGCGCGCACCCGCCGCGCGATCTGCTCCTCGGTGATGAGCACGCGCTCCAGTTCGCCGCGCCAGCGCGCCGGCGGGAGAATCTTTTTTGCCGCAGTCATTTCAGGAATAATGATGATCCAGCCGCCCGAAAATGAACAGCTCTTCGTTCACATAGCGCGGGGCGCTGACCGGACGACGGCGTGAAACTGGCCGCCACGTCTCCCCCCCCTTTTGCCGCTTTGCGCCTTCGCGTCTTTGCGTTAGAAATCTGCGCGTATGTCAGACGACACACCGAAACTTCGCATGGCCCCGGGCGAAAGCACGGAGGAGTTGGCGCGGCGCGTGGAGCGCGAAAACCTTTCCGTCACCCGGCAGCGGGAGAGCCTGCTCGAACAGGAGACGCTCGCGCCGTTCCGCGTCGGCTCGGTGCCGTATCTCAACGCCGTGCCGCTCACGCGCGGCCTGGAGGACGAGATCGTTTTCGCCCCGCCCGCGCTGCTCGCGGAAAAACTCCGGCGCAACGAGCTCGACGCCGCGCTGGTCAGCGTCACCGAGGCACTGCTCCATGATCTTTACGAGGTGCTCGACGGCGTGGCGGTCGCTTCGCTCGGCGAGGTGAAGAGCGTTTTTCTCGCGCACCGCGCACCGCTCGAAACGCTGACGGAAATTTTCTGCGACACCGCCTCGCTCACCAGTGTCAACCTGCTCAAAGTCCTGCTGGCGGAGCGCGGCCTGCATCCGAAGTTTTCCCCGCTCGACAGCTACGCCCAGGCCGGCAGCCACGAGGCCGTGCTGTTGATCGGTGATCGCGCGATTGATTTTCTGCGCGCCCCGCACACGCACGAGATCTGGGATCTGGGCGCGGCGTGGTTCGAGCTGACGCAGTTGCCGTTCGTGTATGCGGTTTGGGCCTTGCGGCGCGGGCTGGAGAGCAGGGAGTTGCGCCGGCAGTTGCGCGAGGCCAAGGTGTTCGGGCTGGACACGCTGGATGCGATCATCAGCAGCCGGACGGAGTTCGATCTGGATTTCCGCAAGGATTACCTGGGCTGGCACATTCACTACCACCTCGGCGCGGACGAGAAGCGCGGCCTGCAGAAATTCATCGGGCTGCTCCGCAAGCACGGGCTGGGGCCGGTGTATGAGCCGAGGTTTGTGTGACGCAGTTTGCCCGTCCACAATGAAGGCGAAAAGGCGCAAAAAGTTTTTCGGGCGAGACGCCGTTGCCGTCCAGGCCGCGCCACGCGGGCCAGTTGCCGGCGTGGAGGCCGGAGGAGAAACAGAAGGCCAGGCAGACGATGACGGGTGCTTTCATGCCGCGAGTGTAGCCAGTCAGCGGGGCAAGTCGAACGGGGAGTTGGGCCGGAGCGGAACGCCCGAGACGGTCGCGAAACTCGATGACTTCTTCCTCTCCCCATGAGGAACGAAAGGGGAGAGGATTGAGGTGAGGGAAAGGCTGAAGAAAAACGCGCCTCCTCACCCCGGCCCTCTCCTCCATCCGATGGAGGAGAGGGAGAAAACTTCGCAGCCCGTAGTTTTGACCGTCTCCCCTGCAGGCCGCTACTTCCTGGCGAAAATGCGGTTGGCTTCCTCCAGCGTTTCCTTGCTGCCGATGTCGAACCAGAGGCCGGGCACGCGCCAGGTGTAAAAAGGAATGCGCGGGTAGAGCCATTGCACCAACCGGCCGGGTTGGTCGGGGTTGTTGCCTTCGGTCACGTATTGCTTAATGAGCGGAAGCACGGCCCTGGGATAATAATAGAGCGCGATGCCGGTGACGGTGCTTTGCGGCTGCTGCGGTTTTTCCTCGAAGAAGGTGATGCGTCCGTCGCCGTCCATGGTGATGGCGTTGTATTTTTTGATCTCCTCCAGGTTGCCCACGTCATAGACGGCGAGGACGGGCGCGTTTTTCGCGCGGCAGACTTTTCCAAACTCCGCGAGGCTCACGTTGAACAAATTGTCGCCGGCCACCACGATTACATCGTCGTCGATTTTTTCGCGGGTCAGGACGAGGTGCAGGTCGCCGATGGCGCCAAGCTTGTTCGTGTCGTCGGTCGAATGGTCGTTGATGATGGTGAAGTTCAGCTTCGCCTTGGTGGCGCGATAGTGGTCGGCCCATTTCTGGAAATGGCCGGCGAATTTTTCGTTGGTGACGACGCAGATGCCGTCGATGCCGTCGATGGGCGCGAGGTTGTCGATGACGTGCTCGATCATCGGCTGGCCGGCGACATCGAGGAGCGGCTTGGGCTGGTGGAGGGTGAGCGGGTAGAGGCGGGTGGCGTAGCCCGCCGCGAGGATGATGACCTTCATTTTTTCGTTTCGTTCTCGAACAGACCGGGCGCGGACCGACGGGCCAGTTGCTCGGAGCGGGCGAGAATTTCCGCAGCGGACTCGGACTTCAAGGCAAAAGCGGCGAGTTCCTTGCAGTCGCTGAATTTCAGCCGGCGGATGAGATGTTTGATGCGCGGCACGAGCGACGGGGCGGCACTCAATTCATCGACGCCCAGCCCGAGCAACAAGGGCGTGAGCACCGGCTCGCCGGCCATCTCGCCGCAGACGCCCGTCCAGATGCCGCGCGCGCGCCCGGCGTCGGCGGTCATCTTGATCAGGCGCACGATGGCGGGATGAGTCGGCTCGTAGAGGTGGGCAATTTTTTCGTTAAGGCGATCGACCGCGAGCGTGTATTGGATGAGGTCGTTCGTGCCGATGCTGAAAAATTTCACGCGTTTGGCGAGTGCGTCGGCGGCGAGGACGGCGGAGGGGATCTCGATCATCGCACCGATTTCCAACTGGGCGGCGCAGGGAATGCCCTCGGCGCGCAGCTCGGCGCGGCAGGTTTCGACGAGCGCGTTGGCCTGGTTCAATTCGTCGAGACCGGAGATCATCGGGTACATCAGCTTGATGTTGCCTTCGACGGCGGCGCGGAGGATGGCGCGGAGCTGATGGCGGAAAATTTCCTTTTCCTGGAGGCAATAACGGATTGCGCGCCAGCCGAGAAAGGGGTTCATCTCCTGCGGAATCTGCAGGTGAGAAAGAAATTTGTCCCCGCCCAAATCGAGGGTGCGGATGATGACCGCGCTCGGTTTCAGCGCGGTGGCGATCTGGCGGTAGGCCTGGTACTGCTCTTCCTCGGTGGGCAGGCTGTCGCGGTTGATGAACAGATATTCGGTGCGGAAGAGGCCGACGCCCTCGGCGCCGCTGGCCAGCACGGCCTCGGCATCCGCAGCCTGCTCGATGTTCGCGGAGAGCGTGAAGCGCACGCCGTCAAGGGTGACGGCGGGTTGGTCGTAGGCGTCACGGAGTTTTTCCTCAAGGGAAACCTGCTTGCGGACGAGTTGGCCGTATTCGAAGAGCGTCTGGTCGGTGGGGTTGAGGACGAGTTGGCCGTTGTAACCGTCGAGCAGGGCGTATTGGCCGGTGTGCAACTGCCGGCTGGCGTCACCCAGGCCGACGATGGCCGGGATGCGGAGCGAGCGAGCCATGATCGCGGTGTGCGAAGTCTTGCTGCCGACGTCGGTGGCGAAGCCGAGGACCATTTTCTTGTCGAGCACGGCGGTGCGCGAGGGGGTGAGATCGTGGCTGATGATGATGCATGGCTCCTGGAGATGGCGCAGGTCGATCCCCTCGCGGCGGCCGAGGAGGTTTTGCAGGATGCGCTCGGAGACGTCGCGCATGTCGGCGGCGCGTTCGCGGAGGTATTCGTCGGCGATGGCGGCGAGGGTGGCGGAGTATTTTTCGGCGACCTGGTGGAAGGCGTATTCGGCGGTGACCTTTTCCCGGTGGATGAACTTCGTCACCTCGTCGATCAGCGTCGGGTCTTCGAGGACGAGCAGGTGCGCGTCGAAAATGCTGGCGTCCTGCGCGCCCATGCCCTGGCTGACCTTGCCCTGGACCTCGAGAATCTGGTGGCGGGTCTCGGTGAGGGCCTGCTCGAACCGGCGCAATTGCCCGGGCAGTTCCGCCTCGGAGAGTTCGCGGCGGGGGATGGAGGTGTCATCGGGCCGGTCGAGGACAAGGATTTTTCCACGGCAGACGCCGGCGGAGACGGGGATTCCCCGCAGCACCTTCTCCCCGTCGTGAGCAACGTCTGCCATGGGCTATCCTTAAGGGCGCGGGGGAAGTTTGAAAAGAAATTCTTGGACGGAAGTTGCGCCGCGAAACACCGGGCGGCGGCGGGCCTTCCGTCTGAAGATTTTTTCTTTGGGAGTGCCAAGGCGGGGGCTGGGAACTAGGATTCTTTTCCATGAACGCGAAAGTTTGCGCGCACCAGCGCCTGCCCGCGCTGACCAAACTCTAGGTCGCCGTCGAGCAGGCGAAGATTAACCCCTACACCCTGTCGCTGACCATGCGCGGCTTGGCACTGACGGAGCCGGCCCGGGAAAAATGCGTCTCGTTCGCCGAGCTGTATGTGAACTTCCAGCTCGCCTCGATTTTTCACCGCGCTTGGGTCTTCAAGGAAATCAGCCTCCGCGAGCCTTTCCCCCAGTTCACGCTCCGCGCCGCTGTCGCCCGAAGATTACACCCACCTCGTCAAACGCGCCGATGCGCGGGCCTTCGGCACCAATCTACCGCCCCTGCTCGCCGGCAGCAATGCGACGGTCGCCGCGGGCGGCGCAAATTCGCCAACCCCGCCCGACCACCGCCCGCGCCCGATCTCTCCGGCCACACCCTGGCCGACCTGGAAGCCGGACTGCTCGGCCAGATCACCGTCACAGAAAATGAACTGCGCGCCTTGATGCAGGAACGGGCGCGCACGGTGGAGGCGTATTTGTTAATTTTTAAAGACTGAAAAGGTGACCGCCAAACGATTATTTTTGATCGCGCCCAAGCCGTTGGACGCCTCCTTCAAAGGGGAGAACCGCGTGAACCTCTCGCTGAACTAACATCCTGGGAGCGCTGGTGTCTCGCCGGCGAGTTGGTTTCCTGCCCCACGAACAGGCCGGCAAGCCGCCAGCGCCCCCCGGTTTCCGTCGAGGAACCCGGTCAAGATGCACCCCGAAGGCGCGCGGGAAAGGAAGCACGCTGGCTCGACTGGAGTTCATGCAGCAGAGTGATCAGGCGCGAGTTGCCGGAACGGATCCGTCCGCGCGCCCGCACGGGCAGCTCGAAGTTGCTTTCCATTTCCCACTTCACCGGAAGCGGCCTGATGGGCGGTGCGGGTTTTGTTTTCATGCGAGTCAATCTGCGACGGGTTGGCCACGCGCGCGCCCTGTCATCTCCTTCGGCAGGCTGCGCCGGAAAGTTGACGTGACTTCCAAAAATATTTCTAGCGTCCCGCCCCCCCTTTGCCCAAAGTCCCGGCGTAAATTTTGCGGGTCCGCCCGCCAACCATGAAAGCAAAGATCATCATCACCCCGAAGAAAGCCGTGCTTGATCCGCAGGGCAAAACCGTCCAGACCGCCCTCGAACACATGGGCTACACCGGCGTCACCGGCGTCCACATCGGCAAATACATCGAGATCGACCTCGCCCCCGGCACGGACCAGGCGGCGGCGGAAAAGGCCATCAACGACGCGGCGCACCGGCTGTTGAGCAATCCGGTGATTGAGGACTACCGCCTCGAGATTGAATGAGCTTTCCGCGAGTCAGTTTGAAAGTGGGAAAGTGGGAAAGTGAGCAGGTGGGACTGCGCGAGTTGCCCGCTTTCTGCCCCGCCTTCGCCGCCAACTCCCGAACCACATGAACTTTTCAGTTTTACAGTTTCCCGCCAGCAACTGCGACCAGGACGCCGTCCACGCCGTCCGCCTCCTCGGCCATTCCGCGCGCCTCGTCTGGCACAAGGACGCCGCACTCGGCGACACCGACTGCGTCATCGTGCCCGGCGGATTCAGCTACGGCGATTATCTGCGCTGCGGCGCGATCGCGCGGTTCAGCCCCGTGATGCAGGCCGTGAAACAATTCGCCGACAACGGCGGCCTCGTCCTCGGCATCTGCAACGGCTTTCAAGTCCTCACCGAAGCCGGCCTGCTGCCCGGTGCGCTTATCCGCAATCGCGATCTGCAATTCCACTGCGAAAACATTTTCCTCAAGACCGCCACGAACGACTCACCATTCACGAGCCAGATTCCGGCGGGAAAAATCCTCCGCGTGCCCATCGCCCACGGCGAAGGCTGCTACT
>SIBH01000046.1 GCA_009695285.1 Pedosphaera sp.
CTGCTGCCGTTGCTGGCCGGCGGCTGCTCGACTTTCAACTACGAGTGGAGGGCCGCCTCCCAGCAGCCCCATCCCGCCGGCAGTCTCGAAGGGCGCTGGGAAGGGACGTGGAAGAGCGACAGCAACGGCCACCATGACCGGCTGCGCTGTCTCATCCGCAAACAGCCCGGCGGCCATTATCTCGCCCGTTATCACGCGCACTACGGAAGCATGCTCACTTTCGGCTACATGGCCCGGCTTGACGCGCAGGAGGCCGCCGGGGTTTTTAAGTTCGCGGGGACGGCGGACCTCGGCTGGTATGCGGGCGGGGTCTATCACTACGAGGGGCGGGCGGAGGGAACTAACTTTTTCTCCACCTATCGCTGTCCGTCCGATCACGGTGTCTTTCAGATGACGCGGCCCCGATGACCGCCCGGGCCGGGTCGTCCCCGCCCCGCCCGCCGGCTTAAACTTCCACCACGGAATTTTCCAAGGTGCCGATGCCGCTGATGTTGATCTGGATTTTATCCCCCAGCTGGAGCGTGAACCCGTCCGGCGGCACCACGCCCGTGCCGGTCAACAGCACCGCGCCGTGCGGAAATTTCTGGCTGCGGAACAAATACTCCACCAGTTCGCCAAAGGTCCGTTTGATCTTGCCCACGGAGGTTTCGCCCTGAAACACCGCCGCGCCGCCGCGCAAGATTTCGATCTTGATGCCCCACTGCCGCGCCTCCGCCTCGCTCGCGCCGACGGCGATGCACGGGCCGAGCGCGCAGGAGCGTTCGTAAATCTTCGCCTGCGGCAGGTAGAGCAGGTTCTCGCTCTCGATGTCGCGCGAGCTCATGTCATTGCCGATGGTGAAGCCGGTGATGTGGCCGCGCGAATTAATGATCAGCGCCAGTTCCGGCTCCGGCACGTTCCACTTCGCGTCGCGCCGGATGCCGACGGTGTCGTGCGTGCCGGCCACCTTTTCGGCCAGCGATTTGAAAAAGAGTTCCGGGCGCGGCGCGTCATAAACCTTGTCGTAGGCGGTCGCGCTGAAATCGGATTCCTCCATGCGCGCGGTCTTGCTCCGCAGATAGGTGACGCCCACCGCCCACACTTCCTGCCGTTCGACGGGCGGGAGGAGTCGCACGTCGGCCAGCGGGAGGCGCGGGAGATTTTGCCCGGCCAGGGTGGTCAATTGCGGCAGCAACCCTTCGAACTCTAGCAGCGCGGAGAGCGAGTCGATGCCTTCGCCGGACAAGTCGAACACGGCGTCATTGGCCAGCAGCCCGACGCACGGGAGCTGATGGTCGGTTTGGAAGCGGCAGAGTTTCATGTTGGGCTTGGGAACCGCAAGGGGACCGGGTCGTTACGCCGAGTAATCCAGGTAAACCGTCTTGATCCTGGAATAAAATTCCACTGCGCCCGCGCCTTGTTCCTTGAAGGAGTCGGTGCTGCTCTTCTTCACGCCGCCGAAGGGCGCCTGCAACGCGAGGCCGGTGGAAATCTGGTTGATCTTCACCACGCCCGCCTCGATGCGCTCGGCGTAGAGCATCGCCTTCTTGAGGTCGCGCGTCACGATGCTCGCGGACAGCCCTACATCGACGCCGTTGGCCACGGCGAGCGCCTCGTCAAAATTTTCCACGGCCAGCACCGCGACGACCGGGCCGAACACTTCTTCGCTGGCAATTTTCATCTGCGGGGTGACGCCGCCCAGCACGGTCGGCTGCATGAAAAAGCCGTGCGCGAGATCGCCGTCGCGCAAACGCCCGCCGCCGCAAAGCAGTTCTGCGCCTTCCTTCAGCGCGCCCTCGAGGTGGGCGAAATTGCCGTCGAGTTCGGATTGATTCACCGCCGGTCCCATGTCGATGCCCGCCGTGAGGCCGTTGCCGACTTTCAACGCGCAAGCTCTGGTCGTGAGTTTTTCCGTGAACGCGGCGAGCACGCTTTTTTCCACGAGCACGCGGCTTGTCGCGGTGCAGGCCTGGCCGGTGAGACCGAAGCCGGCGCGGATCACGAGCGTCGCGGCGAGATCGAGGTCGGCGTCAGCCAGGACGATGGTGGGATTTTTGCCGCCCATTTCCATCTGTGCGCGGGCCATGCGCGGCGCGAGCTGCTGGTAAATTTGCCGGCCAATCGGATACGAACCCGTGAAGGACAGCGCGACGATGGACGGATGGTTCGCGAGTTCGCCACCGACCGCGCGGCCATCGCCGACCACTACGTTGAGCACGCCCTTGGGCAGGCCCGCTTCGGCGAGCGCCTTGGCGAGTTCGAGCGCGAGTGCGGGGGCCTGTGACGCGGGCTTGAGGACGACGGCGTTGCCGCAGAGCAGGGCAGGGGCGAGCTTCCACGCCGGGATGGCGACGGGGAAATTCCACGGGGTGATCAGGCCGACAACACCGAGCGGCTCGCGCCGGGTGAAGAGCAGATTGCCGGGCAGATCGTGCGGGATCGTCTGCCCGCCGAGCGTGTAGCCGAGGCCGCCGAAGAACCGAAAAATATCCGCCGCGCGCTGCACTTCGCCGGTGGCCTCGGCGAGCGTCTTGCCTTCCTCGCGCGTGAGCAGTTCGGCCAGTTCGGCCTTGCGCGCTTCGAGGAGTTGGGAGGCTTTGCCGAGGATGCGTCCGCGCGCCACGGGTGTCAGTGCGGCCCAGGCGGGGAAGCTTTTTTTCGCGGCCTCAATTGCGGCCACGGCGTCGGCCTGTCCGCCGGCGGCGTATTGCGCGACGGTCTCGCGGGTGTCGGCGGGGTTGATGTTCGAGAAAGTTTTGCCGGAGGACGCAGGCGTCCACTCGCCGCCGATGAAATTTTGGTAGGTTCGCATGAGATTTTTAGTTGAGGCGCAACGTTAAGGGAAACCGGCGCGGGCGGTAAGAATTTTTTCCGCATTTCTCACGCGCAACCGACCGACAACCTTTTGTTGTCCTTTTGTTGTATATGCAACAAAAGGTTGTGAGGCTATGCTGAGGGGCATGCGGCCAAGGTTTCCTGCCGTCGGGGGGCGATTTTTCTAGGCCGTCGCCTCGGCCACCCGGCGCAAATAATCGAAGGAATATAGTCCGGTGGTGTGGCCGTCGGCCCAGACCGGTTGGATGGCGTAGCCGCCGACGTTGGCGATGCGGACGAGCTGGACGGACAGGGGCGTGAGCGGCTTGTCCGGGTTTTTGTAGAGGTTGCCGAGGATGTCGGTCTCTCCCTTGCAGCCCGCGCAGGGGCAGGCGCGGCGCAGCGTTTCCAGCCGGATGAAACTTTCCACGCCATCGTCCCACTTGATGGCCAGTTCTTCGCCAATGCTTTGAATGTCGGTCGGTCGCATGGTGCGAGGATAATCCGCCAGACAGAGTGTCTCCAAATGAAATCGTGACGGCGTGCAGGGATCCATTGTCAGAGACACTCTGAACTGGAACATGAAATTGAGCCGTCTCTCACCCCGTTCCGTTCCCTGTCCGAGGGGAAGAGGGTAAACGTCCTGACATCGTGACGCGGCACTCCATCCAGTGAACGACCAAGCGCGGGTGCGATCTTCTCCCTCGCCCCGTCCGACGGGGAGGGGGACGGGGAGAGGGGTTTTCCATCTGCATCGTTCCGGTTGATAACGCCGGGCCTGAGGGAACAGCCCCCGGCGCGATGCCCCCGCTCCTGCGCCTGGTATGCGGGAACGGATCAGGGGACGACCCGATGAGCAAAGGGTAGGTTAAGATATAGACGCGTCTAAAATAATTGCTTGCATCAAACAAAGACTTCCCTAAAGTGCCGTCCATGCATCCGACAGTCCAACCGCTGGTGGGGCGCAACGGGCGACCCCGGCGGCCGTTGCGCCTGGCTGCCACCTTTGGGTTCACGGCCGGGCTGACGATGGGCCTCCTCGGTCACTGGGGTGGTCCGACTCCAGTCGGGGCAATCGAACCGGAAGACCAGCCGCAGGTCTCTTCGCGTGATGCGCTCGTCGAAACCCATCGCGAGAGCGATCACCTTCTCGGTGACGCCCGCGGCTGGCGGTCGCGGCTGGTCGGGCAGGGGATCCATTTTCAGGCCGGCTACATCGGAGAAACGATGGGAAACGTTTCCGGAGGAATTCAACGCGGAATGGTTTACAACGGGCTGGTCGAGGCCGCGCTGGATTTGGAATTTGGGCGACGCACCGACCGGTGGCAGGACGGTTGTTTTCGGGTGTCAGGAATTTTCCCTCACGGCCGAAGCCCGAGCGGCAAACTGGTGGGAGACGTTCAAACGGTCAGCAACATTGATGGCCACGACAGCGTGAGCCTGTACGAACTTTGGCTGGAGCAGGACTTCTGGCAGAAGCGGGTTTCGCTGCGGCTGGGGCAATTGCTGGCGGATGCCGAGTTTGCGGGAACGAGTTATGGCGGTGTCCTGCTGAACAGTTCGTTTGGCTGGCCGGCTTTCATCTCCGGCAACACCCGCAACACCGGTCCGGCCTACTACCGGGCGGCGCTCGGCGCGCGTTTGCGGGTCACGGTCGGCGACGCCCTGGACTTGCAGGCCGGGATCTACGACGGCGACTCCTTTGATGATCCGGCCGGCCGGCCCAGCCGAAACCAGCATGGTGTGAATTTTGAATTGAGCGAACAACAAGGTGCATTTGTGATTGGCGAAGCGGTCTGGAAGCTCAATCAGGAAGAAAAGTCCGAAGGTCTGCCCGGCAGCTACAAACTGGGCGGCTGGCTGCACACGGCCCGGTTTGCCGATCAATTGAATCCCGCCCGTAACCATCGCTCCAACTTCGGACTTTATGTCGCCGCCGAACAAATGGTCTGGCGCGAGAGCGGTGCGGACAAAAGCCCGTCGCAGGGACTCGGGCTGTTCTTTCGCGCCGGCGGCAGTCCTGCGGATCGCAATGTTTTCTCCTTCGCCTGCGATGGCGGCCTCCACTATCACGGACTCCTTCCCGGTCGGGAAGACGATGTGCTCGCCGTGGGCCTGGCCTATGTCCAGATCAGCGACGATGTTCGACGCGGGGAGAAGGCCGCTGGCGCCACGATTCTATCCGACCACGAACTGGCGCTCGAAGTGAGCTACCAGATGCAACTCAAGCCATGGTGGAGCGTGCAGCCGGACTTGCAATGGATTCACCACCCGGGCGGCTCCCGGACGCTGGCCGATGCCTTCGTCGCCGGATTGCGCACCCGGATCACGTTTTGACACGACTCAGTTTCCATGACCTCGCCCCAACCATCAAATGACCTGGTCCCAGACCCGCCCGAGGAAAAAACTTGGCGGCTGGCGAGCGGCACGCCGAGTTTGCCGGAAGTTCACGCGAGTATTGCCGTGCCGAAACATTTCGGTTTCTGGCGCAAGATGCTCGCCTTCTCCGGGCCGGGCTATCTCGTGGCCGTCGGCTACATGGACCCCGGCAACTGGGCCACGGATCTGGCCGGAGGTTCGCAGTTTGGCTACGCGCTGTTGAGCGTGATCCTCATCTCCAACCTGATGGCAATCCTGCTTCAATCCCTGTGCGCCAAACTGGGCATTGTCACCGGGCGGGATCTGGCGCAGGCCTGCCGGGACCATTACTCCAAGCCTGTGTCCATCGTGCTCTGGTTGCTCTGTGAAGCGGCCATCTGTGCCTGTGATCTTGCGGAAGTGGTCGGCTCGGCCATCGCGCTGAACCTGCTCTTCGGGATTCCGCTGGTCTGGGGCGTGTGCATCACCGCGCTCGACGTGCTGGTGGTGATGTTTCTTCAGAACAAGGGTTTTCGCTACATCGAGGCGCTGGTCGTGACACTCATCCTCACCATCGGCTCGTGTTTCCTGGCGGAAATCATTTTCTCCAAGCCCAGCGTCGTGGCCGTGCTCGGCGGCTTCGCGCCCAAGTTTGAAATCGTCTCCAACCCGAAGATGCTTTTCATCGCCATGGGCATCCTCGGCGCCACGGTCATGCCACACAATCTCTACCTCCACTCGTCCATCGTGCAGACCCGCAAGTACGAGCAAACCCCCGCGGGCAAAAAGGAAGCCATCAAGTTCGCGACCATCGACTCGACCGTAGCGCTGATGTTCGCGCTTTTCATCAACGCCGCCATCCTCATTGTCTCCGCCGCGACCTTCCACGGCACCACGCACGACGTCGCGGAAATTCAGGATGCACACAAACTGCTCTCGCCCGTGCTGGGTGTGGGCATCGCGAGCACGCTCTTCGCCGTGGCCCTGCTCGCTTCGGGCCAGAATTCCACGCTCACCGGCACGCTCGCCGGGCAGATCGTGATGGAGGGCTTCCTGAAAATTCGCCTGCGCCCCTGGCTGCGCCGGCTCATCACGCGGCTCATCGCCATCGTTCCCGCCGTCATTGTCACCGCCATCTACGGCGAGAGCAAGACGACCGACATGCTCGTTCTGAGCCAGGTGATCTTGAGCCTGCAACTGCCTTTTGCCGTCGTCCCGCTCGTGCTCTTCACCAGTGACCGGCGCAAGATGGGTGAGTTTGCCAGCCCGCTCTGGGTGAAAGTGCTGGCTTGGGTAACCGCCACCATCATTATCGTCCTCAACGTGAAACTCCTCGCCGACACCTTTGGCCTCACCGCGTGGTTGACGGGCGGGAAGTAGGAAAGGAAACTCCATGAGCACTCGTGCTCAAACCCTACGCCGTCATCGCCGATAGTCACGCTCCACACATCACGTCCCATGTATCGCAAAATTCTTGTCGCCCTCGAAAATGGCCCCGCCGACCGGACGCTCCTGCCGCACATCGAGCAGTTGGCCCGCCTGCTGAAATCGAGCCTGCATCTGGTGCATGTCGCCGACGGCAGGCGGCGCGGCATTTCGAGAAGCTGAAGCTGGCCGAGTCCGAAGAGATGAAGGCCGACCGGGACTATCTCGAAACCGCCGCCGCCAAACTGCGCGCCGCCGGGTTGGAGGTGACCGTGGAACTAGCGCTCGGTGATCCGCCGTCGGAAATATTGCGCGTCGCCGCAGACGCGCAGTGCGATTTGATCGCCATGACTTCGCATGGACACCGGCTGATCGGGGACATCATTCACGGCAGCACCATCGACGCGGTTCGACACAAGGCACTCGTGCCATTGCTGGTGGTGCGTGCGGCGGGGTGATTTTTCTCAGCCCGGACGGTGCGGCTACCACTCGACCGCTCACAGCATTTCCAACACGCGATGGAGCTCCGCGTCGGTGTTGTAAAAGTGCGGGGAGAGGCGCAGATAATTTTGACCGGCGCGGTCGTGGCGGAGCGAGGTGATGATGTTCGCCGCCTCCAGCTTCTGGTGCAGCGCGGCGAGGTCGGTGCCGGGCTGGAAGAAGGTCACGATGCCGCTGGCGTTCTCCGGCGGCGCGGCCGGTTGCAGGACAGTGTAGCCCTTGGCCTGCAACGCGGGCACGAGCCAGGCGCGTTTTCGCAGCAGTTCGGCGGCGATGTTTTCCACGCCCACTTCCAGCAGCAGTTCCATCGCCGTGTGCAGGCCGACGAGGCCGAGCAGGTTGTCCGAGCCGGCCTCGTAACGTTTCGCGCCGGGCGCGTAGGTGATGTTGTCCTGCGCCACAAAATTCGGGCAGCGCACGTTGTTCCAGCCGAGGATCGGCGGGCGCAGATGTTCCTGCACGCTTTTGCGGACGTAAAATATTCCCGCCGCGCAGGGGCCGAGCATCCATTTGTGCGAGTCAGCGGCGAGAAAATCGACGTGTTCGACCGTGGTCGGGAACGCGCCGACAGTCTGGATGGCGTCGAGGCAGAAGAGGACGCCGCGTTCGCGCAGGTATTTTCCGATGGCCGGGAGGTTGACGCGCCAGCCGCTGACGAAATGGCACGAGGCGAGGGCGACGAGGCGGGTTTCCTCATCGACCTGGCCCATCACGTCTACGGCGCGGATTTTTCCCAGCTCGCGCACGTTCATCAACCGCACCTGCACGCCCTGTTCTGCGAGCGCCATCCACGGATAAACATTCGCGGGATAATCGTCGTGGTAGATGAGGACGTTGCAGCCCTTGCGGAAGGAAAGCCCGCCGGCGACGTAGCTCAACGCCAGTGAGGTCGGCCCGACGAAGGCGATCTCGTCCGGCTGCGCGCCGATGAGCTGGGCGGCGAGCGCGCGGGTCTGCTGGATTTCAAAGTGCGGCAGGAGCGTCTCCTGGTCGCCGAGCGTGCAGGTTATCGCGTAGTGGGCGACGCGCTCGGCCACGCGTCGGGGCAGGGGGCAGACGCCGGCGTGGGCGAGAAAAATCTTTTCGCGCGTCACGGGGAATTCGTGCTGGCGCAGCTCTTCGTTGGTGTGCAGTTCGGCAATCGTCATGGTGACATTTTAGTCGCGTCGTCGATCATTTGAAAATGTCCGATGTAAAAAGAAATCACCTGCCAGGCGACCAGCAGCATGACCGCGCCGATGAGCGCGCCGCAGGCGAGCATGACGAAGGTTTTGAGTTTGCGCGCGCCTTGCTCGGCGAAATAAACCCGCGCGCGGAGCAGGGACTCGTCGAGTTTGCCGCTCACTTCGCCGGTGTGGTAGAGGCTTTTGAATTCGTCGGGAAAAATTTCGCTGGCGCTGACGGATTCGGCGGGCGTCTGGCCGGTGAGCCAGAGCGGCTTCACACGCCGGACGAAGCGCCGGAGGCCTGGCGAACCGCTGGCCGTGGCCGCGAGTTCCCAGGCCTCGATGATGGTCACGCCCGCGCTGATCAGGGCTTCGAGCGCCGCTGAAAGCCGCGAGAGCGCGAGGCTGCGCCGCGCCGTGCCGAGCAGCGGGACGGGTTGCAGCAGTTGCTCCAGGGTCGCGCGCCAGTTTTCCCCGCCAGCATTACCGGCGAGGATCAGCAGGGCCGCCCCGCCGTAGAGCAGCGCGAACACGGAGAGTTTTTGCAGCAGGAACGCGAAGACTTCGCCCTGGAGAATCAGGCCGGTGAACCGGGAGATGGGGAAAAGGAGGAGCGCGATGTGCAGGACGAAGACCGGATAGGCGAGGCTGGCCAGCGCGGTGCGGACCAGTTGGGCGCGCTCGTGGTAGTGGGCGGAGAGGAGCTTGAAACAATCGGGCAGCCGCCCGCTCTGGTCGCCGGCTTGGAGCAGCGCGACGTCGAACGGCGAGATCCAGGTTCCGGAGCGCGGCATGGCGTCGCTGAAGGTGTGGCCGGCGGTGAGCTGATGGATGAGCTCGGCGAGCGGCGTGCGCATGGAGGCACGCGGGGGATTGCGCTGCATCATTTGCAGCGCGGGGATCAGCCCGATGCCGGCGGTGGTGAGTTGGCCGAGCTGATGGTAAAGCTCGGCGCGGTTTTCAAGCTGGGCGGGCGTGACGAGCAGAGGCATATCGCCCGCGCGGCGCGGATCAGCCCGTGACGAGGTCGAGGCTGGCCTTCAAGTCGCGCTTGTTTCTCCCGCCCACGATCTGTTCGGCCACCTGGCCGTTTTTGAAGATGAGAAACGTGGGAATGGCGCGGATGCCATACTCGGTGGCGAGGTTTTGGAAGTCGTCAATGTTGACCTTGCCGATGGTGACTTTGCCCTGGTATTCGCTGGCGAGTTCGTCGAGGACGGGCGCGATCATCTTGCAAGGCCCGCACCATTCCGCCCAGAAATCGACGAGGACCGGGATGGGGGATTGGAGCACGGCCTCGGGAAAATTGGCGTCGGTGAGTGTGACAATGTTGGCGTCGGCCATAGAAAAGCTTTCGGGTTATGAAGAGATTATTCCAGCTTGTACGGGCCGTACATGATGAGGGCCACGCTGACCACGGCGGCGATGGTGACGATCATGACCAGCACGGCCAGCACGGTGTCGAACACACTGACTTTGCGGCCAGGCTTGGCGGCGGACGCGGCGGGCTGGGCCGGAGCGGTGGGCCGGGCGGCGGGGGCCGGAGCTGGTCGGGCGACCGCTGTGCCGGGCGCAGCGGGCGGCGGACGCGGCGGCGGCGGGGCCGAGGTCGCGGGCCGGGCGGCGGCGGACGCCATCGGAGCGGGCGGAGCGGCCGCAGTCGCGGCGGGCGGGAGGGAAGGCAGCTTGATGGTCGGCGCGGAGGTCGGCTTGGGCGGCAGAGCGATGCGGACAGTTTCTTTTTTCGGCTGCACCTTGGCGGCTTCCGCCGGCTTGGGCGGAAGGGAGCCAATGGGGGCGTCTGGATTGTTTTCGGCCATAAATCAGGTTCGTTTCGTTGTTGCGTGGAAGCTAAGATTCACTCCAGAGGGTGTCAAACTCTTATTCCGCCGGGCGATGTTCAAAAAAAGACGGGCCGGATGAGATGGCTCAATCCGGCCCGTGTGGAGGAACTGAAATTGATCAGTACCGTTCGCGACGTTCGCCGCCGCCGCCGCCACCGCCGCTGCGCGGCGGACGATCTTCTTTCGGACGGGCGATGTTCACGGTCAGGGCGCGGCCCTGGAAATCTTTGTTGTGAAACATTTCGACCGCCTTGTTCGCCTCTTCGGAAGAGGAGTATTCAATGAAGGCGAAGCCGCGGGACTTGCCGGTGAACTTGTCCAGCATCAGGTTGACCGAACTGACCACACCTGCCTGGGAGAAATACTCGTGCAGGTCGTTTTCCATCGTCTGGTAGGAGAGATTACCGACGAACAATCTTGATTCGCTCATAGCTATGGATATCGCTCAAAAAACCGAGTGGGGTAGATTCCGCGACGGGCAGGATTCTGAAGGTCTTTTCATGGCTGACTTTCTGTCTGGTGACACCGGCACCGCTGTTCTTTGCGCTGACCATGGAAATTTTTAGCAGAGGAGATTCGAGCGTCAATCAGAGATTTGACCGGTGATTACGGCACTGCAAACCGGTTCACTTCCAGCCCGGATCTTTGCAATTGGAGCTGCAAGGCGCCGCTCGTGGTCTGCTGCGCGCTACCATCGGAAAGGATAATGTTGCCAACGCCCGGATGAATTACCTTCGTCCAGCCCATCACGGTGTTGGTTGTGAGTCGGAACACTCCGCTGCCCAGCACCACGCCGTTCGTCATCAGGTTGTGATCGTCGGAGAGGATGGCCTGAGGGTCGCTTTGATCGGAGGTCAGCCCGATGAAATAACCGAGATTTTGATTGTCGAACGCGCTGAAGTCATTCGTGGCAACTTTGGATGTGTCGCAACGGCAGGACAGAATTTTGGGCGTGCTCAATTCGTTCGACGCTGCTTGAAAGTGCAGGAAGACGGTGGTTGAGCCGGCAAACTCCAGAGTGCCGCCTTGGTTTGTTGTCACCATCCATGGAAACTGGTCGTTGTGGTGGTTCGACCACATACGAAAATCGAGACCAATTTGCTTCAGGCTCCTGATACAACGGATCCGCCGGCCATCTCTGTGCCGGGGCCGGGCGAGCAACGGCAAAACGACAGACACCAGCAGCACCAACGTCGCGGCGACGATCAACAAGTCGGTCATCGTCGCGGCGCGCTGGCGGCAGGGTTAGAAGATGGTTTTCATTGGCTGGCAAAACATGGGAGCAGCATCAATGCCGCGTGGTTGTTCCGCATGAATCGGCCCGGTGCCGGTGAGCTTGCGCGTGAGCCTCACGCAAAGCGAACAGTTTTCACGCTGTTTTCGGAACGCGGGACTGTCTCCCGCAGCACGGTCGAACTGCATGACGCGTCCATTGGCTCCATTGCTCCAGGCCTGCGCGAACTGCTGCGGGACACAGTCCGCGCTCCGTTGGAAAATCCGGTTGCGCTTTGGGCGGTGAACCGGGAATCTGCGCGCCATGAAATTGGGCATCTGTAACGAGATTTTTCAGGGCTGGAAAATTGAGGACGCCATGAGCCACGCGAAACGCGCCGGCTATGATGGCATTGAGATCGCACCTTTCACTCTCGCCAAATCCGTGACAGACATTCCGGCGATGGAGCGGAAACGCATCCGCGACGCGGCAGCCCGCATCGGCATCGAGATTTCCGGCATTCACTGGGTGCTGGTGCAGACGGAGGGCTTGCATCTGAACCATCCTGACGCGGCGGTGCGCGGCCGCACGGCGGAATATTTTTGCGCGCTCGTCGAGTTTTGCGCCGATCTTGGTGGAAAGATCATCGTGGTCGGCTCGCCCAAGCAGCGGAACATCCTCGACGGCGTGACGCCGGTGCAGGCGTGGGTGTGGGCCACGGAAACGTTTCGCGCGGCGGTGCAACTGGCAGAGCGTCGCGGCGTGACGATTTGTTTCGAGCCGCTCGCGCCCAGTGAAACGAACTTCGTGAACACGGCGGAGGAGGGGATCCGTTTCGCAAAACAGTTCAGCAGTCCCGCGATGAAAATCATTCTCGACGTAAAGGCGATGTGTTCCGAGGTGAAACCGATTCCGCAAATCATCCGTGAGTCGCGAGGCGAGTTTGCCTATTTCCACGCGAACGACCGGAACCTGAAAGGCCCCGGTTTTGGCGACGTGGATTTCGTACCGATCGCCGCGGCGTTGCGCGAGGCGGGCTACGACGGCTACGTGTCGGTGGAGGTCTTCAAGTTTGAGGAAGGCCCGGAGGTGATCGCGGGGAAGAGCATCGAGTATTTGCAGAAGGCGTTTGGGTGAGGGTGGGAACCTAGCGCGTCCTCACTTCGATGCGCTGCCTGAGGTTCTCCCTCTTCTCGGGGGAGATGGCCGGGGTGAGGGGGAGCTTCTGTCAGGAAATGGACTTTGCTGTCGGGGGTGGCGCAGCTTCCGTGGGACGCGCCGGTTTTTCTTTGCGATGAAACACCTCGGCCAGATCGCTGAGCAGCGAATAGACCGCCGGTATCACCAGCAACGTGAGAAACGTGCTCGTCAGCATCCCACCGACAACGCACACGCCCATCGGACGACGGCTCTCCGCGCCGGCGCCGAAGCCGATGGCAATTGGCAAAAGGCCCGCGATGGTCGAGAACGCGGTCATCAAGATCGGTCGGAAGCGCACGATGCCGGCCTGGAGCATTGCGGCTTTCGCGGTCGCGCCCCTGGTCCGTTCCTGGTTGGCGAATTCGACGAGCAGGATGGAGTTTTTCGTAACGAGACCGACGAGCAGCACCAGGCCGATCAGGCTGAACAGATTGATGTTCATCGCGGGAATCTGCGGGGCGACGGCGTGGATCAACCAGAGCAGTCCGAACGCCCCCAACCCCGCGAGCGGCACGGCGACCATTACGGTGAACGGATGCAGCAGGCTTTCGAACTGCGCCGCGAGCACCATGAAGACAATGATCAGCGCCAGTCCGAGTACGAACAAAAACTCCGATCCCGTGTCCTTGAAATCGCGCGACTCGCCCGACCAATCGTGCAGGAACCCGGGCGGCAGATCGTCCTTGAGCAGCGTCTCCACCTGGTTGATGGCGGTGCCGAGGGGCACGCCCTTGAGCGAGGCGCTGATCGTCGCGCTGCGCAGCCGGTTGTGATGCTCGATGGCATTGGGCGCGGACCCCTCACTGCGGGTGATGAGGCTGTTGAGTTGGATCAGCCGGCCGTCGCGATTGCGGACGTAGAGGCGGTCGAGGTCCTGGGGCACCAGGCGCGAGGCGCGCTGCAACTGGGCGATGACCTGGTATTCCTTGCCGTCCACCTTGATGCGGCTGAGATCGAGTCCACCGAAGAGGATTTGCAGCGTACGGGAAATGTCCTCGATGCTGACGCCGAGCGCGGCGGCGCGGTTGCGGTCGATGTCGAGACGGAGCTCGGGCTTGGTGACTTCGTAACTGCTGCGGACGTTCACAAGATTGGGGTTCGCTCGCAATTTGTTTTGGAGGCTGCCGGTGTAGGTGTTGAGCTGCTCGAGGTCCTGCGCCTGGATGACGAGTTGAAAGGCCGAGCCGAAGCTGCGTCCGATGGCCTTGGGAATACTGGGCACGGCGATGGCTCCCTCGACGTTGTTGAAGAATTGCATTCGCAAACCGCCGGGACCGTTGACGATTTCCTGGACGCCACGCCGACGGTACTCCCGGTCTTTCAACTTCACGAAGGCGATGGCGGAGTTGGCTTGGCCCGGCCCGGCGAAGGCAAAGGCGGTCACGCTGCCGTAGGCCTCGATCTCCGGCGTGGCCTCGATCATTGCTTCGATCTTGCGGACCTGCCGGTCGGTGTACTCGGCGGTCGCACCCTGTGGTCCGAAGACGAAGCAGAGCAAGTTGCCCTTGTCTTCCTCGGGCAGGAACTCGCCTTCGAGCCGGGTGACGGCCGCCCACGTGAGCGCCAGGCTCGCGAGGCCGGCGAGAACGACGACTGACCGATGCGCGAGCGACCAGCGCAAGGTGTGCCCATAAGTCCGGGTGAGCCAGCCCAGCACGGCGTCGAATGAGCGCAGCAGGAAAAACTTTTTGTGCGCGTGCTCCTGTTCGATCGGCTGCAAAATCCGCGCCGCCATCATCGGCGTGAGCGAAAGCGCTACAAACGCCGAGACCGCCACCGCGCCGGCCACGGCTACGGCGAACTCGAGGAAGAGGTGTCCGACCGCGCTTTTCTGAAAGGCCAGCGGCAGGAAAACCGCGATCAGCGAAATGGTGATGGCGATGACCGCGAAGGCGATTTCCTCCATGCCCTTGTAGGCGGCGGCCATCGGTTTCATGCCGGCCTCGATGTGCCGGTGGATGTTTTCCAGGACGACGATGGCGTCATCAACGACCACGCCGATGGAAAGCACGAGCGCAAGCATGGTGAGGATGTTGATCGAGTAACCGAAGGCGTGAAGGATGGCGAAGGTGCCGACAATCGAAACGGGAATAGCCACGACCGGCACGATGGTGGAACGAAGGCTGCCGAGGAAAAGCCAGATGATAACCACGACCAGGCCGAAGGCGATGGCCAGCGTGGTCCAGACTTCGTTGATGGCCTTGGCGACGAAGATGGACTCGTCGTAGTTGAAAACCATTTCAATGCCGGCCGGCAGGGTCGCCTTGACCCGTTCGACTTCGGCCTTGATGCCGGCGGCGACCTCGACAGTGTTGGCCTTGGACTGTTTGACGATGCCGAGGAAAATGCAGGGCTTGCCGTTGTTGCGGGCGATGGTGCGCTCGTTCTCGACGCCGGGTTTCGCCTCGCCAATGTCGAGCAGGCGGATGATTTTTTCGCCTTCGGTGCGGAGGACGAGCTGGTTGAATTCTTCGGGCGTCTTCATCTCGCCCCGGGTTTGAATAGTCATTTCGCGGGCGAGATTTTCGACGCGGCCGCTGGGCAACTCGACGTTCTGCTGCCGGAGAGCCTTGTCCACGTCCAGCACGGTGAGCTGGTGCGCGGCCATTTTCTGGGCGTCCAGCCACAGGCGCATCGCGTAACGCTGTTCGCCGCCGATGATCACGGAGGAAACGCCCTTCACCGTCTGCAGGCGGTTCTTGATCTGTTTCTCGGCGAGGCGCGTGAGTTCGAGCGGTGACAGGCGCTCGCTGTTCATGCCGATCCAGATGACGGGCGACGCATCGGCGTCCTGCTTGGCGACGATGGGTTCCTTGATGGTGTCAGGCAGCTTGCCGCGCACGCGGGAGACGCGGTCGCGCACGTCCTGGGCGGACTGCTCGATGTCACGGCCCAAATCAAATTCGAT
Source organism: Pedosphaera sp. (assembly GCA_009695285.1). Taxonomy (GTDB): domain Bacteria; phylum Verrucomicrobiota; class Verrucomicrobiia; order Limisphaerales; family SIBH01; genus SIBH01. The sequence goes on from SIBH01000046.1 coordinate 15,409, forward strand.
GGTGACGGAGCTGACCTCCTCGCGCGACTGACTGGTGAGGGTCTTGACGCCGGGGATGTTGTTGATCTCCTCCTCGAGCCGCTCGGTGACTTCCGTCTCGACGACCGAGGCGTTCGCGCCGGGATAAACCGTGGTGACGCTGACGATGGGCGGATCAATGTCCGGCAGCTCGCGCACGGGCAACCGCTGGAGCGCGATGAGGCCGAAGAGAATGAGCGCGAGGCTTATCATCGAGGCGAAGACGGGGCGCTTGATGCTGACGGTGGAGAGGATCATGCGGGGAAACGCGGAGTGCGGAGTGCGGAGTGCGGAACGCAGCAGGTGAAATCTTCGTCCGCACCAAATCTTCGGGAAAATCTTACTTTATCATTCTGAAAAATCATGGCGTGCTTTCCTTTCCTTCACCGGCGCGACCACCGCCCGTCTTCTCACTCTCCCGCTTTCCCACCTTCCCACTTTCCCCTTCACCCGCCGCGACGTTCACTTTCGAGCCGGGGCCGATCTTCTGGACTCCTTCGACGATTACACGCTCGCCGCCTTGCAGGCCCTCGACCACTTCGACCAGGCCGGCGAGTCGCACGCCGAGCTTCACCGACTGCAGCACGGCGGTGTTGGTGGCGCTGATCGTGTAGATCATCGCGCGTCCGCCCTCAAGCAACTGGGTGAGCGCGGCTTCGGGGATGACCACCGCGTTCTCGCGGATGTTGAGAGTGAGATCGAGGTTCCCGAACATGCCCGGCTTCAACTCCTGCTGCGGATTAGGAATCTGCGCCTTGACCAGCGCAGTGCGCGTGGCCGAATCGACAAACGGCGCGACGAAGAAAACCTTGCCGGTGAATTTGCGGCCCGGGTACGACGCCACCTTCAAGTCGATGTTCTGCCCGATGCGCAACTGGCTCAGGAACCGTTCCGGCACGTTGATCTCCACCTTCACAGGATCGAGATCGACCAGCCAGGTGAGCGTGGTGTTTTTTAAAATGACCTGGCCGGGGCTGACATTGCGCGCGGCCACGATGCCCGCGAACGGCGCGAGAATCCGCGTATCCAGCAGCAGGCGCTTCTTCAAATCCAGCGCGGCCTGACTGGCTTGAAACTGCGACGAGACGAGGTCGAATTCCTGCGAGGAGACGAGCTTACTGCGCAGCAATTCCTGGGAGCGTTCATAGTTGGCGCTGGTCAGTTTGAAATTTGCCTCCGCTTCCGCCGCCGCCGATGCGAGCTTCGAGTCGTCGAGCCGGATCAGGAGCCGTCCCTTTTCGACCGGTTGGCCTTCGGTGAAATTGATCTCCGCCACGCTGCCGTCGGTCTCGGACTTGATCTCGACCATTTCGTTCGCGGCGATGGAGCTGACCAGTGAAAGGATTTCCGAGAC
>SIBH01000047.1 GCA_009695285.1 Pedosphaera sp.
CTCGCCCTTGTAAGTCGTCCGCCCGATCGGCCAGTAAACGAAGAACGATTTGCCGATCACATTGTCGGAGGAAAAATCTCCCCAGTAGCGGGAGTCCAGGCTGCTGCGTGTGTTGTCGCCCATGACTAGGAGATGTTTTTGGCGCATGGTAAAATCTTGGGGTTCACCATTCAGGAAAAATCCCTTGGCCAGTTCGTTCTGCAAGTGCGCGCCTTCCACGAAGGTGTGCCCAACGAAATGATTATCGGGCTGCCTCGCTGGAGCAATCGTTGGGTCGAAATTGTAGAGACCCTCAAAATGCGGAGTCGAGGCGGTCAAGGACTGTCCGTTGATGACCAGGCGGTGATCATTGCCGATGTGAACCTTTTCACCGCCCAGGGCGACGAGGCGTTTGATGTAAAACTGATCCTGCGGAACCTGCGGATGAAGAATTCCCTCGGTCTTGAAAACGACAATTTCGCCGCGTTCAGGCCGGCGAAAGTTGTAAGAGAGGCGGTCCACGAACAAGTGGTCGCCGCTGATGACTTTTAATTTTAACAGATCGTCGCCAGCATGAACATCCTCCCCGCCGCGCAACCCGCCGCGCTCGAAGAGGCCGTCGGGTGGAAACCAGATCGTCTGCGCCGGTCCATCGCCGATTTTGTAGCTCTGCTTCAGATTAAACAGCACGAAGCGTTGCGGCGCCCCCAAGCTCAACGGGCCATCTTTCTTGGCGATCTCATGGAAGTAAGAAACTCCATTGAGCCAGTATTCAAAAAACCGGGCGACACGATTCGGGATCTGGACCTCGGGCTGACCGCGCAGATTTTCTTGCGTGATCCCATAAAGCGTCGGCTGCATCGAGCCGGTCGGTATTTTGAACGGCTGCAGATAAAACGTCCTGATGGCCATGGCCACCGCCACCGCCACCAGCAGCACTTCGAGGTTCTCGCGCAGCCCGGCGTTTGGATACGGCTTGAACCATTTGTTGGCCGCGTTCTCCAGCCCGGTCATGCTTGCGCGCACGGCCTGCTTGTCGCCGGTCGCGCACGTTGCGCGCAAGTCGTCCATCGCCTTCTGCACGGCGGCGACGGCCGGGGCTGAAAGCAAATCGCTCTGCGCGCTCAGAATCTTGTGTACATGCTTTCGCATCTGGCCCGCGTCGCGAACCGTGCTCGAGAACAACCATTTCAAGATCATAACGTCATAGTCCCCCACCCTGCCCTACGCCTTCAACACCTCGATGAACGCCTCCTGCGGAATGTTCACCGAGCCGAACGCCTTCATGCGCTTTTTGCCTTCCTTCTGTTTCTCCAGCAGCTTTCGTTTGCGTGAGATGTCGCCGCCATAGCATTTCGCCGTCACATCTTTTCGCAGCGCGCTGACCGTTTCGCGCGCAATGATCTTCCCGCCAATGGCCGCCTGGATGGCCACGACGTATTGCTGGTTCGGGATCACCTCTTTCAACTTTGCCGCCAGCGCGCGGCCGCGGGTCTCCGCCTTCTCGCGATGCACAATACACGAGAACGCGTCCACGGACTCGCCATTCACGAGCATGTCCAGCTTGACCATTTCCGACTCGCGATAGCTGGCATGTTCGTAATCCATCGAGCCGAAACCGCGCGTGATGCTTTTAATGCGGTCATGGAAATCGATCAAAATCTCATTCAACGGCAGCAGGCTCGTCAGCATCACCCGCCGCGCGTCCAGCGTCTCCGTGTGGTCCACCGAGCCGCGCTTCTCCGAGAGCAACGCCATCATGTCCCCGATGTATTCGTTCGGACAAATCACGAACGCCTGCACCATCGGTTCCTCGATCTTCACGATGAAATTCGCCTCCGGCAGATAAGCCGGGTTGTCGATCTCCTTGGTTATGCCGTCCGTCATCGTCACGCGATAGACCACGCTGGGATACGTCGCGATGATGTCCATGCCATACTCGCGGCGCAGCCGCTCCTGCACGATCTCCAGATGCAGCAGGCCGAGGAACCCGCAGCGAAACCCGAACCCCAACGCCACCGAACTCTCGCTCTGGAACACAAACGCCGAGTCGTTCAACTGCAGCTTCCCCAGGTTCGCCTTCAAATGTTCATAATCCGCCGTGTTGATCGGATAAATCCCGCTGAACACCATCGGATGAATCTCCTTGAACCCCGGCAGCACCCCCGACGGATTCCGCGAATCCGTCACCGTGTCGCCCATCTTCACTTCCTTCGGGCTTTTGATGTTCGCCGTGAAATAACCCGTCTCGCCGACCTCCAGCCGGTCACGCACATACGGCTTTGGATTAAAGCTGCCCACTTCCTTCACCTCGACTGTCTTCCCGGAGTGCAGCAGCTTCACGTGCATTCCCGCCTTCAACTCGCCGTTGAACACCCGCACATGCGTCACCACGCCCTTGTAGGTGTCGAAATACGAATCAAACCCCAGCGCCTGCAACGACGCCGCGCCCGTCGGCTTCGGCGCCGGAATCCGTGCGACGATGGCTTCCAAAATTTCATCGATGCCGATGCCCTCCTTCGCGCTCGCCGGAATCGCCGTGTCGCCCGCGATGGCCAGAATGTCTTCCAACTGCATCCGCGCCAGCGGCACGTCGGCGTGCGGCAGGTCGATTTTGTTGATGATCGGGATGATCTCCAGATTCTGCTTCATCGCCAGATGCACGTTGGCCACCGTCTGCGCCTCGACGCCCTGCGCCGCGTCGATGATGAGTAACGCCCCTTCGCACGCCGCCAGGCTGCGCGACACCTCGTATGAAAAATCCACATGGCCTGGCGTGTCGATCAGGTTCAACTCGTAGGTCTCGCCGTTCTGCGCCTTGTAAAGCATCGTGACCGGATGCGCCTTGATCGTGATCCCGCGCTCGCGCTCCAGATCCATCGCGTCGAGAAGTTGCTCCGACATGTCGCGCGTGGCGATGGTGCCGGTGCGGTGCAGGAGTCGGTCGGAAAGTGTCGTCTTCCCGTGGTCAATGTGGGCAATGATGCTGAAATTTCTAATGTGTGCTGCGTCCATCGATAAAAAAAGATTGAGGACCAAGGTTGTGGAAAACGGAACAACCGCTCCCGACTCACCACCGGCCAGACTCAACCGGCGGCAAGATAACGACCTGCCGCTTGAAGAAAAGGCAAATTGTCAGTTTGTGCGTTCCCCGGATGCGAACCATTGCTGGTCTCGCTCGTTCGCTCCCCTCCTCTAAAAAATCCCCGCCCCTTTCCGAACACCGAACAGAAATTCCTTTTGCGGGCGGCTTGAAGACTGTTTAATGACGCCATGCCAAAGCGTCGGGCGCAATTCAAGCGCGTCACCAAAGAAACGAAGATCGCCATCAGGCTTGAGATTGATGGCGGCGGAAAATCGTCGATCCAGACGGGTCTGCCCTTTTTCGACCACATGCTGACGCTCTTCTCGAAGCATGCGGTGGTGGATCTCACCCTGCGCTGCCAGGGCGATCTGGAGGTGGACGCGCACCACACCGTCGAGGATTGCGGCCTTGCGCTCGGCCTGGCCTTTGCCGAGGCGCTCGGCAATAAAAAAGGAATCCGCCGCTACGGCGCCGGGTTTGATCCGCGCAATCCGTTTACCGGCGAGTCGCACGTCCCGATGGATGAGAGCCTGGCGCGCTGCGTGATCGATTTCAGCGGGCGGCCTTATCTCGTCTGGCGCGGGTTGGACAAGCTGCAATACAAAGTGACGCGGGCGGAAAAAAAGCAGGATGGTTCGAGCGCGTTTCGATTCGGGCTGATGCGGGAATTTTTCCAGGCGTTCGCCAACGAAGCGCGCTGCAACCTGCATCTGGAGTTGCTCTATGGCGAGGAGCCACACCACGTCTGCGAGGTTCTGTTCAAGGGCTTTGCGAAGGCTGTGGATCTGGCCTGCCAGAGAGATCCGCGCATCGCCGGTCAGTTGCCGAGCACCAAGGGAATGTTGTGAGTCCGGCTGAATAACCGCGGAGAAGCCCCCGTCTAAAAAATGGCGTCGAAAAAAGATTATCCGATTCTCGAAGACATGGCCTTGGTCAGGGCCGCGCAGCGAGGCGACATGCAGGCCTTCGAGGAACTGATGGGCCGGCACCGTGACAAGATTTACGCCCGGGCCTTCAGCATGATGCGGAACGAAGAGGTCGCCATTGATCTTTCGCAGGAAGCTTGGGTGAAGGGCTGGCAGCGGTTGAAACAGTTTCAGGGCGACTCGAGTTACCTGACCTGGATGACCCGGATCATCATTAACCTCTGTCTCGACCAGTTGCGGAAGCACAAACGGCAGCGGGCCGAGTCTATCGAGTTGCTGGAAGAGGAATCAGGCGGCGTGGAACGGCAGATGCCGGTGGTGACCAGCAACCCGACCGAGCGGTTGGAACGAGCCGAGTTGCGGCAGCGGATTGACCGGGCGCTCGCCCTGCTCTCCCACGAGCACCGGACGGTGTTGATTTTGCACGAGTTTGAAGAGCTGGAATATAAAAAAATTGCGAAGCAGATGCAGTGCTCCATCGGAACGGTGATGTCGCGACTGTTTTACGCTCGACGAAAAATGGCGGTACTGATGGCCGGATACAAACGGGAAGAATTGAAATGAAACACGAACTGGAATTGAAATTGCAGGCGCTCCTCGACGGCGAGTTGACCGGCCGCGAGGCGGAAGAAATCGCCGCGCTGCTGGAGCGGGACGCCGAGGCGTCCGCGCTCCTGGGCGAGTTGCGGAACACCCGGACCGCCCTGCTCGGCAACGAACTCGAAATCAAGCTGCCGGAGTCGCGCGAGTTTTACTGGAGCAAGATCGAGCGTGAAATCACGCGCCTCGAACAAGCACCCGCCACCGCCCCGGCCTCCGCCTGGTGGGCCGCGCTGCGCCGCCGTTACTTCGCGAGCCTCGGCACGGTGGGCGTGGCCGCCGCCCTGATGCTGACCGCCGTGGTTCATTTTCGCGAACTTTCTTCCGACACGTTCGACGTGGAAAATCTGCTCGATGAAACCACCGCCCTCACCTTCCGCAGCGAGGCGAACAAGATGAGCCTGGTCTGGATTTACGACAACGAACAGCCCGAAGCCGAACCCGATGGTGACTTCGACGACGACGACACCATCCCCCAGACATGAAAATCATCCCGCAATCAAAAATCTGGGCCGGCCTCGCCCTGACCGCCCTCCTGGCAGCCCCGTCGCTGATTCAGGCTGCCGACACCAAGCTGGAGGCCCGGCTCATCTGGGGAACGAACGACGAGAAATCGCCAAACCCCGACCACAAGAAAGTCGATGACGCGCTGGCCAAAAAACTCAAGGCCATGCCGTTCAAGTGGAATAATTTTTTCGAGGTGAACCGCACCAATTTCACCCTCGTCGGCACGAACTACACGAAGGTGGTGATGAGCAAGCAATGCTCCATCGACGTGAAGGACAGCGGCAAGGCCGGGATCAAGGTTAAGATGTACGGCCAGGGCAAGGAAATGTCGCGCATCGAAAAATCGCCGCTGCCCAAAGGCGAAATCCTGGCCATCGCCGGTGACAGCAAAAACGAAAGCGCCTGGCTGATCACCATCAAGCGCACCGAGTAATTTCCCGCCCGGAAAGAAAAACGCCCCGTCGGTCGACGGGGCGCTTTTTTGTTTCCTGACGTGTGGTCAGTTGCTACTGGCCAACTCCTCGTTGGTGGCCACGTTGTAGATCTTGAACTGCTCGGCGTGCAGCGCGTTGTCGGGGCGGAAGAGGAGCTTGCCGAAATAGCGCTTCTCCATTTCCACGATCAGCTTCTCATCCTCGGTCTTTAACCGGTCGAGCACCGTCGGATGCACCACGATGCGGAGCTGGAAGTCCGACTCGTCGCGCGAGCGTTTCTTGAGGATTTCACTGAGCTTGCGCTGGATTTCCACGCTCATGGTGATCGCGCTCTTCACCTTGCCGCGGCCCTTGCAATACGGACAATCATCATAAACCGCCGCGCGCACGCTCTCGGAATGACGCTGCCGGGTCATCTCCATCAGGCCGAGCTGCGAGATCGGCAGGATGTGCGTCTTGGCCTTGTCCCGGCGCAGTCCGTCGCGCATTCGCCCGTAAACCGACTGCTGGTCCCGGCGCGATTTCATGTCGATGAAGTCGAGCACGATCAGGCCGCCCATGTTGCGCAGGCGGAGCTGGCGGCAGATTTCCTCGGCGGCCTCCATGTTTACCTTGAAGATGGTCTGCTCCTGGTCCTTGCCGCCCTTGTGCCGGCCGGTGTTCACGTCGATGGCCACCAGCGCCTCGGTTTCGTCGATGACCAGATGGCCGCCGCTTTTCAAATGCACCTGGCGCGTGAAGGTGCTCTCCAACTGCCGCGTGATGTTGAAGCGGTCGAAGATCGGCTGGTGGTCGGTGTAGAGCTTCACCTTGACCATGGAACGCTGGGAGATCTTGGAAATCATCTCGCGCATCCGGTCGTAGGCCTGCGGGCGGTCGATGACGATGCGCTCCACCTCCTCGGTGAGGAAATCGCGCACCGTGCGCTCGATCAAGTCCGGCTCCTGGAAGACGCAGGTCGCCGCCGGCTGTTTCTTGATCCGTTCCTGAATCTGGTTCCACTCCTCCAGCAGCAGCGCCAGGTCGCGCACGAAGTAACGCGCCTGCTGACCTTCGCCGACGGTGCGCATGATGACCCCCATGCCCTCGGGAATGGTCAGACTGCGTAGAATCTTCTTCAGCCGCTGGCGTTCCTCCTGGTTTTCAATCTTGCGCGAGATGCCGCTCTTGTCGGAATTGGGCAGCAGCACGAGGTAGCGTCCGGGCAGGACCAGGTTCGTGGTGACGCGCGGGCCTTTGGTGCCGATCGGTCCTTTCGTGACCTGCACGATGATTTCGCTGCCGGGCGGATAGACGCGCGGAATGTCCTTCTGCGTGATGCGCGGTTTTTCCGGGCCGCGCTTCTTGTTCTCGCGCTCGACGATCTCGACGCCGCTGTCAAAGCCCGTGGGCACAATGTCCCAGTAATGCAGGAAGGCGTTTTTCTCGAAGCCGATGTCCACGAAGGCGGCCTTCAGGCCATCCTCCAGGTTGCGGATTTTGCCCTTGAAAATGCTGCCGACCAGGCGCTCCTCGGTGGTGCGCTCAATGGTGAACTCCTCCAGGCGCCCTTCCTCCAACACCGCGACGCGCGTTTCGAGCGCCTCGGCATTGATGATGACCTCCTTGTGAATTTTCTTCACCGGCTTGATCATCCGCTGGACGCGCTTGATAACCTTGTTCGCCGCCGACTTTATGGCCTCGACAAAGTTTTTGGGCTGCTCCGGCACTTCGACCGGCTGGAAGCTCTCCTGCTCCTGCACCTCGGCGGGCGTGTCCAGGTGCGGCTCGCGGAATTCCCGGCGTTGCTTGTGATCGCCCTGCTCCGTCGCCGGTTCCTCCACCGGCGCGCCTTCCGGCGGCAGACCGGCGGCCACGTTCTCGGCGCGCTCGATTTCCTTCTGGTACCGGTTCCGCTCGTAAACTGTCTCCGAGCCGGAGATTTTTTCACCGACCGCATCGGCGCGGGCGTCATTGGCGGCGCGATCGGGGCGGCGCTGCTGGCCACCGCCACCACCGCCACCACCGCCACCACCGCCACCTTGTGGACGAAAGCGCATGCCGCCGCGTCGGCGGCGACCGAAGTTCCTGTTACTGTTTCCGGGGGTTTCACTCATAGTTTAATTAATAAGACCTGCGATGCAGGTACACGTTTTGCAGGATGCCGGCGGCGATCATCGAGCCGAGCACTGAAGACCCGCCGTAACTTAACAGCGGCAGTGGCACGCCCGTCACGGGCATCATGCGAATGTTCATGCCGATATTGATGAACACATGGCTGAAAATGAGGGTCACCACCCCCACCGCCATCAATTTCCCCAGACGATCGCGCGTCTGGCCGGCAATGCGGATGCCGGTGAACAACACCACGGAGTAGAGTGCGATCACGAGCACGCTCCCCATGAATCCTTTCTCCTCGGCAATAACGGAGAAAATGAAATCGTTATGCGCCACGGCGCGCGGCAGGAAGCCCAGCGCGTTCTGCGTCCCCTGCCGCCAGCCCTTCCCGGTCAACCCGCCCGAGCCGACGCTGATCAGCGCCTGCTCCACGTTGTAGGAATCGTTGCGCTGCTGGACGCGCGCCTTGAGCTGCTCGGCCTCGCCGGTCTTGCCCGCCGCGTAATCGCGCCCGAAATAAACCAGCAGCCGGCGGCGCTGATAATCCTCCAGCTTGATCTGCCAGTTCGGCGGCGCGAAAAGCACGTCCACCAGGAACAGCGCTACTAACATCCCGACCAGCGCCAGCAGCCGCCGCAAAAAACGCGCCGGCACGCCCGCCGCGTACATCATCACCAACCCCACCGGCAGGAAGACCAGCGCCGAGCCGAGATCCGGCTCCTTCATGATAAGCAGGAACGGCAGCGCGATCAGCCCGAGCGCCTTGAAAAAATTCGCGGGAATGCGGAGCTCGTCGGGCGGGCGGCTGAGAAAATTCGCCAGCGCCAGGATGAACGCCAGCTTGGCGAACTCCGACGGCTGCATCTGGAAAAATCCCAGGTCAAACCAGCGCCTCGCGCCGAAGCGCATCACGCCCACCCCCGGAATCAGCACGCACAGCAGCGCCGTGACCATCCCCCAGTAGGCCACGAGCGCCCAGCGCGCCAGCGTGTGATAATCCACTAGGCACAGCGCGGCGGCGGTCGTCGTGCCGGCCGCATACCACACGATCTGCATGAACCACCGCTCGCGATGCCACGGGATCGAGGTCGTCTCGTGCGCCAGCGTCGCGCTGTAAATGAACAGCACGCCCACCACCATCAGCCCGAAGAGGCCGAGTAGCAGCAGCCAGTCTACGCGGGACTGTCGTTCGTTCATGCCAGGGGAAAACATTTAATTCGTTCCCGCCAGGGTGGCGGCTTTGGGCGCGTCGGCCTTTTCCATTTTTTGCAGGGCCTCGTAAATTTTCCGCGCGGCCGGCGCGCAAGTGCCGCCGCCGGAAGACCCGCCCTCGACCATGACCACCACGGCGTAACGCGGCTGTTCGTAGGGCGCGAAGGAAGTGAACCAGGTGACGTGATCGACCACCGTCCGGCCCTTCATCAACTGCGCCGTGCCGGTCTTGCCGCAGACGCGCCAACCGGGCACGGTGGCGTGGCGACCCGTGCCGTCCGCGTCCTCCACGTCGGCCAGCATCGCCTCGCGCACGATCTCCAGGGTGCGCGCGCTGACCGGCAGTTCATCCCGCACCCGCGCCGGCGAGGCCGCCCGGACCGCCGGCGTCCCGACCAACTCCTGCGCCCGCACTTTTTCCACGAGGCGCGGCCACAAAACTTTTCCGCCGTTGGCCACCGCCGCCGTCATCACGGCCACCTGGAGCGGCGTGACCGTCACCTCGCCCTGGCCGATGCAGAGATTGGCCGTGTCGCCGTCGCGCCAGGCCGGCTTGTTTTCGTGCTGCCATTCACGCGTCGGCAGCAGGGCCGGACTGTCCGGGCGCAGCGTCAGGCCGGTGCGCTCGCCGAGATGCAGGCGCTGGCCGACCGCCAGAATTTTATCCACGCCGGCGGCCAGGCCGCACTCGATGAAATAGGCGTTGCTCGAAAGCTTGAAGGCGCGGCGAAAATCGTAATCGCCCGCCGGCGCGGTGTCGGCGATGTGCCGGTTGCCGACCATCGCATGGCCGGTGCTGCGGAAGACGTTGGTTGGATTCCACCCGGACTCCAGCGCGGCTAGGGCCACCACCATTTTGAAAATCGATCCCGGCGGAAAGCCGCCATAGACGGCGCGGTTGAGCATCGGATGCAGCTCGGGATCGCTCAACACCGCCCACTCCGCATGGGAGATGCCGCCGATGAAAAGATTCGGGTCATACGCCGGCGACGAGGCCAGCGCCAGCACGTCCCCGTTGCGGACATCCAGCACCACCGCCGCGCCGCGCGTCTGCGGATGCCGCGTGCGCGCCTCCGCCAAGGCGCGATCGGCCGCCTGCTGCACCGCGAGATCCAGGGTCAGAAAAACATTCTGCCCGGCCTCGACCGGCGTCCAGGTCGTCTCGGACTGGCGGTAGCCGAGATTGTTCACCAGCACCGATTTCGCCCCGGCCCGGCCGCGTAAATTTTCGTCGAACATCGCCTCGATGCCGGCGACGCCGGTGAAATCCGGCAGCCGGTAGTTGTAGAACGCGTCCTCATCTCCCACCGAATCCTCGTTGCGCTTGAGATGGCCGAGGACGTGGGCGGCGCTGGTGCGGCGCGGATAAACGCGCAGCGGCTGGACTTCCAGTTCGAGGCCCGGCGGGTTCGAGGAGCTTTCCTGGAAGCGCGCGATCTGGAGCTGGTTCAGTCCCGTCACCACCGGCAGCGGCAGCGCGAGGCTCTGCTGATAATGCGTCTGGAAGCGCGCCGCGTCGAGCGTGACCGGCTGCTGCAGCACCCGGCCGAGTTGCTGCACGGCGTTGCTCACCACCTGATACCGCGTGGCCCGCGCTAGTTCGGAGGACTGCGCGCGGGGCAGCTTGCGCCCGCCCTTCGCCGCCTGGAATTGTTTTTGAAACTGGGCGCGCAGCGCGGGGTCTTCGAGATAGAGGCTGATATTGTAGCTCGGCACGTTTTCCGCCAACTCGGCGCCGCGACGGTCGAGGATTTTCCCGCGCAACGCCGGCAGCCGCACCGTGCGGAAGGACTGGTTCTTCAGGTTTTCCACATAGCGATGCGACGAGACGACCTGCACGTACCACAGACCGGCCAGCAGCACGAACAGCCCCGCCGCCGCCACCCACGCGATGACGCGCATCGGCGGGTCGTTCTTTTTCAGTTGGTCGAAAACAAGCATGTTACAGGCGGCTCCGTTTGATCTGCCGGTCGGCGCGGAAATTATTTTCCGGCAGCGGTCGGTAGTGCAGCGCGCGCTGCACGCGGTGGAACAGAAAAAACCAGATCGGCGTGGCCAGCGCGCCGCCCAGCGCCATGACCAGCCACTGCCAGAGCGTCCCCCACCCCAGCAGCGGGCTGGCCCCGACGGAAACTAGGAGCAGCAGCGTGAACGCCGGCACCGCCGCGCTCGCGCCGAGGCCGAGCGTGAACTGGGCGAAAAGCTGCTCCCGCAAAATCAAGTGCCGGTAATGTCGCACCAGCAGCCCGGCGGCGAACAACGGGAGCACGCTCACGCCCGGCGGATTCGCCGAGAGCGCATCGAGCCACAGCCCGCCCAGCACCGCGACCAGCGTGATCGTCGGCAGCCCCGCGCTCAACGCCGCATAGACCATCAGCCCCGGCAGCCAGTCGATCTGTGCGCCGAGCAACCGGCGCAGCCCGCCGAACGCGGACTCGAAAAACACGGCCAGAAAAACCGCCGTCAGGATCAGGATGGGGTTCAGGAAATTCATGGCAGCATCACCCAGACCTCCTCCAGCAGGTTCAAATTCACCGCCAGCTTCACGCGCGCCTCGGTGTAAAGACCAAACTCGACCGCGCGAAAATCTACCAGATGCCCGATGGTGATGCCCTTGGGAAAAATTCCGCCCAGCCCGCTCGTCACCACCAACTGGCCCGGCTTCAAACCGCTGGAGCGCGAAAGATAGTGCAGTTCCACGATGGAATTGTCCAGCACGCTCACCCCGCTGGAGACGACGCCGTTTTCGCGCGTCTCCTGCACGAGCGCGGCGACGCGGCAGTTCGGATCGCCGAGCAGAATGACCCGGGAACGCGTCTCGCCCACCTCGGCGGTCCGTCCGACCAACCCGTCCGCCGTCAACACCGTCAAATCCGCGCGCAGGCCGTCGCGTTTGCCGAGATCGATCTGGACATTGCGCCACCAGTTGGCCGGCTCGCGGGCGATGACTTGGGCGGGCTTGAGTTTCCAGGCGGGGTTCGCCCGTTGGAAGCCGAGCATCTGCCGGAGCCGTTCATTCTCGCGCGCCGTGTCGGCGGCCTGGAGGGAGCGCACCTTGAGTTCGTCGCGTTCGCGGCGCAGTTCGCCGTTCTGGCTGATGAGTTCGGCCCGGGACGTGAGGGCATGACCGGTCTGGTCGGCCACCTGCTGGCCGGAGGCGGCGAGGCCGAACAACGGCAGGAAGACGCTCCCGAGGGCGAGCTTGAACTGGTTGGCCGTGTCTTTCGGCAGCTTCAGCACAAGCACCGTCAGCAGCAGGACGATTCCTAACGCAACATAATGCGTTTTCTTAAACATTTTTCATCCGACAAAGTTATTGCCGGCGAACGCTGCCTAACCCTTGGAAGAAGAAGTGACTCGCTTAAGAAATGAAAGCTCCTGCAAAACCCGGCCCGTGCCTTCGGCCACCGCGCTCAAAGGATCGTCGGCGATGTGGACCGGTAAGCCGGTCTCCTCCGCCACCAGACGATCAATGCCCCGCAGCAGCGCCCCACCGCCGGCCATGACCAGCCCGCGATCCACCAGGTCGGAGGAAAGCTCGGGCGGGCAACGTTCGAGGGTGATGCGCACAGACTCCAAAATGCTTGAAAGCGGTTCTTGCAAGGCCTCGCGAATCTCTTCTGAACGAATAGTCAGGGTTTTCGGCAACCCCGCGCTCAGATCGCGGCCCTTCACTTCCATGGTCAATTCCTGCTCCAGCGGAAACGCGGATCCAATCCGGATTTTAATTTCCTCCGCCGTGCGTTCGCCAATCATCAGGTTATAGGCCCGCTTCATGTGCGCCACGATCGTCTCGTCAAATTCATCGCCGCCCACGCGCACGCTGCGGCTGAAAACGATGCCGGCTAGGGAGATGATTGCGATTTCGCAGGTCCCGCCGCCAATGTCCACGATCATGTTGCCCGCCGGCTCATGCACCGGCAGACCCACGCCGATGGCCGAAGCCATCGGCTGCTCAATCAAGTAAACTTCCCGCGCGCCCGCATGGGTGGCGGAGTCCTTGACGGCTCTTTTTTCCACTTCGGTGATGCCCGAGGGCACGGCGACCACGACCCGGGGTGCGATCAATTTGCGATGATGCACTTTCTGGATGAAGTGGCGCAGCATTGCCTCGGTGATTTCAAAATCAGCGATGACGCCGTCCTTCATGGGCCGGATGGCCACGATGTTTCCGGGGGTGCGCCCCAACATGCGCTTGGCCTCCTCGCCGACGGCGAGGACGTTGGTGGTGCCGGCCTGAATGGCCACGACGGAAGGTTCCCGCAAGACGATGCCCTGATCCCTCACATAGACCAGTGAATTGGCCGTTCCGAGATCGATTCCAATATCGTTGGAAAACAGGCTCTTAATTTGCGCGAACATGAATGGTGCCTAACACGGGCGTGAAATTAAAAGGTGCGCGCTCGGCAGGTCAAGGTTTATTCAGCTAAAACCTCCAGCACGGGCGCATCGTGACACGGTGGTGGACGGTAGCCCTGGGAGCGCCAGCCTCCGGCCCGGCGGGTTCGTGTTCGCTCCACCGCCTCGCGCTGGCAGGGAGACCGACGCTCTCCCAAGACGCCGCTCCGCGTGGTCGAACGGCCCGCCCGTCCCGTTGGAGTTCACGCTTCAGCGTGTCCGATGACGCGGAGTACATGCTCAAGCATGAACTCCAACACCACCCTCGTGACCACGTTGCCGGCGCTCTCGCCCGCGCCGGGTCACCCGCCGGCGGAGGCACAAGAGTTCGTGACGACGTTCAGGCTGGGATGCCGGGCGAGGAGGGGCGTTGAACAGTTTTCCCAAGCCGCGTGGCCGCCGGGATCACGAGGCTCTGACTTCCTGCCTGCAAAAAACCTCACCGCTTGACCGGAGCGTTCGTCTTCGCCGGCGGCCGGTTCGTGGCGGGATCAGCCTGCACTTTGTCCCGCAAATCCTTCGCCTTCTTTTTCACGAGCGCGGGATTGGCCAGGGCGATGCCCAGGGTGAGCGCGAGGACGGCGACCACGAAGACGGGGAGCGGGATTTTTTTCATAACGATTCGAATTCTGGTGGGCGATGAAGGATTCGAACCTCCGACCCACTGCGTGTAAAGCAGCTGCGCTACCACTGCGCCAATCGCCCGACGGCACTTAACCTAGGCCGCGCCCCCCGCCGTGCAAAGCCCTAAGTTTTCCCCAGCGTCAAGCCGGGCGCATCCGCGCTCCGATCAGGCCTCCAACTCCGCGCAAGTGTCAGCCGCGTTTTGGACTGCGGTGGCAAGTCGGACGCGACACGTCGCTCCGCTCGGCCGGCGCAGTCCAAAAGATTCCCTGTGTTGCTCCGCGTTCCTTCGCCTTTTCTTCGCCAGCATCGCTCCTCTCAAACAGCCCCGCCGGTGCCAATCTCGCCGGCGAACCCCTGCTGCCGCAGCGCCTCGAACAGCACCAGCGCGGCGCAGTTCGACAGGTTCAATGAGCGCGATTCCGCGTTGAACATCGGAATCCGCAGCCATTGTCCGGGCCATCGCTCCAAAAGATCCTTCGGCAGACCCGCCGTCTCCCGGCCGAACACCAGGTAATCCTCCGGCGCGTAGCGGACCTCCGCGTAATGCCGCACGCCGTTTGATTCGATGAACCAGAGCCGCGCCGACGACGGAAGCTGCGCCTGAAATTCCGTCCAGCTTTTCCAGCGACACCACTCGACCTGCCGCCAATAGTCCATGCCCGCGCGCTTGAGCTGCGCGTCGTCGAGCTTGAAGCCGAGCGGCTCGATCAGATGCAGCCTGGTTTTCGTGGCCGCGCAGAGCCGGGCGATGTTGCCGGTGTTTGGCGGAATTTCCGGTTCGACCAGAACGATGTTCATGCGGCGGCCCCAGCTTTTGTACACCGCGCCTTGTGCCGGTAAAAAACCTTCACCAGCACCAACCCGAGCGCCGGCGCGGTCATGCCGGCCTCGCGCCGGTCTTTCGCGGCGAGCATTGCGCGCACCTCTTCCGCCGTGAACCGCCCCCGCCCAAGTTGGGTGATCGTACCGACGATGCCCCGGCACATCTTGTAGAGAAAGCCGTCGCCTTCGATGATGAACGTGATGAGCGGCCCGCTGCGCTTGATGTCGCAACGGGTCAGCGTCCGCACGGTCGAGGCCATTTCGTAATCGCGCGTGCCGGTGAACGATTTGAAATCGTGCTTCCCAATCAGCAGCTTCGCCGCCGCGCGCATGGCCGCGAGATCCACCGTCGAAGGAAAATGCCAGGCCTGCTGTCGCAAGAGCGGATTCATCACCGAATGGTTCCAGACTAGGTATCGATACTGTTTGCCCGAGGCGTCGAAGCGCGCGTGGAAATCGTCCGGGCAGCGCGTCGCGGCCAGCACGCGGATGTCGCCGGGCAAAAAAGCGTTGATGGCCAGCGCCAGTTTGCGCGGATGCATCTTCAACTCGGCGCGGGGAATCTCGACGTGCGCGATCATGCCCAGCGCGTGAACGCCCGTGTCGGTGCGGCTGGAGCTGTGCAACCGCTTGACGCCGGGGAACAGTTTCCAAAACGCCTCCTCGATTTTCTGCTGCACGCCCAGGCCGATCTTCTGTGTCTGCCAGCCGGAATAGTTCGTGCCGTCGTAGGCGATGGTCAGTTTGAATTTGATCGTGTCCATCATGGAAAAGCTTCTCGGGTGGGAATGGCGGAAGGGACAGGATTCGAACCTGCGGATGCCTTGCGACATCTTCTGATTTCGAGTCAGATGCCTTTAACCACTCAGCCACCCTTCCCGCCTCCCCGATGGTTAACCGAATCACGCAGGTGCCGCAAATGTTTTCGGCCCCTCAACGCGTCCCGGCAATCGCCTCCAGCACTCTGCGCGCGGCGTTGTGGCCGGGGATGCCGCTGACCGCGCCGCCGCGCTGTGCGCTCGATCCGCAGAGAAACACGTTTTCAAATTCCGTTTCCACTCCCCAGGTGCCAGCCTGCTCCCGCTGCTCCGCGAACGGGAAGGTCAGCGCCGTCTGAAAAATGTTACCGTGGTGCAGACCCAGCGCCTCCTCGATGTCCACGGGACTTTTGCTCTCGATGCAGGGGCGACCGTCGCGAGCCACGGCTAGGCAGTCCTCCAACGGCTCCGCGAGCCAGGTGTTCACACTGTCGAGAAACCGGCGCTCGGCGTGGGCGCGCATCGCTTCGTTGTCCCGCGCAAACAACGGCCACGGCGTATCCAGCCCGAACAGCGTCATCGTGTGAAAGCCCTGCGCGCGCAGGTCCGGCGCGAGAATGCTGTCGTCGGTCAGCGTGTGGCAGTAAATCTCGCACGGCAACGGATCCGGCAGCCGCCCCGCCGCCGCCGCCCGCCGGCTGACCTGCATCTGCTCGTAACCCTCGTGACTGTGGAACGTGCCGCAAAAGGCGTCCGCCGCCGTGTGCCGAGCCGCCTTCAATCTGGGCAGCCGGCGCAGAAGCATGTTTATCTTGAAGACGGAACCCTCATCCGCAGCCTCCGGCTGATACGGTCGTCCGAGAATTTTCGCGAGCACGTTCGGACCGAAGTTCACGAGCAGGAAACGCGTTTCGACCGTGTGCACTTTTCCATCGACGGCAAATTCCACACTGCGCTTCTTCCCGGTGACCTCCAGCGCGCGCAGTTCGACGCTCGTGATCATCCCGGCACCGCTCTGTCGGGCGGCCCGCTCCAACTCGGCGGCCACCCGGCCCATGCCGCCCGCAGGCACTTTCCACTCGCCGGTCTTGTTGCCAATGAGGTGGTAGAGGAAGCAGCGATTCTGCAGCAGCGATTCGTCATGCGGCTGCGTACAAACCCCGATCTTTGCGTCAGTGAAAACGAGTCCGCGCACGAGATCGTTCTGCAGATAACGCTCGACGGCACAGCCCAACGGCTCCTCGACCAGACTGCGCCAGGCCTCGCGGTGCAAATCGTCTCCGCCAAAGCGGCCCCGAAAATCGTCC
>SIBH01000048.1 GCA_009695285.1 Pedosphaera sp.
GTCGGCCTCATCTCGCTCGGCTGCGCGAAGAATCTCGTGGACGCCGAAATCATGCTCGGCTCGCTCATGCGCGCCGGCGTGGAAATCACCAACGACGCCGCCAGCGCCGATGTCATGATCGTCAACACCTGCTCGTTTATCGACTCCGCCCAGGAGGAAAGCGTGGACGCAATCCTCGAAAGTTCCGAAGTGCGCGAGGCGCAAAATCGTGGGCAGGGGCTGATCGTTTCCGGCTGCATGCCGCAGCGCTTCCGCGACGAATTGCCGAAACTCCTGCCGGAAGTCGATGTCTTCATGGGCATCGATCAAGTAGCGCAGGTCGGCGAACTGGTGCAAAAAGCCATCGAGCATCGGCGGGAGAAAATGCAGAGCGCCAAGCCCAAGGTTCAAGGTTCAAAGTCAAAAGTATCCGCGCGTCTGGCGGAACTGGAAAAGCATCAGCCATCCGACAAACACGACCAAGAGGAAAACCTGCGCGGCTCGCCGAAGTTCGGAAAAACCAAAACCGTCGCCGCCCCCCTCACGCCCCACGCCCCACGCCCCACGTCTCCCACTCCGCTCGTCGAGGTCACGCTCCGCCCGAATTTCATTCCCGATTTTGCAACGCCACGTTTTCGTCTTACGCCGCGTCACTTCGCCTACGTGAAAATCGCCGAGGGCTGCAATCACCCATGCAGCTTCTGCATCATCCCAAGAATGCGCGGCTCGCATCGCAGCCGGACGCAGGCCGACATCGTGGCGGAGGCGAAGGCGCTGATCGCTGACGGTGTGAAGGAATTAAATTTGATCTCGCAGGATTCGACCTACTACGGGCTCGACCTGCGCCCGAATCATTCGCGCGCGATCTCGTCGCCGGAAAAGTTTTCCGCCGCCGCGAAAAGTCTGCCCGCCGATGCAACCACGCTAGCCTCCCTGCTGCGTGAGTTGAATTCGTTGAAGGGCGATTTCTGGATTCGCCTGCTCTACACGCATCCCGCGCACTGGACCGACGAGCTGATCCGCACCATCGCCGAATGTCCGAAAGTCGCGCGCTACGTGGACATGCCGCTCCAGCACATTCATGAGAACATGCTCGAACGGATGCGCCGTGAAACGACCGAGCAATACATCCGCGACCTCATTGCGCGCATCCGGGCCGACGTGCCGGGCATCGCGCTCCGCACCACGTTCATCGTCGGCTTTCCGGGCGAGACGGAAAAATATTTCGCGACGCTGCTCGATTTCATCCGCGAGACGAAATTCGAGCGACTTGGTGTGTTTGCCTACTCGAAGGAAGACGGCACGCGCGCCGGCGGCATGGCCGGCCAGTTGTCCGACAAGATCAAGCAGCAGCGCCGTGAGCAGGCGATGGCCGCGCAGCACCAGGTCGCACAGGCCGTCTCCGAATCGTTCGTGGGCCGCAGGCTGCGCGTGCTGATCGAGGGTGAGGCCAGCGCGAAGGAATTGCAGAGTGCGAACATCAGCTCCTGGGAACACGGCCTCATCCGCGAAACCGACCAGCACACCGCCCAGTTGAAAGGCCGCTATCTCGTCGCCCGCGGGGAGGCCGACGCGCCGGACATCGACGGCCGCGTCTATGTGCGCGGCAAGCTGCCCCTCGGCGAATTCGCGACCGTCAAAATCGTCGGCCACACCGACTACGATCTGATCGCCGAGCTGACTTGAGGTGGTGGCAGTCTTGCAGTGCGCACGTTTAACTTGCAACCTGTCGCCCGCAACTTGCAACCTTTGCACGTCACATGAACCTGCCGAACAAACTGACCGTGTCCCGCTTCGCGCTGACAGGCGTGTTCCTGGCCATGATCTTCTGGCGCTCGCCTTACAACGACACGGCGGCGCTGATCGTCTTTTGCCTCGCGGGCATCACGGATTTTCTCGACGGCAAGATCGCGCGCGACCGCAACCTCATCACCAATTTTGGCAAGCTGATGGACCCGCTGGCCGATAAAATTCTCACCTGCTCGGCGTTCATCGCGCTGGTCGAGCGTTGCCAGCAGGCGGGCTGGTCCGGCGTGAAAGTCGAGGCCTGGATGGTCGTTATCATCGTCGGGCGCGAGCTGACCATCACCGGCCTGCGCCTGCTCGCCGCGTCGAAAAACGTCGTCCTCGGGGCCGAGGGATTCGGCAAGCACAAGACCATTTCGCAGATCACCTCGATCATTGCTTTGCTCGTCCTGGAAGCCTACGGCGAATGGGGCCACTGGGCGGAGGTCGGTCTCAAGCCGTGGGTGCCGACGTTCGCGCGCGTCGCGCTTTACCTGACGGTCATTCTGACTTTCTCCTCCGGGGTGCTCTATCTCTGGCGGAACCGCCGGGTGTATCTAGACGAAGTCTGACAGGGCAAAACTTGCGCCATATATGAATCTGATTCCTCAACTGGCTTCTCTCGGAGGCTGGGAATTGGTTTTGATCATGGCGGTCGTGCTGATCCTGCTCGGTGCGGGAAAACTTCCTGACCTCCAAAAGGGCTTGGTCCAGGGTCTGAAAGAATTTATGCGTGCTTCCGATGAGGTCGGGCGCGGCGGCGGCGAATCTTGGCAAACCCGTGGCCAACGCGCTGACGCACTCAAATCAAACGCATGAATTTCAAGACCCGCCCGCGCTTCGGCCGCATGTGGCCCTCCTGCATATGAAAAACAAATTGATTCTCTGCCTCGCCCAAGGTTTCGGCGTGGGAAGAATTCCCGTCGCGCCCGGCACCTTCGGTTCGCTCGTTGGACTGCTCTGGTTTGTGCTGCTGCTGGCGGCGGGGAGCTTTTGGATTTACCTCGCGGGTTGTGCCGCCGGATTTTTTCTCTCGGTCTGGCTGTGCGGCGCGGGGGAAAAAATCCTCCGGCAACGGGATCCCGGCTCCATCGTGATCGACGAAATCACCGCGATTCCCGTCTGCGGCCTCGCGTGGGCTTTCCGCGAATGGCAGCGCCATGGACAACTCCCGTCGCCGGCTGATTTGTTTTCGACCTCGCGCGACTGGCTCTTCGTCGCCGTGCTCTTCGTCGCCTTCCGCCTGTTCGACATCTGGAAGCCGTGGCCCGTGCGCCAAAGCCAGTCGCTCCCTGGCGGTTGGGGCGTGACCGTGGATGATTTTCTCGCCGCCGCCTACGTGAACCTCGCGCTGTTGCCGTTCTGGTGGTGAAAGAACCCATCAACGGCTTCGCCCGAATTAAGCATCCCGCCAACATCGGCCCAAATAATTTCCTGTCCGCCCTCTGCTTTTCGCCTCAATAATCGGCCATGCCGCCGACCACGCCATTGTTGAAACTGGAGCTGGTTTCCAAACAGTTCTCCTCCGCCGAGGGCGCGCCGCCGCTCGTCGTGCTGCGCAACATCACGCTGGAAATTGCGCGCGGCGAATCCGTCGCCATCGTCGGGCCGTCCGGTTGCGGCAAGAGCACCCTGCTCAATCTCCTCGGCACGCTCGACCGCCCCGACGCCGGAAAAATCTGGCTCGACGGCCAGGACCTCGCCCAGTTCGACGACCGCAAGCTCGCCGCCGTCCGCAACCGGCAGATTGGTTTTGTTTTTCAGGCGCACCACCTGTTGCCGCACTGCACTGTCTGGGAAAACGTCCTCGTGCCCACGCTCGCGCTCGGCGATAAAAAGTTGCGGGCCACCGCGCCCGAACGCGTCACACGGCTGCTCAAACGCGTCGGCCTTGGCGAGCGACTGCACCACCGGCCCGGCCAGTTGTCCGGCGGCGAACGCCAGCGCGCCGCCGTCGTCCGCGCGCTCATCAACCAACCGCAACTCCTCCTTGCCGACGAACCGACCGGCGCGCTCGACGGCGCGGCGGCGGCGGAACTGGCGAAGCTGCTCGTCGAGTTGAACCGCGAGGAAGGCGTGACGCTGGTGGTCGTGACCCACGCCCTCGATCTCGCGCGGCAGATGGGCCGCGTGGTGGAGTTGAAAGAAGGGCGGATTTGCTGAGTCCGAATTCTCCAATGACCTTCTGGACTCTAATCCGCCGCAGTCTGCGTTTTCACGCGCGCTCGCATCTCGGCGTCGTGCTCGGCGCGGCGGTGGGCAGTGCGGCGCTGATCGGCGCACTCATCGTGGGCGATTCCGTGCGGGAGAGTTTGCGCGAGCAGGCCTTGCAAAGACTCGGTGGAATCGAACTCGCCGTCGCGCCGTCGGACCGGTTCTTCCGCGAATCGCTTCGTCTGGATTTGGAGAACGCCATTCGCTCCGGGACATTCATCCCACAGGGTGTTTACGGGCGGCCCGCGCCGGCCTTGATTCGCAGCTACAAGGGAGAGTCAGTGACGACAGCGGTGAGTTGTCCTGCGACCGCCGTCCGGCAGGACGGTGCGGCCCGCGCAAACCGGGTTCAGGTGATCAGTCTCGGACCGGGCCTCGACCAATTCGGACGAATGCCGGGGCTGACCAATTTCGGTCCCGGCGACATCATCCTGAACCTCGCGCTGGCGCAACAACTCAAAGCCGGGCCCGGAGATGTAATTGTGCTGCGAATGCGCAAACCTTCGATGCTTTCGCCCGACGTGCCGATTTCACCAGAGGGAGATTCTGCCGTGGCGCTCCGGCTGCGCGTTCACTCGATCATGGCCGCCAAGAACATGGGCGACTTCAGCCTCGTCGCCAGTCAGGTGCCACCCCATAATGCCTTTGTTCGCGCGGATACGCTGCAAAGCGCTCTGGGGCTGCAAGACCGTTCGAATCTTCTGCTGGCGGGCCCGCTCCGGAACGTGCCGCCACCGGCCGCGCCACGCTCCCCATTCGTGGAAAAGTTCGTCGAGTTCTGGCGCGGACTTTTCCCCACGAAACTGACCGGGGCCGTCGCAACGCCGCTGGGTGAAGCGATTCCAACGGCGGAAGCCCAGGCGTTCTTCTCGTCGGCTCTGCGCGCTTGGTGGCAACTCGCCGACGCGGCAGTCGAAGTGCGCGAGTTGCCCGACCTGAACGCCGTTGAACTCCGCTCGCCGCGGATTTTTCTCGGCCCGCCAGTTGTCCGTGCTGCATTTGTCGCTCACACGAATGCTGCGGCCATCATCACCTATCTTGTCAACCAGTTCCGCACCGGCACGAACACTACGCCTTACTCGATGGTCGCGGCCGCGGGACCGCCCTACACCCCGGCAAAGTTGCGCGATGATGAAATCATCATCAACCAGTGGCTCGCTGACGATCTGTTGGCGAAGCCGGGTGACGAGGTCGTGCTCACGTACTTCCTACCCGATTCTGCAGCGCGGCTGGCTGAGGCGACGAACCGGTTTCGCGTTCACTCGATTGTTCCGATGACGTTGCCGCACGCTGACCGTAATTTGATGCCGGATTTTCCCGGTTTGGCCAAGGCCGAGAGCACGCACGATTGGGACGCCGGTTTCCCACTCGTCCATAAAATCCGCGACCAGGATGACAAGTATTGGAAGCATTGGCGCGGCACGCCCAAGGCCTTCGTCACGCTGGCTGCGGGTCAGTCCATGTGGGGAAACCGCTTCGGCAATGTCACCGCCATTCGCTACCCGCTGCCGCCCGGTGAAGATGCCGCCGCGTTTCGCACGAACGTCGAGCGCAGCCTGCTGCTCAACATTGATCCGGGCGCGCTGGGCCTGCGCTTCGAACCGGTGCGGGCGCAGGCGCTCGCGGCAGCCACCCAGGGACAGGACTTCGGCGAGCTGTTCATCGGGTTCAGTTTTTTCCTGATCGGGGCGGCGCTCATTTTGATGGGGCTGCTGTTTCAGTTTGGCATTGAGCAGCGTGCGGCGGAGATCGGCACGTTGCTCGCGCTCGGCTGGGAACCGCGCCGGGTGCGCCGGTTGTTTTTGCTCGAAGGCATGGCGCTGGCGCTGATGGGCGGCGCGCTCGGAGCGGCCGGCGGAATTTTTTACGCCCGCGCTTTGTTGCACGGATTGACGACCGTGTGGCGCGAAGCGGTCGGCGCGGCGGCACTGACGTATCACGCCACGCCGCAGACGTTGTTGATCGGGTTTGCCAGCGCGGTGATCGTGAGCGCGCTCACGATCTGGCTGGTACTGCGCAAACTCGGGCGACGGCCTGCGCGCGAATTGCTCACGGGGGAAGTGCAAAGTCCGACGCTCAAAGCGCGAAGCCGAGGCCGGTTGACCACGCTCATCGCGGGTACGCTGACGGCCGGTCTCGTCGGCTGGGCGGTGTGGGCGAAGGAAACGGCCAACCCCGGAATTTTTTTCAGTGCGGGCGCGCTATGCCTGATCGCGACGCTCGGCGCGGCGGCATGGTGGTTGGGGCGGTTGCAAGGCTCGGGTAGTGGGGCAGGCGGGACGCCTGCGCCACTAACACTCAGCTCACTCGGTCTGCGCGGCACGGCACGGCGGCGGACGCGCAGTCTCGCGACGATTGCGCTGCTGGCCTGCGGCAGTTTTCTCATCGCGTCCATCGGCATCAACCGGCTCGATGCGAACCTGCACGCGGAGAAACGCTCGTCCGGCACGGGCGGTTTCGCGCTCATCGGCGAGAGCACGCTGCCGATGGTGAAAGACCTGAACACGCGCGAAGGCCGCGAGGCGCTCGGTCTTGACGACAAAATTCTGCAAGGCGTTTCGTTCGTCCCGTTCCGTGTCCGCAATGGCGATGATGCGAGTTGTTTGAATTTGAACCGTGCGCAGACGCCGAGATTGCTCGGGGTCAAAAGCGAGCCATTACACAGGCGATTCACTTTCGCCTTGAAACCGAATCTTGCAGCGACAGGAGTGACGAACAAAGGCGACTATTGGGCGGCGCTTGATTGGAATGGGTTTGCCGTCAGCGGGTCGGTTGTCAGCCCGTCCTTTATTGATCCAACTGTTCACGCCATCGGCGACGCTGCTTCCATCCAATGGGCGTTGCACAAGAAGATAGGTGACATGCTGGAGTTCACCGACGAACACGGAAAAAAATTTAGCACGAAGCTCGTCGGCGGGCTGGCGAATTCCATTTTACAGGGCAGCCTCATCATTGATGAAGCGGAGTTCTTGAAAAGATTTCCCGGCGAGAGCGGTTATCGAATGTTCCTGATTGATTGTCCGTCGAACGCACTGCCGAAGGTCTCCGCAGAGCTGTCGCGCGCGCTGCAGGATTACGGGTTCGAGGTGACACCGGCGGCGCGGCGGTTGGCGCAGTTCAACGCGGTGCAGAACACGTATCTGAACACGTTCCAACTGCTCGGCGGGTTGGGGCTGCTGCTGGGCAGCGCGGGCCTCGGCGTGGTGGTGCTGCGGAATGTGCTGGAACGGCGGGGCGAACTCGCGCTGCTGCTGGCGGTCGGTTTCGAGCGCGGCGCGCTGCAAAGGCTGGTGCTGGCGGAACACGCGGCGCTGCTGGTGCTTGGCTTGGGCGCGGGGTTGGTGTCGGCGCTGGTGTCAGTGCTGCCCACGGTGTTGTCGCCGACGGCGGAGTTTCCGCTCGGCTCGCTGGTGGTGCTGCTCGGTGCGGTTTTTGCAGTGGGATTGGTGGCGACGTGGCTGGCGACGCGCTGGGCGTTGCGGGGTGATTTGCTGGCGGGATTGCGGAACGAATAGGAAAGATATGAAACTGATCGGAACAATTTTTTTCAGCTTGCTGCTGGGCTGGGCTTGCACTGCGAAAGCGGCCGAGCCCAAACCACTTTACGAAAGCAATTTTGAGAAGGCCGAGCTGGATAAGGTTCCAGCCGACCTGCTCGTGCTGGATGGCGGGTTCGAGGTGAAGGCGGACGCGGGGAACAAATTCATCGAACTGCCCGGCGCGCCGTTGGGCGAAGGTTCTGGTCTGCTGTTTGGGCCGACGGAAAAGGATGGCGTGGCGGTGACGGCCCGCATTCATGCCACGGGCAAGGGGCGACGTTTCCCGACGTTCGCCGTGGGGTTGAACGGCGCGGGCGGGTTCCGGCTGCAGGTGTCGCCGGCGAAGAAGCTGCTGGAAATTTTCAAGGGTGATGAAGTGGTGGCCAGCGCGCCGTTCACTTGGGAATCGGACTCGTGGACGCTGTTGCGGCTGCAGGCGCGGAAGATCAACGACGGCGAGTGGAAGATCGAGGGCAAGGCGTGGAAACAGGGCGGCGCGGAGCCGAAGGAATGGCTGGTGACGTTTACCGCGAACGCGGAAACCCCGGCGGGCCGCGCCTCGATCTGGGGCAGCCCTGTTTCTGGAACACCGATCCGCTTTGATGATCTGGCCGTGACGAAGGTGGAAAAATAATTTTGTTTTGCTGCCGTCTCGGGTGGCATCGCTCGTGGCTTGGAGAAACTCTCGCCTTTCCCCAACCATGGCATTAGCGCGGTCTGAGTTAAACTATGGCCGCTGCCACAAATGAGCGGCGTGCTTGGTTCCAATCTTCAGCGCGCCCAGTCGGGCGGGTTCTTCAGGCGGTAGAGCATCTCGCCGGCTTTCGGGACGAGCAGCACGCCCTCATCTTCACGATTCGCAAAATCTTCCACGTTGATCGTGCGCGGGTCGCGGTAGCCGAGGTTGATTTTCCGGCAGATTTCCTCCGGGATACCAGTGGCAAGCGTCACGCGCACGCGACATTTTTCCACACCGTTCTCAAACGTGCCGATGCCGCGAACGTGCGTGCAGTGCGCGATCACGCCCCAGGGATAATGTTTGAACGTGTCCCACTGCTTCAGAAAATAATCGCGGCAATGGTAGCCCAACTCCGCGATCTTCGCACCGTGGCTCACACAAATCTCTTGGATGTGCGGCGCGTAGAGAATCACCTCGCCTCCGTCGGCCACCACCGGCTCGAGTTTGTACATGCCCTTGCCACCCACCCAGAGCTCGTCATACATCGGTGGCAGCACGGAGAGCACGGTCTGATACGGCTGATCTTTGTAAATGATGTGAACGTCGCGGCTCACCTCCACGGCGGCGGCCCACGCGTCCTCCATTGAACCGGCGAACAGGCCCGCGAGCGATTTGTCCGGGCTGACGACCATCGCGAGCAGCAGCTTGTCCAGTTTCACCATCGCTCCGGCGCGGTCCACCACGCGGCGGACGGGCGTCCACTGGTTGCCGATGATGCGTGGGTTGGTGATGACGGCGGCCAGCCAGTGAAAAAAATTCAGAATCGCCGGGCCGCCGATGCCCGGGAAAAGATATTTGTTGCCGCCGCTGAACCCGACGACTTCGTGCGGAAACACCGGGCCGATGATGATGAGCTGGTCGTAATCGTAAACCAGCTTGTTGATTTCCACCGGTACATCCATCGCGAAGAGGCCGTCGGAAAGTTTGCTGATCTCGTCGGCGGGAATGGTGCCGATGTTCAGCAGCGCGGCGGGGTTGTCCCACTCGTGATTGATGAAGCGCACTTTCTCGTAGGTGGAACTCCGCTCCGCTTCGGTGATCTCCAGCCGCTCGCGAAACTGCGCCTCGCTCATCGGCTGATGCGTGCCGAGCGCGGCGATGACATCGAGCCGCGCGGTCACGCCGGCAATTTCCGCGTGCAATGTTTTGAAAAGCAGCCCAACGGGCGCGGTGCGCGTGCCGTCAGGGACGATCAGGAGGACGCGCTTGCCGCGATAATTTTCGACGGGACAGGCGCGGGCGATGACTTCGGCAACTTGCGCCGGCGTCACCAGACGGCTGGCAGGAGCGATGGAGGCGATCAAACTCATGTGTTGTTTTGTGGCGGCAGCGTATCATCTGCACGCTTGGTCGCGCCAGCCGAAGTCTCGAAACCAAACTCGCGCAAAAAATTCTCCTGCGGCGCGCGGATGTGGATGGGACGGCGGTTGAACGGATCGTGAAAGGACAACTCCACCGCGCGCAGGCCCATGGGAAACGCCCGCGCCGGATCAATGCGCGCGGTGGAAGCCGGGCTATAAAGCGGATCGCCCGCGATGGGCAGTCCGCCCTCCGCAAGATGCACACGAATCTGATGCGTGCGTCCGGTGACGGGCCGCGCTTCGACGAGCGAGACCGGGCCGGCCTTGGTTTGGAGGACGCGGAAATGCGTCTCGGACGGTTTGCCGTCCGCGCTAGCTTTCATCCGCCCGGTTTGATCCGGGTCCGGTGCGAGCGCGAGCTGGCAGGTCCATTCGGTTTGCGGCAGCGTGCCGTGGACGACTGCGAGATAACGCTTGGTCATCTGCCGGGTTTCAAACAGCTCGGAGAACGTGTCGAGCGCGCCCTGGCTTTTGGCGAAGAGCAGGATGCCGGTGGTGTCCGAGTCGAGCCGGTGGACGTGGCGGAGGAATTTCAAGTTGCGCGAGCGCGCCCAGAAATGTCCGGCGGCGATAGAGGAGGTGATGGCGGCCTGCAAGTTGCGGTTGGTGCGCTGCCAGGTGAACGGCACGAGCATCCAGCCGCGCGGCTTGTCCACCGCCAGGACCGCGCGATCCTCGTAGAGAATCGGGAGGCGGTCGGTGCGGCTGAGTTCGATGAAGGCGGGCTTGGCCATGCGCGCAGAGGGTGAAGGCTGCGCGCCGCGGGTTCAACTGGGAAACCGCCGGCAGCGCGCGGCCGGTCACGGCGCATTTGCTTTGTCTGCGGCGCCCAGTCTATAGTTTTGCCGAAACGCAAATGTTATGACCCGTCAACAAGTGCTGGACCTTTATTTCATCGAAGCGCGCGCCAAGCTCATCGACCTCGGCGCGTTCCTCGACCGCGTGGAACGCGCGGCCGGCGAGGAGGATTTTCGCATGACCGCCTTCCGCGCCGCGCTCGGAGAGTTGAGCCAGGGCGAAACGAGCAAGGCCCGCCGCGTCCTGCTGAGTTTCAGTGATCCAACGACCGAGCCGATCCCCGCCGCCACCACCAAAGCCGCCTGCGGCGCATGGCCGGGAACAAAATAGCCGCTCACGCACCACGCATCACGCCCCCTCCCGTATGAGATACATCGAACCCCACGGCCACATGGTCAGCCGCACCACGGACGACTACCGGGACATGGCCGCCGCCGGTTGCGCCGCCGTCTGCGAACCCGCCTTCTGGGCCGGCTACGACCGCGGTTCCGTCCACGGCTTCCACGATTATTTCTGCCAGCTCACCGACTACGAGCCGAAGCGCGCCGCCAAGTTCGGCCTGCCGCACTTCTGCTGGCTCTGCATCAACCCCAAGGAATCCGAGGACGTGAAGCTGGCCTCCGAGGTTATCGCCATCATCCCGCAATTTCTCGAACGTCCCAACGTCCTCGGCATCGGCGAAATCGGCCTCAACAAAAATTCGCGCAACGAAATGAAGGTGCTCGAAATGCACGTCGATCTCGCCGCGCGCACCAACCAACTCATCCTCGTCCACACGCCGCATCTCGAGGACAAACTCAAAGGCACGCGGCTCATTCTCGACGTGCTGAAGGCGGACCAGCGCATCCGGCCGGAACGCTGCATCATCGACCACGTCGAGGAGCACACCGTCCAGATGGTGCTCGACGCGGGCTTCTGGGCGGGCATGACGTTGTATCCCGAAAGCAAATGCACCGCCGCGCGGGCCGTGGACATGGTGGAGATGTACAGCCGCGAACGCATCTGGATGAACAGCGCCTGCGACTGGGGCGTGAGCGTGCCGCTGGCCGTGCCCTACGCCGCGCTGGAAATGCGCCGACGTGGCTACAGCGCCGAGGCGATTGACAAGCTGATCTACCAAAACCCCGCGCAGTTCCTGGGGCAGACGCCGAAGTTCAAGCTGGCGTAATTTTCCAACCCGAGCCGAGCCGATTTTCCCCCTTTGCGTCTTTGCGCCTTCGCGCTAAACCTACTCCCGATGAAACTGTCACACGGCCTGCACCTCGCTTACTGTACGAACATCCATCGCGGTGAATCGTGGGCGCAGACGTTTCAATCCCTCAAGGACTACACGCTCGCCGTGCGCGACCGTGTCGCCACCGGACAGCCCTACGCCATCGGCCTGCGGCTCGGGGCGGACGCCGCGCGCGAGCTGGCCGACCCCGCCGCGCTGCTCGCGTTTCAAAAATGGCTCGACCGCGAGCACTGCTACATTTTCACGATCAACGGATTTCCCTACGGCCAGTTCCACGGCACACGCGTCAAGGAGCAGGTATATGCGCCGGACTGGACGACCACCGAGCGGCTCGATTACACGAACCGCCTCTTCGATCTCCTCGCGCAGCTCGTCCCCGCCGGCGTGGACGGCAGCGTCAGCACCGTGCCCGTGTCGTTCAAGGAATTCATCCACGACGAACGCCAGGTGCGCGCGGCCCGCGAGAACTTGTGGAAATGCGTCGAACACATCGAGCGCGTCAGCCGCCGCACCGGTCGCGCGCTGCACCTCGGCCTCGAACCGGAGCCGCTCTGCTATTTGGAAACGAGCGCCGAGGCCGCAAAATTTTTCGACCAGATGCGCGCCGACCGTCCCGGGGATCTCCGGCTCGATGAACATCTCGGCGTGAACTACGACTGCTGCCATCTCGGCGTGGAGTTCGAGCAGCCGCGCGAAGCCCTGGCCCGCCTGCGCCAGCACCACGTCAAGATCAGCAAAATCCATCTCAGCTCCGCGCTCAAAGTCCGGCCCACCGCCGAGACGCGCGCCGCGCTCTCGGCCTTTGCCGACGATATTTATTTTCACCAGGTCATCGTGCGTGCGCCGGACGGCGCGATCACGCGCTACCGCGATCTCGATGTGGCGCTGGCCCAGCCGCCGACGCTTCACCCGCATCTTACCGAGGAATGGCGGATTCATTTCCACATCCCGCTGCACAGCCGGCCGACCGCGCTCTTCGACACCACGGTCGACCACCTCCTCGGCGTCCTCGACGAAGTGCGCGCGAACCCGAAGCTCTGTTCGCATTTTGAAATGGAGACCTACACCTGGGAGGTGATGCCGCCAGAAATGAAAAAGCGCAGCGTCGTGGACCAGCTCGTCTCCGAATACGAATGGACGCTCGGCGAATTCGCGAAGCGCGGCATCACGCCGGCGGGCTGAGCGGGAACCAGGCAGATGAAACCACGAATGGACACGAACCAACACGAATGGGGAGTGCGGGCTTCAACCCGCTTCAGCATTGGGCTTTGCAACATGCTTCCGGTTTCTTGTGACGCATCAGCCGGCTGGAAGTTGAAGCGGACTAAAGTCCGCGCTCCGGCCGCCGCTTCAAGGATTCGTGTCCATTCGGGGTGGTACTGAACTGCTGAAAATTTCATGCCGACACTCCGCACCTTACTCGTTCTGGGCCGCGTCTCGAATCTGCCCACCGTCTGGTCGAACTGCCTCGCCGGCTGGCTGCTCGGCGGCGGCGGCGACTGGTGGCGCTTCGGCCTGCTCTGTGCCGGCGCGACCTGCGTCTATGTCGGCGGGATGTATTTGAACGACGCCTTCGACACGCAGTTCGACCAGCAGCACCGGAGCGAGCGGCCCATCCCGAGCGGCGCGATTTCCTCGTCGTTGGTCTGGCGGCTGGGCTTTACCTGGCTGGCGGCGGGCGTGGCGGCGTTGTTCTTACTCGGCCCCGTTCCGGCGGCGCTCACGGTCGGGCTTTCCCTGAGCGTGCTCGTCTACGACGCGATCCACAAAATTTTCGCCTTCTCGCCGGTGCTGATGGCGGCGTGCCGGTTTTTTCTCTACCTCGTCGCCGCCACCGCGACCGGCAATGACCTGACCGGGTTGGCCGTCTGGAGCGCGCTCGCCCTCGCGGCCTACATCGTGGGCCTGACCCACCTGGCAAAAAAAGAAAGTGTGCGCGGTGCGTTGCGCTTCTGGCCGTGCCTCTTGCTCGGCGCGCCCATCCTGCTCGCGCTGCTGATCAACACCGGCGCGTTTCAGCAGCCCGCGCTGCTGCTCGGCGCGGCCCTCGCGCTCTGGGTGCTGCGCTGCGCGCGCCGGGTCTGGTGGACGGCGCAGCGGGACATCGGCCGCGCGGTTTCCGGATTGCTGGCGGGAATTGTCCTCGTCGATCTGCTGACCGTCGCGGATCAGCCGCCGGTGTACGGGGCCGTCTTCCTCGGTCTGTTTCTGCTGGCGCTGCTGTTTCAACGCTTCGTGCCCGCAACGTAGCGGCGGGCGTCCCGCCGGCCGTAGAGCCGGTGCGTCCCGCCCGGCGAAAAGAACGCCACGAAGTCACTGTATCGCGGGAAAATTTCAATCGCGCAAAACCCTCGCGCTCCATTCCGGGCGGCAGGACGCCCGCCGCTACCGCAGCTTGCTCAACCGCCCCGCCGTTTCCTCCGCCGTCTCCTCCGCCGCCACCGCCAGCCACTCGACACCCGCCTGCCGCCGGAACCACGTCATCTGCCGCCGCGCGAACTGCCGGGTGCGAATTTTTACCAGCTCGATGGTCTCAGCCAGCGAACGCTCCCCGCGCAGATGCTCCGCGACCTGCCGGTAGCCGATGGCCTGCAGCGCCGTCAGATTATCCGCGAGGCCGCAGGCGAGCAACTGTCGTGTCTCCGCGACCAGTCCGCGCTGAAACATTTCGTCCACACGCGCCTCAATGCGCGCGTGCAGATCGGCGCTTTCACGGCGCAGGCAAAACAGGCGCGTGCCAGTTGACGGCGGATGCAGGGTGCGCTGGGCGGAGAACGGTTTGCCCGTAAGCCGGATCACCTCCACGGCGCGAACGACCCGGCGCGGATTTTGCCGGTCGATTTTCTGAAACGCCGCCGGGTCGCACGCTTCAAGCTCCCGCAACAGTTCCGCCAGCGGTGTGGCCTCGAGTTCCACGCGGAGCTTCTCTTCCGCCGGCGGCGCGGCGCCGAGTCCTTCGAGGAAGGCTTTGAAATAAAAGCCCGTTCCGCCGCAGAGAACCGGCACCCGGCCGCGCGCCTGGATTTCCGCCACCGCAGCGCGGGCCAGCCGGATGAAACACGCGGCGTCGAAGGATTCGTCGAGGCCGGCCACGTCGAGCAGATGATGCGGCACGCGCGCGCGGTCGGCGGCGGAGGGTTTCGCCGTACCGAGGTCCAAGCCGCGATAGACCTGCATAGAATCGACGGAAATGATTTCGCCGCCGTATTGCTCCGCGAGCCGGAGGGCCACGGCGGATTTGCCGGAGGCTGTCGGCCCGGCCAGCAGGATGGGGCGGCCGGCGCTCATGCTACTTCCTCAGCGACAGGCGGCGCGGCAGTTGCCAGAAGAGAATCAATCCCGCCGCGAACACTCCGATGCTGATGAGATGCGCGGGCGTGAGCGGGCCGAGCAGATGCGCGGGCGTGTAGTCTCCGCGAAAGTATTCCACGAACGAACGCGTGAGAGCGTAGCAGACGAGATAGGCGGCGAAGACCTGGCCGTCAAATTTCTTCCGGCGATAAAGCCACGCCAGCGCGGCGTAGAGGCCGAGGCTCAGGAGCGAATCGTAGATTTGCGTGGGATGCAGGCCCGCGCCCGCCGTCTCGTGGTGGGAAAAATGAATGGCCCAGGGCAGGTCGCAGGCGCGGCCGTAACAGCAGCCGTTCATCAGGCAGCCCAGCCGCCCGAAGACGTAGCCGAGCGGAATGCTGGGCGCGAGCACGTCGGCGATTTCCCACAGCGGCATATTTTTCCAGCGCGCGTAAAAGATGACCGCCAGGCTCGCGCCGATGAGGCCGCCGTAAAAGACCAGCCCGCCGTGCTGGATCATCAAAATTTCCCACCACGGGCCGCCGGCGAACTTGTCGCGCCAGTAGGAGACGACGTACATCGCGCGCGCGCCGAGGATCGAGCCGCCGATCAACCACGGGCCGAGGTCAAGAATTTTGTCCGGCGCGAACCCAGAGCGCAGGCCCCGGCGGCTGGCGGTCCAGAGTCCGGCCAGAAAGCCGACGGCGACGAGCACGCCGTACCAGTGGACGGAGAAGGAGCCGATGGAAAAGGCGATTTTCTGCACGGGCGGAGGGTAGGAGTTCGATCGGCAAAGTTCAAATTTCAAATCGGCGCGGGACGGGCGCATCTGGACGCTGTTCTTGAATCAGAAGTGGCAGCGATCCGATTCCTTAGTGGGGCAGGCGTCCCGCCTGCCTCCCGGGGCGTCTCGCCCCTCATTCCTTTTGCGTTCAGGGGCGAGACGCCCGGGGACACAGCCGGGACGGCTGCGCCACTAAGAACTGTGTTCAGATGCACCCCACACGAAACCTTGCCCATCATTTGTCGTGCGCCAGAGCGCGAAAAAGGGTAGCGATAGCGAAACTATGCGTTTGATCGGCCATCTCCAGAATGAAGCCACCGCCCGTTGTTTCAGTGATTATCTCCTGACCCAGGGCATCGACAACCAGATTGACCCGGAAGGAAACGGGGTCTGGAAAATCTGGGTCCACGCCGAGGAGCAGATCGACGCGGCGCAAACGCTGTGGCGGAGCTACTGCGAAAACCCCGGCGACCCGAAATACCAGATGGCGCGCCAGGCGGCCCACGCCTTGTCCGTCCAGCGAAAACTGGAACAAGCGGTGGCCGAAAAGAAATTCGTTGATCAGCAGCGACGGGCCGGCGGCGGACCGACGTTCGGAGTGCTGACTGTGCTACTGATCGTCGCCAGCGTCGCGGTCATCACGCTGACGGGCTTGTACGCCGCTGCGCCGCCTGACTCGGTCTGGCTGAAAAAGTTTTCCATCACCGAATACCAGGGAGATTACGAGCAATGGTACAAGGGGCTGCCGGAAATCAAGCGCGGCCAGGTCTGGCGGCTCTTCACGCCCATGTTCATTCATTTCAATATCCCGCATCTGCTCTTCAACATGCTGAACCTGTACTTTCTCGGCTCGGCCGTTGAACGCCGGCAAAGCCCCTGGTACCTGGCCGGGTTGGTCCTCGTCATCGGCGGCATGTCCAACTTCGGACAATATCTCGTCAGCGGCCC
>SIBH01000049.1 GCA_009695285.1 Pedosphaera sp.
GCGGAGCGCTCGGTGAACATGGCGTTCACGCGGACGGGAAAACCGGTGGGCGAGATGTCAGCGACATGAGCGCCGGCGCGGAAGACCGGCGCGGCGGCGTGCGTATCCGAGAAATATCCAAGCAGGGCGAGGAGCAGCCATCGGGAGTGCGTGTGCATTACGGTATTGAACAAGGCCCCGCGCGGCAGGGCAAGTTTGGTGGTGGTGGTGAGACAGGGGTGCACCTTAGTTTTTTGCAACCGGGTTGGGCGGTCGTGGCCGGACTCCCTTTCCGTGAACCGGAGCGGAGGAGGCCCGGGGATGAGGAGCGTCGTTTCGCCGCTCCGAGGAGCACGGGGCGGGACGCCCCGTGAACTCGCCGGCGTGGACGCCTGCGCTACCTCCGCCATCCTGAATCTTGTAGCCGCGCCTGTGAAGGCGCGGCTGCTCTTTTCGCGGCCCGGTCATTTGAAACGGGCCTGCAAATCTTCGACGAGGCGAGGGACGTAGGAGTTGTAGCGGCCGTTCGGTGAAGCCCCTTTCGTGGGCAAGGTCTGGATGAGTCGGGCGACAGGCGCGGCTTTTGAGCCGAGTGCGTCCAGACTGTTCAGCGCGGCAATCGCGCTGAAGACGCCGTGCCGGCTCCAGTCGGCGTGGGCGGCGAGGATGGGGAGAATTTCTTGCCGGTCCGCGTCCGTGCCGAACTGGCCGAGGGCCTGCGCGGCGGTGATGCGGACATCGGCCGAAGCGTCCTGCAGGGCGGCGCGCAGTTCGGCGCGGGCGGCCTCGACGGCGGTGGGGCCGCGCATCAGCAGGCCGAGTGCGCCCCAGTAGCGGACGGCGCTGTCGGCGTCGGCCAGCGCCTTCTGCAACGCGGGCACGGTCCCGGGCTGGAGCATCGAGGCGAGTTCGGCGGTGTCGAGGACGCGGGCGAGCGGATACTTGCGGTCGTCGTGGCCGAGATCGTAGGGCGCGCCGCCGGCCGCGCGGGCGAAGCGTTCGCCTTCGGGGATGAAGCCGACGTCGCGGATTTTCATCACCTGCTCCTGCTGGGCCTGGCGGAGCTTCGCCTTGATGGCGGCATGGGCGGGCGATGACGCGAGATTCTTCACTTCGTCGCGGTCCGTCTGCAGATCGTAAAGCTCCTCCGGCGGTTTGCGGTTCCAGAACGCATCCTGGGCCGGAGTGAGCTGGCCGGCATGGTGCAGTTTCTCCCAGGCGCGGGTCGTCGGTGTCTGCCACATGTAGGTTTGATGCTGGCCGTAGATGAGGTGCGGCATGTAGTTGCGGACGTAAACGTGGCGGCCGTCCGTCACGCTGCGGACGAGGTCAAGGCGCTCATCCATCCGTCCGCGGAAGCCGTGGAGAAATTGCGGCGCGGGTGCGAGGTGCCGGCCGAGAAACGCGCGGCCCTGCATCCAGGCGGGCGGCGGGAGGCCCGCGAGGCTGAGGAGCGTGGGTGCGAAATCCACGAAGCTGACGAGGCGGTCGGACGTACCGCCCGGTTTGTAATCCGGAGGGCGGAGGTTCTTGAACTTCTCCGGAATGAAGATGACGAGCGGGACGTGCAGGCCGGAGTGATAAGGCCAGCGTTT
Organism: Pedosphaera sp.; assembly: GCA_009695285.1. GTDB lineage: Bacteria > Verrucomicrobiota > Verrucomicrobiia > Limisphaerales > SIBH01 > SIBH01. The sequence continues at coordinate 1,575 of SIBH01000049.1, forward strand.
GCTGCGCGGCATGCCGGAGCCGTGGTCGCCGAAGTAGAAGACGATGGTGCTGTCGGTCAGGCCGTCGGCGTCGAGCCGGGCGAGCAGTTGGCCGGCGTCCGCGTCGGCGGCGGTCACGATGTCGTAGTATTGCGCCCAGTCGCGGCGGACCTCGGGGGTGTCGGGATGATATGAGGGCACGCGCACCTTGGCCGGGTCGTGGACGAGTTGGTGGCGGGGCGAGCGGATTTTGCTCTCGTGGCTTTTCTCCGAGTTGAACACGGCGAAGAACGGCTGGCCGGGCGCGCGATTCTGCCAGTGGGCTTTGTTGGACGAGTCGTCCCAGACCTTGCCGGGCTTGGCGAGGTTGTAGTCCTCCTTGGAATTGTTCGAACAATGGTAGCCGGCCTCGCGGAGCAACTGGGGGAACATCGGTTTGCCCGCTGGAAAAGGAACCAGGCTGCGCATGTGCTCGCCGCCGGTGGAGTGCGCGTAGAGGCCGGAGATGAGCGTGGTGCGGGACGGCGCGCAGACCGGCGCACAGGACCACGCGCGCGTGTAGATCATGCCCCGCGCCGCGAGTTTGTCCACGTTGGGCGTGGTCGCATACCTGTCGCCGTAGCAGCCCATCTCGATGCCGTGATCCTCGCTGGTGATCCAAAGAATGTTTGGACGCGACGGGGCCTCGGCGGCGGCGGACACCGAGACGGTCAGGGAAAGGGCCAAGAAGGAAGGGATGAGCCGGGTGATCATCGGTTGAGGATGGTTGGGCCGGTGTGGGCCTGCAAAAAATCCACCATGGCCCTGGCGAACGGCGCGAGGTCGCGCGGCGTGCGGCTGGAGATCAGGTTTCCATCCACCACCACCGGTTCGTTGACCCAGATCGCGCCGGCATTTTCGAGATCGTCCTTGATGCCAAGCGATCCGGTGGCGCGGCGGCCGCGAAGAATTTTCGCGGAGATCGGAATCCAGCCGCCGTGGCAGATGAAGGCGACCAGTTTGCCTTGTTCAAAAAATTCGCGGGTAAGGGAAAGAACCTTCGCGGCGCGGCGCAGCTTGTCCGGCATGAATCCGCCGGGGACGAGCAGGCCGCAGAAATCCTGGCTGCGCGCGTCCGCCAGCAGCAGGTCGCTGGTGGCGGGGTAGCCGTGCTTGCCGGCGAAGGTGCGGAGTTCCGGGGCGGCGAGGCGCATCTCGTAGCCGGCTTCCTGCACGCGGAGCAGCGGGTACCACAATTCCAAATCCTCGTAGAGATCATCCACGAAGGTCAGCAGTGTCTTGGGCATGACGAAAGTGATACGGCATTCCAACGGTTCTGGCGAGCGCTCGATTGAGTCCGCCCCGGCCGCGGGGTACTGCGTGCGGATGCGGTAGTAGCGTTCGGTCAGGGCGGTGCTGTTGGTGCCGGTGACGGGGAGGCCGGTGCCGGTGATGTTCGCGCCGAGCGAAGTCCACGAGACCGCGTTCATGTCGTCCTTGTAGTCCAGCGGGTAGGTTTCGCCGAGGACGGTGTTCCAGGTGATGCAGTTGGAGTTGGCGACGCGGACGAGTTGATCGGGCGTGGCGCCTTTGAGGATGGTGAAGTAGTCGTCGATGACGCCGGTCTCGCGGATGAACTTCGCGTCCAGGCCGTCGCCATTGATCTCGAAGTAGAGGGAGCCAAGGCGGTTTCGGGAAAGAAACATGGCGGGATGGTTGAGGCCGCCGCCGCTGACCTTGCCCGCGCTGCCGGCCATGACATAGACAGCGCCGTCGTGTCCGGCGAGGCCGGGAGACTTGATGTAAGGGCCGGTGACGTCGGCGCGTCCGCCGCGCGTGCCGAGAAGGTTGGTGGCGTTGAGCGTGCCGGATGTCCCAGAATGACGGTCGATGAGATGAGTCCGTTCGTAGGCTTGGCTGTGGCCGGTGAGGACGAGATCGACGCCGTAATCTTCGAGATGGGGCAGGAGGTTCTGGCGCATCTGAATCAGCTCGCTTTCAGTGTCGGAGTTGTGGCTGCCCTTGGTGTAGGGCGGGTGATGCCAGAAGGCGATGATCCAGGTTTGGGTGGTGCTGGCGAGGTCGTTGGTGAGCCATTGGGCCATGGCACCGGTGCTGGAGCGGGACGAGGTCATGGAGTCGAGGTAGACGAAGTGGATGTTGGCGTAGTCGAAAGAATAGTAATCCGGAGTGCCGGAGGCGAGGCTGCCCGCCTCGGTGTTCGTGGGCGCCGAGAAAATCTGGTAGTAGGAAATGGTGCTCGCCGGGTTGGAAGACTGCGCGGTCTCGTGGTTGCCGATGGTGGCCCAGACCGGTGTCTTGCGGAGCATGGTGGGGTAGGCGTCGAACAGGGCCTTCTGATATTCCGAGTCAAGGCCAGCGTTGTAGGCGTTGTCGCCGAGCTGGAGGATGAGATCGAGTTCATTGGTGCCGGAATCGCTGAGCGCCCAGACGCGGGTGCGCTGGCGGGTGCCGGGCAGAGGGGAGGTGGTGAAGTGGTAGCTAGCATCGCCCCGGAGCGTGGCGTTGGTGGTGCCGATGGAGTAGGTGAACCTCCACCGCGATCAGATTGTTACCTGTGACGAGCAGTGACTTGTCGAGAATCGCACGGACGGATTGATTTTCCCAGGAGGCGGAGGACAGCGTGGTGTAGGTGACGGGACCCGCCGGCAGGTTGGTGCGGAAGGCTTCGGTGCCGTTGAGATAAACGATGACGGCGTCATCGAGAACCATCTGCAGCACAAGGTCGCTGACCTGGGCGGGATCGGGGACGGGGAAGGTCTTGCGGAAATAGGTGGTGATGTATTTATTCGCGGCGTTGGGGCCGAACCGTATGACCTGGGCCTCGTCACCATCGCCATAGCCCAGCTGCGCGGGGCTGTTGGTCCAGGCGGAGTCGTCGAAGCCGGTGCCTGCCTAGGCCGTGCCTTGATCGGTGCCGTTGTCGAGGTATTTCCAAATGGAACCCGCGGAAATGAGCGTGAGGTTGCTGGTGGAGCCGGCGGTGATGGTGAACTTGATGGCGGGGGAAAGTCCGATGAATCCATCGTTGTCCCGGGCCACGACGCTGATGACCTGGGCGCCCTCGGAGACGTTGGTCCAGATGAAGGTGAACGGGGCATTGGTCGTCTGGCCGAGGAACGTGTTGCCGACAAAGAATTGGACGTTCGTGATGATGCCGTTGGGATCGATGGCGGAGACGGTGATGGTGACGTTGCCGGGACTGGGGATGGTGGAGTTGTTGACCGGGTTGGTGATGCTGACAATGGGCGTATCATTGCGGCCGGCGGTGAGTTCGAGATCGAAACTCAGGTCGTTGCTGTCCGCACTGGACTGGTGGACTTCGACGGCGATGATGTTGACGCCCTCGACGAGATTCGTGGCGTTGACGATGTTCGTGCGGAAGGCGTTTTCGGTGCTGGTGCTGGTGGAGGCGAGGGTCAGGTGAGTGATCGCGCCGGTCGGCATGTTGCTGTGGAAGACTTCCACGCCGTTGAGATACACGACCGCGCCATCGTCGCGGACGAGGCGGAGGACGAGGTTGGAGAAGGTGGACGGGTCGGGGGAGATGAAGGTCTGGCGGAAGTAGGTGGTGATGTATTTGTTCGCGGCGTCGGGGCCGTAGCCCACTTCGGTGACTTCGTCGCCGTCTCCGAAACCGAGCTACGCCGGGCCGCTGGCCCAGCCGTCATCGTCGTATTCGACGGTGCGCCAGGCGTTGCTTTGATCCGTGCCGTTGTCGAGGTACTTCCAGACGGAACCCACCTGCACCAAGGGGGCCGCGCCCGCCGGCCCGGTCAGGAAGAGGGCCAGACAGACCAAGGCAAAGAGGCGATGACGATGATTCATCTGTGACCGAACATAATTAGATGGCAGAAAAATGCCAGCTGCGAAAGGTCCGGTGGAGGCTGGAGGGTGGATGAAAGGCGGGTGAGGGTGGCGACGGACGGGAGCGGAGCGCCGATCTCCAATCCGGCGTGTTGGTGGGCGAAACTCCAGACCTGCCGGGTCGGAGACCGGTGCTCCGGGGGCTTGATTCCATCACCGTTGACGCCGCCTGCGGCAGCGGCTCATCATCCGGCCATGAAATTTCTCGCGCCGATCCACCTGCTGGCTCTGCTCGGGGCCGTCTGGCTGATCGGCTGCCAGACGCCGCGCGTCGCCCGGCCGCTCACGCTGCACCCGGAGAATCCGCACTACTTTCTTTTCCACGGACGTCCGACGGTGCTCATCACTTCCGCCGAGCATTACGGCGCGGTCTTGAATCTCGATTTCGATCACGTCACCTACCTCGACACGCTCGCCGTGGACGGGCTGAATCTCACGCGCACCTTCACCGGCGCGTATGTCGAGCCGGCCGGCGCGTTCAACATCACGAGCAACACCCTCGCGCCGGGCCCGGGCCGGTTCATCAGTCCCTGGGCGCGCAGCACCGTGCCCGGCTACGCGAAGGGCGGAAACAAGTTCGATCTCACGAAATGGGACGAGGCCTACTTCACGCGGTTGAAGGATTTCGTCGCGCAGGCGGCCCGGCGCGGCGTGATCGTGGAGATGAGTTTGTTCTGCCCGTTTTACGAGGAGTCGCAATGGAAGCTCAGCCCGCAAAACGCCGCGAACAACATCAACGGCCTCGGCGCTGTGGCGCGCACCAATGTTTACACGCTCGACCAACACGGCGACCTGCTCGCCGTTCACGAGGCGCTCACGCAAAAAATCGTCACCGAGCTGAACGGCTTCGACAATGTGTATTACGAGATCTGCAACGAGCCGTACTTCGGCGGAGTCACGCTCGAATGGCAGCACCACATCACCGACGTGATCGTCGCCACCGAGCACCGGCTCGGCCGCACCCATCTGATCGCGCAGAACATCGCCAACGGCTCGGCGAAAATTTTCGGGGCGCACACCGGCGTTTCCATCTTCAATTTTCATTACGCCTCGCCCCCGTCGGCGGTGGCGGAAAACTATGCGCTCAACCTGCCCATCGGCGACAACGAGACCGGCTTCAAGGGCACCAACGACGCGCATTACCGGATGGAGGCGTGGGAGTTCATCCTCGCGGGCGGCGCGCTCTTCAACCACCTCGACTACTCGTTCACGGCCGGGCACGAGCGCGGTGATTTCGTTTATCCGAAGACGCAGCCCGGCGGCGGCAATCCCGTCTTCCGCCGGCAGATGAAAATTCTCGGCGGCTTCATCCGCAGTTTTGACTTCGTGAAGATGCGGCCCGCCGCCGGGATCGTGAAAAGCGGCCTGCCGGAGAAGGCCCGCGCCCGCGTGCTCGCCGAGCCGGGCCGGCAATACGCGCTCTACCTGCACGGCGGCACCAAGGCGGCCCCGGTCCTCAACCTGCCGCCCGGCCACTACCGCGCCGAGTGGGTGAACGTCTTCACCGGAAAAATCGACAAACGCGAGATCATCAATCACACGGGAGGCGATGCAACGTTGAACACGCCAATTTACGACAGGGAAATCGCCCTGCGCCTGGTCCGGGAGTGACGGTTCTCAAGGTGCGCCGGTCTCCGACCCGGCAGCGGGCGGCGCATTTCCAATGGCCGGGTCGGAGACCGCGTTCCCTTCACCGCCTCGGATGAAACCGTTCCTCCAGCAGCGCGCCCCATTTTTTGCTGTAGGGGTGCACTTCCTGGACGACGTTCGTGCCGCGATACACCGGACGGCCTTCGTTGGCCCACGCGAAGATTGAGCCGTCCAGATTGAAAACATTCGTCACGCCCGCCTTGTGCAATTTCTCCGCCAGCGCCGACGAGCGGTAGCCCACCGAGCAATAAACCACGACCGGCTGCGCGTTGGACTGGAGGGCGGCTTTCACCGCGGCCACCGAACCAAGGTTCCGCGCCCCGCGCAGATGACTGACCAGAAATTCCTCCGCCTCGCGCGCGTCGGCCAGCAGCGGGGCCGGGCGGTTGGTGTCCGCGAGCCACCCGGCCAGTTCGTGCGTCGGCAACTGGCGCACGTCGGGAAATTTCTTCCGGATCACCTCGCGGATGGAGTCACGGGTCTGCGCGCCGACCGGTGAGACATAAATCACGACCAAGACGCAGAACGCTGCGAACCGCCGGAATATCGCTTTCATAGGATGAAGAAGTCACAATCTCCGCCGGCCGGCAACAGAGGAAATTGCAGAGTGTCAACCGGGTCATTGCCTCGGCACAGTTCTTCCCGTAAAACGTACACATGCCATTGCTGATTCTGCTGCTTCTGGTTTGCTGCGCCGGCGTATTACACGCGCAGGCGCCGACTCAACCCGCGCTGCCACCCGGCGTCGTCAACACACAGCGCACGAACGACCACCCGCTCGCACCGCCCGAGGCGCTGAAAAAAATCACGCTCCCGTCCGGCTTCAACATCACGCTCTTCGCCGGCGAGCCGGACGTGATGCAACCCATCGCGTTCGACATCGATGATCGCGGGCGACTCTGGGTCGTCGAGTGTTTCTCCTACCCGGATTTCAAAAAGCAGGACAGCGACCGGATCGTAATTTACGAGGACACCGACAACGACGGACGGTTTGACAAGCGCACGGTGTTTTTTGACAAGGGACACCGGTTGAGCGGCCTCACGCTCGGCTTCGGGGGCGTGTGGGTGACGAGCGCGCCGAACCTGATCTTCATCCCCGCCGGCGCAGACGACCAGCCCGCCGGCCCGCCCGTGCCGTTGCTCGAAGGCTTCACGCTCAAGGCCGGTCACAACATGGTCAACGGCCTGGCGTGGGGACCGGACGGCTGGCTCTACGGACGGCACGGCATCACGACCTGGTCGGAGGTCAAGCCGGTTGGCGCGCCCGAGAGTGATCGCGTGAAACTGAGTTGCAGCATCTGGCGCTACCATCCGACGCGGAAAATTTTTGAGGTCGTCACCCACGGCACGACCAATCCGTGGGGCCACGACTGGGACGACGAGGGGCAGTTGTTTTTTTCCAACAACGTCATCGGGCATCTCTGGCACGTCGTGCCGGGCGCGCATTACAAGCGGATGTTCGGTGAAGATTTCAATCCGCGCGTCTATGACCTGATGGACGCGACCTCGGACCACCTGCACTGGGCCGGCCAGGACTGGGGCAAATCGCGCACCGGCCAGGGCGCGCTCGGCGGCGGCCACTCGCATTGCGGCGCGATGATTTATCTCGGCGACAACTGGCCGGCCGAATATCGCGGCGCGATCTTCATGGGCAACATCCACGGCAACCGCGTGCTCTACGACACGCTCGAGCGCAAAGGCTCCGGCTACACCGGCCGGCACGGGACGAATTTTCTGATGGCGAATGATCCATGGTTCCGCGCGGTGAGCATGGCCTACGGCCCGGACGGCGGGGTCTTCGTCACTGACTGGAACGACCTCGGCGAATGTCATGACAGCGATGGCACGCTGCGCACCAGCGGGCGCATTTACAAAATCACCTACGGCACACCCAGGCCGCCCGCGCCCGCCGATCTCGCGAAACTTTCCGACCCGGAGCTGGTGAAGCTGCAACTGCACCAGAACGACTGGCTGGTGCGGCACGCGCGCCGGCTGCTCCAGGAGCGCGTGGCTGGTGGCAAGCTGAGTCCGGGCGCGCGCCCGGCGCTGCTGAAAATTTTTGCCGACAGCCCTGAAGTGCCGCGCAAGCTGCGCGCGCTCTGGGCGCTCCACAGCATTGGCGCGGCGGAGACGCCGTGGCTCGAGCTGCAGCTCAATCATCCCAGCGAACACGTCCGCTGGTGGGCCGTGCAACTGCTCGTCGAAGGCAGGGCTCCCTCTGCGGAAGCGCTGAAAAAGTTCCAGCATCTTGCCCGCAATGACACCTCGCCGTTGGTGAGGCTGGCGCTGGCCTCCGCGCTGCAACGGCTCCCGCTGGCCGACCGCTGGAAAATCGGCGAGAACCTTGCCGCGCACGAGGCCGATGGCACGGATCAGAACCTACCGTTGATGATCTGGTACGCCATCGAGCCGCTGGTGCCGGTGGACCGGGTGAGGGCGGTTCAACTCATGGGCCAGTGCAAGCTGGCGCTCGTCCGGCAGAACATCGCGCGCCGTCTCGCGCAAAACTAAATCTCATCGACATGAAAGCAGTCATTCTCGCCGCCGGCAAAGGCACCCGGATGAAGGAGCTGACCAACGAGCTGCCCAAGCCGATGCTCCACGTGCAGGGCCGGCCAATTCTCGAACACATCATCGAAGGCATCAAATCCGCCGGAGTGCGCGAGTTCTTCATCGTCACTGGCTGGAAGGCGGAGGCGATCGAGGGCTATTTTGGTGACGGGAAGAAATGGGGCGTGAACATCCGTTACGCGCGCCAGTTGGTGCAGGACGGCACCGGCAAGGCTCCGGAGCTGGCGAAGGAATTCATCGGCCCGTCGCCGTTCCTGCTGACCTACGGCGACATTCTCGTCCAGCCGGAGACGTATCAGCGGATGGTCCACCGCTACAACGAGGATTATTTTTCCGGCGTCGTCACCGTGACCGGCAGCCAGGATGTGACCAAGGGCGGGCTAGTCTTCTTCGATGAAAATTTTTGCCTGAAACATCTCGTCGAGAAGCCGTCGCCCGCGCAGCTCGATCAGCTCCGCGCCGAAGGCTGGCTGAAGCCGGGCGCGACCGGCTGGTACAACGCGGGCATCTACATCTTCCGTCCGTCGCTCTTCGAATTCACCGCCACGCTGGAAAAATCGCCGCGCGGCGAATACGAACTGACCGACGCCATCGCCGCGCTCGTCCGCGCGCATCATCCGCTGGCGGGCCTGGAAATTCAGGGCCGCTGGGTGGACGTGCGCGATCCCGAAGTGCTGGCGGAGTTGGAGAAGGGGTGAAATATTCAGACTGGCTGCGCCCGGCGCGCAGCCAGAAAGATTCGCAATTGTCCGTAGTTGTAGCCCGCCGGCAAAAGCTGAAACGCGCCGCTCAAACCGTTGTAACCCGCCTTGGCGAACGCCGCCTCAATCGCCTGCTGCTGCGCGCGCGTCAGCAGTTGATCGAGCGAGATGCCGGGTTCGCCGAGTTCGAGCGCGCTGGCGAGGTGGCCGTGAATCGTCCCGATGCTCAGGCTGCGGTGATGCGCGATCTCCTCGGCCGATTCGTCGGAACGAAAACGCTGGAGCGATTCGCGGATCGTGTCGTTCATGCGCGGTTTCGGCGCGGGCGGCGGCTCGGTCTGGAACGAGTCGTCCGCGAACATCTGCTTGGGATAGGTGCGGAGATAATCCGCGATCTCGCCGAGAAATTTTTCGCCGAACTCGATCCGCTTCTTCTCGCCCACGCCGCTGATGCGGGTGAACTCGCGGTCGGTCGTGGGATAATTCCGCGCCATCTGCCGCAGTGAGACGTCGCCGAAAATGATGTAGGGCGGCACGCCGCGTTCCTCGGCGAGCTTGCTGCGCAGCCCGCGCAACCGCTCGAAGAGCGCCTCGTCGCAAGCGATTTCTCCGGCGCTGTGGGCGCGCGGTTCGGGCGCGGCGGCGGGCTTGGTCAGCGTGACCGGCGTGCGCGTGCGCAGTACTTCGCGACCCTCGTCCGTGAGTTCGAGCGTGGTGAATTTGTCCGTCGATTGCTTCACGAAGCCGAGCCGGACCAGCTCGCGCCCGATGGACTGCCATTCCGTCCGCTTCAAATCCTTGCCGATGCCGTAGGTCGAAAGCTGGTGATGGCCCCACTTGCGAACCTTGTCCGTGTCCGCGCCGGTGAGGATTTCGACGAGATGATTCAGGCCGACGGAGAAGCGTCCATGCTCGCGCACGCGGTAGATGCACGAGAGAAATTTTTGCGCGGCCAGCGTGCCGTCGAACGTGGCGCGCGGAGAAAGACAGTTGTCGCAGCCCTCGCAGTTCGTTCCGGGAAATTGTTCACCAAAATAATCGAGCAGCATCGCGCGGCGGCAGTCGGCGGCCTCGGCGTAATGCACCATCTGCTGCAACTGCTCGCGCGCGAGCTGCTGTTCCCGAGGATCAGGCTTCTCGTCGATAAACCCGTTCTGTTTCACCACGTCGCCCGCGCTGAAGAGCAGCAGACATTCGCTCGGCAGTCCGTCGCGTCCCGCGCGTCCAGTTTCCTGATAGTAGCTCTCGATGTTTTTCGGCAGGTCGTAATGGACGACGAAGCGGACGTTCGGCTTGTTGATGCCCATGCCGAACGCGATGGTCGCGCAGATCACACGCACCTCGTCGCGCAGAAACAGTTCCTGATTCGTCGAGCGTTCCTCGGGCGTGAGTCCCGCGTGATAAGGCCGCGCGCGAATACCGTCATTGGTCAGCCGTTCCGCCGTGCTCTCCGCGCTCTTGCGGGACGCGCAATAAACAATGCCCGCCTCCTTCTTACGCGCGCGGACGAAATCGAGCAGTTGCTCATACGGCCCGGCTTTGGGGATGACGCGATAAGTGAGGTTCGGGCGGTTGAAGCTCGCGATGAAAATTCCGTCCGCGCGCAGCTTGAGCAGCTTCACGATGTCCGCGCGCACGCGCTCGGTGGCCGTGGCGGTGAGCGCCATCACCGGCACGCTGGGCAGCAGATCGCGCACGGACGCAAGCTGGCGGTACTCCGGGCGAAAATCGTGGCCCCATTCGCTGATGCAATGCGCCTCGTCCACTGCGAGCAGCTTCACGTTCCAGCGTTTCAAATCTTCGAGAAAGCCGGAGAGCATCAGCCGTTCGGGCGCGACGTAGAGCAGGCGGAATTCGCCGTTGTGCAGTCCGCGCAGACGGCCCCGCGATTCACCGGCGCCGAGCGAGGAGTTGAGAAACGTCGCGGCCACGCCGCTGGCCTGGAGCGCGTCCACCTGGTCTTTCATCAGCGCGATGAGCGGCGAGATGACGACGGTGAGGCCGGGCTGCACGAGCGCGGGCAACTGGAAGCAGAGGGATTTGCCGCCGCCGGTCGGCAGCAGCGCGAAGGTGTCCTTGCCCGCGAGCGCGTCGCGGATGATCTCCTCCTGCAACGGGCGGAACGAGGTGAAGCCGAAGTATTGCTTCAGCAGCGGGAGCAGTTCTGGTGTGGCGGATTTCATTCGTTGCGCGGCGGGAATGAAACTGTCCCTACGCCGGGGCTGCAAGCTTTAGCTTGCGCCTTGTTTGAAGTGGCGCAGCCGTCCCGGCTGTGTTCTCGGGCGTCTCGCCCGTAATCGGTTTAGGGGCGAGACGCCCGCCCCACTATTCGGATCCGCGTCACGATGCGGCGGCCAGCGTCGCTCAGGGATTGCGCAAAGGGCGGATTTCCCCGGTGACTTCGGTGAGGACCGGATGGCCTTCGAGCGTGTGCGGAATGGAGCGCTCAAAGTCGGGGGATTTGCGGGCGAGCATGACTTTCAGACAAGACGTGCGTCCGTCTGGCAGCAGGCCGACATAAATTCCGACGACGCCTGGGATGGCCAGCAATCGTTGGTCGTGATCAGCCAGCACAGCGTTGATGTCGCGCGGCGGCGTGGGCGGATGATTCATGTTCTTCTGGCAGCCCGCCACCAGGCTCTCGCCACGTCGGACCGACCGTGCTTTTCGTGAGCGCATGGGTGACATCGTGGCGTGGCGTGGCGGGACAAAAAATCCGTCGGCCAAGCGCGAACGGGTGTGGGGAGTTCGATGGTCCGCCGTGCGCCTAGTTGCTGAGGATGTGCAGTTCACCGTTGATCCGAACAAGGGCACCGAGGGTGCCGCCGCAACAATAGCCGTTGGCCAGATCATTGCGCCATCCGCCGGATGTGCCGAGCTGGATGGGGATAGTCTGTTTCGCCGTGTGGCTCACGCCGCCGCCGCCGGGCCTGCCTTTGAACGCGCGGAACTTCTCGGTCATTTCGGGGCGCGTCGCCACGCCAAGCATTTTCGCCGGCATGTCGCGCACCATATCTCCGGCCCCCTTGCCATGATGATCCACATAAACCACGAGGACCGGTTCGCCCGTTTCGTCCACGCCCACGGCCGTGCCGAGGATGCCCTCCATGCTCATCAGCCCGTGCGTCACCTTGTGCTGGACCTCCATCACGCTCTTGACCTTGGCGTGGGTCGTGTCGAGCGCGGCATCAGGCGGACCGGCCTGGGTGGAGATGGTGCCAAGAATGGCCGCTAGGCTGACACCAGCGCGGGACAACCAACGGGAAAAAGAATGTGATGGGCTTATATGGCATGAAGGCCACCGCGAATTTTCGGCTTGTCAATTATTGAGAGTGGAACCGCAGTTGAGCGCCTGCTCGCGTTCGAGCAGTGTCGGATGCGAATAGTAGAAACCGCTGTAGAGCGGATGCGGCGTAAGGTTGCTGAGGTTTTTTTGGTTGAGCTTGCGGAGCGCGCCGGTGAGCGACTGCGTTTCGGCCATCGCCTCGGCGGCAAAGGCATCGGCCTCGTATTCGTAACGGCGCGACCAGATGTTCGCCAGCGGCGTGAACCAGAAGGTCACCACGCCGCTCAGGAGCGTGAAGAGCAGCAGCGCGGGCGCAAGTTGCCCCGGCTCGAAACCGAACGCGCGATAAAACCACGTCTGTTGCGCGAGCCACGCGATGACGGCAAACGCCACGAGGAGGCTCGCCGTCGAGAAGGCCATCAGCTTCACGATGTGTCGCCTTTTGTAGTGGCCGATTTCGTGCGCGAGGACGGCGGCGAGTTCAGTTTCGCCAAGCTGCTGCACGAGCGTGTCGAAGAGCACCGCCTTGCGAAATTTTCCGAAGCCGGTGAAGAAGGCGTTCGAGTGCCGCGAGCGCTTGCTGCCGTCCATCACCTGGATGCTGCGCGCGCGAAACCCGGTGCGGCCGGCCAGCGCGACGAGGCGGTCGCGCAGCGGCCCGTCCGGCAGCGGGGTGAATTTGTTGAAGAGCGGCAGGATGAGCGCGGGCGCGAGCACCATCAGCACGAGTTGAAACACCACGACCACGCCCCAGGCCCACAGCCACCATTGCGCGCCGGTCCATTCCACGACTTTCAGAATGAGCACGAGCAGCGGCCAGCCCAGCACCGCGCCGAGCAGCAGGCCCTTCAATTTGTCCGTCCACCAAAGCCGCGCCGTGGTGGTGTTGAAGCCGAATTTTTCCTCAAGCCGGAACTGGTCGAACCACGCGAACGGCAGGCCGGGCAGCGAAAGCGCCACGCCGACGGCAAACAGAAATGCCGCCATGGCCCACGCCGATTCGCCGAAGTGTCCCGTGAATTTTTGGAAGCTCCACGGCAGCACGCCGCTGAACAACACGAGCAGCAGCACCGCGAGATCGTAAATCATTTCGATCTGACTAAAGCGTCCTTTGGCCAGCGTGTAGGCCACCGATTTGGCGTAGGTGGTGGGATTGATGACCGCGCGAAAGGCCTCCGGCACCGCATCGGCATGAGCGCGAACATGCCGCTCGTTCAGGCGCTCCAGAATGAACTGCGCGAACCATTTCGCGAGCAGCAGGAGCAGGCAGAGGAGCAGCACCGGATTCATGAGGCGTAATTTACCTCAAACAAAAAGGGCGCGAAGAATTATTTTCTTCGCGCCCGGTGGAGAACAATCTTACCACTTCAATTCCGGCAGACGCTTCGCCACTTCCTCGGCATTGGCGCGGCTGTTGAAGCTGCTGATGCGGAAGAAGCCTTCGCCTTTCGAGCCGAAGCCGCTGCCGGGCGTGATGACCACGTTGGCCTCGCCGAGAATCTTGTCGAAGGCCTGCCAGCTCGTGACGCCCTTCGGAGTTTTTACCCAGATGTAGGGCGCGTTCACGCCGCCATAAACTTTCAGGCTGGCCTTCTTCGCCCCGGCACGGAGGACGGCGGCGTTGCCCATGTAATGTTCGATGAGCGCCTTCACCTGCGCCTTGCCTTCGTCGGTGTAGAGCGCTTCGGCAGCGCGCTGGACGATGTAGCTCACGCCGTTGAATTTCGTCGCCGAACGCCGGTTCCAGAGCGGATGGAGCGGCTTGAACTCGCCGCTCTTCGTCTGCGCGAGCAGCGTCTTGGGCACGACGGTGAAGGCGCAGCGCGTGCCGGTGAAGCCGCCGTTTTTGGAGAAGCTGCGAAACTCGATGGCGCATTCGCGCGCTCCGGGAATTTCGTAGATCGAATGGGGGATCGCCGGATCGCTGATGTAGGCCTCGTAGGCGGCATCGAAGAGGATGATGGATTTGTTTTCCAGCGCGTATTTCACCCACGCTTCGAGCTGCGCGCGCGTGGCGACCGCACCGGTCGGATTGTTCGGCGAGCAGAGATAAATCACATCGACGTGCTTCTTCGGCGGGTCGGGAATGAAGCCGTTGCTGGGACGGCAGGGAAGGTAAACGATCTTCGCGTAGGCACCGGCCTCGTTCGCCTCGCCGGTGTGGCCGGCCATGACATTCGTATCGACATAGACCGGATACACCGGATCGGTGATGGCGATTTTGTTTTTGTGGCCGAGCACGTCGAGGATGTTCCCGCAATCGCACTTCGAGCCGTCGCTGACGAACACCTCGTCGTCGGCCACGTCGAGGCCCTGGTCGCGGAAATCATTCTTCGCAATCGCGGCGCGCAGAAAATCATAGCCCTGCTCCGGCCCGTAGCCTTTGAAGGTGGCGCGTCCGGCCATTTCTTCGACGGCCCGGTGCAGCGCGGCGATGACGGCGGGCGGGAGCGGTTCGGTCACATCGCCGATGCCGCAACGGATCAGGCGCGCGGCGGCGGCCGGGTTCGCATCGCAAAACACTTTCACGCGCCGGCCGATTTCGGGGAAGAGGTAGCCGGCCTTGAGTTTGAGATAATTGTCGTTGAGATAAGCCATGTCAGTGATCGGTGTTTAGTTTTCAGTCATCCGTGGGCGTGCCGCTAAAATCGAAGGGCGGACGTTAGCGAAAGGCGGGGCCGGATGCAAGCGGGGCGGTGGCAGATGCCGGGGAATTTTAGCTCGGCCGCAGCTTGACTGGCGAGGAGTTGGCGGAGGCAGGCGGGGTCGAGGGTGGCGCGCAGGTGCAGAGTCTGGAGACTGCGTTGGTGCTCCTTGTCCTCGCAACAAACAGGCGGCCAGCCACCGCGTCGCGGCCCCGGGCCATTCCGATCCAAGGCCAGCCGCTAAAAAAA
>SIBH01000050.1 GCA_009695285.1 Pedosphaera sp.
GAAGCCGCCCTGGCCGCGGTGCGCGACTGGGAATTTCAGCCGATGATGGCCGGACCTCTCGCCCTCGCCTCCGCCGTCGAGGTGCCGGTCCGATTTTACCTGGCGAAATCCGAGGACCATTGATGCCCCGGTTCGATGCCGTGCGGAAATTTCTCTCTGCGCTTGTCACCCCCCGGTACACTGACTACCTTCCGTCCGTCTCATTAACCGCTAACGCAACATCGCTATGGCCGACAAAGCAAACAAACAACCCGAAAATGTCCCCGGCAAATGGTATGTGGACAACACCTGCGTCCCCTGCAACTCCTGCATGGACGAGGCACCGAATCTTCTGAAATACAGCGCGGACGAAACGCACGTTTATTTCACGAAGCAGCCGGCCACGCCGGAGGAAGCCGCCACCGCCCAGCGCGCGCTCGACATCTGCCCCACCGGCTCCATCGGCAACGACGGCGAGTGATCGCACCGCGCGGCCTGCCAGGGCCGCGCCGGGTTTTCCATTCAACCTCGAGGCCCGGGGCCTTTTCCAAATGAGCCGTCTCAAAAACCAGTGGGTGCTCATCACCGGCGCGTCCAGCGGGTTCGGCGCGGCGGCGGCGCGGGCGTTTGGCGCGGCCGGCGCGAACGTCCTGCTCGGCGCCCGCCGCGTGGACCGGTTGGAGGAAGTTGCTGTCGAAGCGCGCCAAGCCGGCGCACCCGCCGCGCACGTCCACGCGCTCGACGTGGCCAGCACCGCCAGCGTGGAAAAATTCGCTGCCTGGACTCGCACCCACACCGCCAGACTCGACGTGCTGATCAACAACGCCGGCGGCGCGAAGGGTTTCGACACCGTGGCGCAGGGCAAGGACGAGGACTGGGAATTCATGATGCAGACGAACGTGCTCGGCGTGCTGCGGATGACGCGCGCACTCCTGCCGTTGCTAACTGGCAACCCCGGCAGTTCCATCTTGAACATCGGCTCCATCGCGGGCCGCACGGCCTACGAGGGCGGCTCGGCCTATTGCGCGGCCAAGGCCGGCGAGTTGCAGATCACGCGCGCGCTGCGGCTGGAACTGAGCGGCACCGGCGTACGCGTGGCGACGATTGATCCGGGATTCGCCGAAACGGAATTCTCCCTGGTGCGTTTCAAGGGCGACGAGGCGCGCGCGAAAAAAGTTTACGAAGGCATGTTCCCGCTGACGGCCGAGGACGTGGCGGAAACGCTCGTCTGGGTCGCGAGCCGTCCCGCGCACGTCTGCATTGATGAGCTGGTCATCAAGCCCACCGACCAGGCGGCCATTCACAAAGTTTTCCGGCGGACGTAGCCGGGAACGGTCAGCCTCGGGATCAAGTCTGAACACCTCCCGTCACCGGCACGCGCGGGCCGCTTGAGAACTTGTCAGCCTCGCGCCCTTTTGCCATTCTCCGCCGTCGATTTTATCAACCGGCCCGCCGGATCAATCGTCCGGCAGCCATGCGCGCAACAAAACATGAACACCGTCAATCAACTCAAGACCGTCAAAGCCAACACCGCCACCAAAGTTTCCAACGAACTCTCCCGCACCGGCGGCCTGCTGCGCCTTGCGCCTGCGTGGGTGCCGCGCGCGTTCCTTCAGCCCGGCCTGCGCATTAAGCTGCATCCGGATGACACCTACGCCTACGGCCTCAACCGCGGCGGCATCGACGAACGCTGGTTCGCCTCCACCACCGTCACGGCCAACGAAGGCCGCGCGGCGGACGAGGGCTTGAGCTATTGCGTGGTGGGCCGGGAACGATTCACGTTGCACCAGGCCGTCGCAGATTGTGGTGCGACGCTCATCGGAAAAAACATTTGGAAGAAATACGGCAAGTGGCCGGTCTATTCCAAATTCTTCGACAACATGGGGCCCATTCCGCACCACATGCACCAGAGTGCCGCGCAGGCCAAACTCGTCGGCCAGGAAGGCAAGCCCGAAAGTTACTACTTCCCGCCGCAGCACAACAACGTGGGCAACAATTTTCCTTACACCTTCATGGGCTTCGAGCCGGGCACGACGAAGGCGCAGGTCCGCAAGTGTCTGGAGAATTGGAACAAGGGCGACAACGGCATCCTCGATCTCTCCAAGGCCTACCGCCTGAAACCCGGCACCGGCTGGCTCATCGATCCGTGCGTCCTCCACGCGCCTGGCTCGCTCTGCACCTACGAGCCGCAATGGGGCAGCGACGTTTTCGGCATGTATCAAAACCTCGTCGAAGGCCGCGAAGTCCCGTGGCGGCTCCTCGTGAAAGACATGCCCAAGAGCAAGCACCACGACCTCGACTTCATCGTGGACCAGCTCGACTGGGACAAGAACGTGGACCCGAATTTCAAGGACCACCACTACCTCGAGCCCGTGCCCGTGGCGGATACTCGCAAAGAAGGCTTCGTCGATCGCTGGATCGTCTATGGCAAAATTGACGGCGAACAGCTCTTCACCGCCAAGGAACTGACCGTCGAACCCGGCGAGAAGTGTACCGTCAAGGACACCGGCGCCTACGGACTCACCTGCGTGCAAGGCTCCGGCAAAATCAACGGCCAGCCGCTCAATTCGCCGAAGCTCATCCGCTTCCACGAACTGACCGAGGACGAGTATTTCTGCACCGAGGACGGCGCAAAGAACGGAGTCACCTTCGAGAACACCAGCGAGACCGAGCCGCTCGTCACGCTCCGCTACTTCGGCCCCGAAGTGAACCCGGACGCACCCGCGATGGGCGCGTATCGCAAGAACAAGTTCAACTGAGACGGCTCTTGCAGAGGCCGTCGATGGGCGGTGCCGGATTTATCAACCCGCAGACACGTCAAGGGTTCAACCCCGAGGGAGCCTCTGCAAAAACTCCTGACCTGCGTGACGGCTTTCGGAAGAGAGCCGCATTTCCTCGGATAAGGAAGGAGGCGAATCTCGGCCGGGAAGCCGCTACGTACAATTTGCAGAGGTCTCCGAGGGCGGGGAATCCTTTCTCCACCGTCGGGCGGGGATGCGGTTCAGCGCGGTTGCGCGTCGGTCACCACGCCGCTGATGATCACGCCCGTGCAGTGCGTGGTGTATTCGAAGGGGTCGCCGTCGTAGAGGGCGAGGTCGGCGTCCTTGCCGGCTTCGAGCGAGCCGGTGCGCTTCTGGATGCCGAGCAGTTTCGCGGCGTCGATGGTGATGGCGGCGAGGGCTTCATTTTGGGAAAGGCCGTGGGCGGCGGCGACGGCGGCTTCAAAGAGGACGACGCGGGTCTTGGGCACGTAGCTCTCGAACCCGCTCTGGAACGCGAAGGGAATGCCCGCCTTGCGCAGTTTCGCCGCGGTTTCGAGGCTGAGGTTTTCGGTCTCGCCGCTGGCGCGGGACATGGTGGGATGGAGGAAAACGGGGAAGCCACTCTTCTTGATGTCGGGTAAAACGAGTGCCGCGTCGGAGACGCCGTCGAGGATGATCTTGAGCTTGAACTCGGCGGCGAGACGGAGCGCGGCGAGGATGTCGTGATGGCGCTGCACGGTGATGAGGAGCGGTTGCTGGCCATCGAGGGCGCGGGCAAGGGCTTCGAGATGGAGGTCGCGGGCGGGGCGTTTGTCGGCGGCAAGTTTTGTTTTGCGGATGTAGTCCTGGGTCTTGATGAGTTCGGCGCGAAGCATGGCGACGGCTTTGGAGGCGGTGCCGGGGGCCTTGCCCTTGTCGGCGGAAGCCCCGGAGCCGAGCGTGGCCGCAGTCATGGCGGCGGGGTTGAGGAGGGCTTGCTCCAGGTTCGCCGGGTGGGTCTTGACGATCATGGTCTGGCCGGAGATGAGCGCGCCGGGGCCGTGGCCGGTGTGGATGGTGGTGACGCCGAAGCCGCGGATGTAATCAACCAGCGGGTCGCGGCCGTTGTAGGAGTCGATGGCGCGCAGTTCGGGTTGGAGCGGGGCGGATTTTTCCAACTGCTCCTGGTCGTGCGGTTGGTTGAGGATGCCGGAGAAGCCGACCACGGTGTGGGCGTCGATGAGTCCAGGCGTGACAACTTTGGCCTTGAGGACGCGCGTGCCGGCGGGGATTTTCACTGTGGCGGCCGGGCCAATGGATTGAATCTTGCCGTCTTTGATCAGCACCACGCCATCGCGGATGGCCTCGCCGGCCATGGTGTGAACGGTCTCGCCTTGCACGGCGAGGTCTTCGGCGAAGGCGGTCGCGACGAGGAGGCTGACCAGGGCGGCGAAGTGCGGAGTGAAAATTTTCATCGGGCTTCCTCCGAGGTTCCAAAGCAACAGAGGTGGGCGGCGCGCGGTTGGCCGGCGCCGTAACCGCCGGTGGCCCAGAGGCGGTCCTTTTCGTTTTCGCGGTCGAAGACTTTCACGCCATCCACGTGGGTTTCGAGGACGCGGGCATAGACACTGAGCGGATCGCCGGAGAGGAGGATGAAGTCGGCGTCCTTGCCGGCTTCGAGGGAGCCAAGTTGCGCCTGGAGTTCGAGCATTTCAGCCCCGGTGAGGGTGAGGGCGCGCAACGCTCCGGCGCGCGACATGCCGGCGCGCACGGCGAAGGCGGCGGAGCGGAGAAAAAGCCGGGAGTCGGTCACGGGATCGTCGGTGTGAAAGGCGACCGGGACGCCGGCTTTTTCGAGGACGGCGCCGCTCTTCCAATCGACGTCGCGCGCTTCCAATTTCCCGCCGGGGCTGTCGAGGAGGATGATCGAGCAGGGCGCCTTGGCGGCGGCGATTTCGTCGGGGACTTTCCAAGCGTCGCTGACGTGGTGGAGCACGACGCGGAAGCCGAACTCCTTTTGCAGCCGCAGCACGGTGAGAATGTCGTCGTGCCGATGGGTGTGGTGATGGACGACGCGCTGGCCTTCGAGCACTTCGACGAGGGTTTCAAGCGCGAGGTCGCGGGCGGGAAGTTTTTCCACGTCACCTTTGGCGCGGGCGGTCTTGCCGCGGTAATCCTGCGCGGCGACGAATTTTTCCCGGACGAGCGCAGCGGACTTGGCGCGGGTGCCGGGGAACGGCGGATCACGGCGCGAGTTAGTGCCGTTGGCCATCTTGAGTCCGCCGGCGACACGGCCCGCTTTGTTGGTGATGAGCAGGTCGTCGATGGTGTTGCCGTCGCGCAGCTTCAGGTAAAGCGTCTGGCCGCTGATGAGGTGGCCGGAGCCGGGCATGATGTTGGCCGTGGTGATGCCGCCGGCCTGGGCCTTCTGAATGCTGGCGTCGCGCACGTCAATGGCATCGAGCACGCGCGTGTCCGGCTGGATGGGGGCGGACTGGTCGCCGGCGGCGGGACTGCCGATGTGGCTGTGGGTGTCCACGAGGCCGGGCATGATGACCTTGCCCGTGACATCGCGCGTGGTCGCGCCCGCCGGGATGGCCGTGCCGCGCGGGCCGACCGTGACAATCTTCCCGCGGTGCACCACGAACACGCCCTGCTCGATGGTCTCGCCGCTGATGGTGATGAGCTGCGCACCGGTCAGCGCGAGTGGCGTCTCCTGGGCGGACAGAACCGCCGCGTGGCCGAAGGCCGCGATCAGAGCAGCGAGAAACTTGGGGCGAAATCGAGTCATGCTGGGGAAGATTCTAACCAACAGGGCGGGGCATGGACAGGATTTTACATTCAGCGTTGGAGAGTCGGCCCGGCTCGCGGCAGCGTTGAGGCTCGAATCCATGGTGCATCCCGTCGTCATTCAGCCGCTGCGGACCGGGACCTTCCGCGCTCCGGGGCGGGTGCCTGGTTACGGCGCCAAGTTGCGGCTTTTCATTTTTTCGCTGCCGACCTAGCGTTGCTGCCCTATGCCATCATTCGACATTGTATCGGAAGTGAACTCGATGGAGATCGAGAACGCCGTTAACCAGGCCAAAAAAGAACTGGCCAACCGGTTTGATTTCAAGAGCAGCAAGGCCGAGATCAAGCTGGAAAAAAACGAGATCAAGCTGACCGCCGAGGATCAATTCAAAATCCAGGCGCTGGAGGAAATGATCATGGGCAAGCTCGCCAAGCGCCAGATCAGCCTGAAGAACGTGGAGAAATGTCCGCCGGACTTCTCGCCGCTCGGCCACGCGCGGCAGGTTATCAAGATCAAGCAGGGCATCGAGACGACCATCGCCAAGCAGGTCACGACCTTCATCCGCGACACGAAGCTGAAGGTGACCACGCAGATTCAGGATCAGCAGGTGCGCGTGACCGGCAAGAACCGGGATGATTTGCAGGCGGTGATCGCGGCGGTGCAGGGCGGAGATTTTCCGGTCGCGCTCCAGTTTCAGAACTTCCGCGACTGACGGTCATGCCCCCGCCGTGCGGGCGAAGTTGACGGAGTCGCGGTAGCGTTTGTTGTCGGCGCGGATGCGGGCGGTGAGGGTTTTGCCGATGGCAAACAGGATCGGGGCGACGAGGCTGGGGCCGTCCTTGATCACCTTCGCGAAGGCGACGGCGGTGATTTTCAGGAGGACGGCGTCGGTGTTGGCAATCACGTCGGCGGAGCGCGGGCCGTGGTCGAAGAGGGAAATTTCACCGAAGAATTCGCCAGCCTGGAGCGTGACTAAAATGCTTTCCTTCCCGCCGATCATCAGGCGCACGCGCAGTTCGCCTTCGAGCACCAGGTACATGGCGTCGCCGTGGTCGCCTTGTTTGACGATCTCGGTCCATTGCCGGACTTTTTGCACCTCCATGAATTCGAGAAAATGATCGAGTTGGCGGTCGTTGAGGGCGGCGAGGATTTTGACGCGGCGCAGGGTGCCAGGTTTGATGGGGGCGGGCGCGCCGGCCGGGTCGGTCGGAACGCCACCGCTGTCCAAGGCGGCAGACTTTTCCCGGAAGAACATCTGGAGTTCCGGCACGTCGGGGGTTTTTCGCCAGACGTCGTCCTGCTCGATGTAAATCCAAGTATCGCGGGTGACGCGCTGCTCCTTCACCCAGCCGACGAGGGTGGGCAGTTCGACGGGGCCATAGACCAGGTTGTCCACGCCCCAAATTTTGAAACCATCGCCTCGTGCCTCAGGAACCATGCAATTGTTTTTAGCGGGCCGGGTGGGGCAAAGGAAGCGAAAACTCCGTCGACAGCGTGTGAAAACAAAAAAGCGGCCGGTTCTTGCGAACCGGCCGCCCTGAAACTAAAGGTCGAAGACTACTTCTTGTCTTTAGCCGGCGCGTCCTTGGCCGGATGGCACTTCTTGCAGACCTTGTCCTTGCCGGCCGTTTTCGTGCAGCACTTGTGCTCGCACTTTTTGCCGGCTTCGACGGTGGCGTCGCAGCAGGGCTTCTTTTCATCGGCCGCCCGGAGGGAACCGGCGAGCATGGCGATGGCGCAAACCGCGACGGAAAACAGCTTGATGGTTTTCATTTTATTAGTTCACCGGGAGGTGACGATTATTACTTGGGATTGCACTTCTCGCAGACTTTGCCGTCTTTCTTGGCTTCCACGCAGCACTTGTGCGCGCAGGCTTGGCCCTTTGCTTTGGCTTTGTCGCAGCAGGATTCCGCGCTGGCCATGCTCAGGCTGCCGAGCAGCACCAAGGCGGAGAGGATGACGGTGAGTGATTTCATTGACTTCATGTTGTTTGCCTTTCTTGCCGGTTGTTTGTTCGGCATTTTTAGTTTGTTTCCCGTTTCTGCAAAGCGACCCAGCCATGCATGTTTCACGTGGAATATTGACAGTCATAGTATTCATTGACCGCGGGATGTCAATAGAAAAACGGCTTGGCGTGCCTGGATGCAAAGCGTTGTTTTTAAACGGTTTACAGTTTATCCCCGTTCCATCTGACCTCGCGTCACCCCCAATTGGTTCAATAACTGCAGTTCTCGCCATAGTTGGCCGCCGGTGATTTCGCCACGCAGGAGTTGGCGGTATTGCGCGATGGTTTGGGCGACCTGCGCCGGCGTTTCATTCACGAACTCGAGGCGGAAATGCTGGACGCCGAGCGTTAGCATCCGGGCCACGTATTCGGCGCCGGTCTGGGCGCGGGCGTTGAAGACGGTGTTGCGGCAGCCGACGTCAGCCTTGAGCGGGTGCTCTGCGCCAACCCGGTCGCGCAGTTTCACATCGTGATGGTCGCAGGGTCGGCCGCAGTTCGTGAAGTCCGTGCCTTTGGAGAGGAAGGCGCAGAAGACGCAGTGCTCCATGTGGAACATCGGCATGTGCTGGTGGATCGTCACCTCGAACCACTCCGGCGGCGCACTTTGCACCAGCGCCTCAAGTTGCGCGAAGTTCAAGTCGTACGAAGCCGTCACGCGCTCCAGGCCGAACTGGTTTTTGAAATAGTCCGCCGCCAGCCCGTTCGCCACGTTCAGCGAATAATCTCCGATCCGCCGGCAGCCGCTGAAAAATTTCAAGTGGTCGTAGTTCCGAATCAGATAGCCATCCGCGTCGCACGAACGGACCTGTTGCAAAATCCACTCCTCGCCGCTCTTGGTGATGCGCGGCGGCGCGACCCAGATGGTCTTCGCCGGCCCATCGCAGCCGAACGATTCGCGCGCCATCCGCACCGCCTCGCGGTATTTTTTCACATCCTCGAACTCGCAGTAGAGCGTCGGCACGCCGAGGCGCAGGGCGGCTTCGAGTTGGGGCAGGTTGCGGACGAGAACGATTAAATGCGGAGTGCGGAGTGCGGAGTGCGGAACAGGAGAAGGAACGTCCGACGCGACCGGCATCTTCACTCCGCACTCCGCACTCCGCGTTCCGCATTCATTCAGCGTCCACCGTTTCGGCTGCGCGCGGAGGATTTCCAACTGCACGACCACCTCCCGGCGCAGCCGGTTCAATTCGCTCACCGGCAGCATCACTTCGCCTGCCAAAGAATTGTTCAGTGCGCCCAGGTGGAGCGGTGTGCCGCCGAGGCGTCCGAGCTGGGCGCGGAGTTTTTCCGTGGTGAGCGGCTGTTTCTCCGCCGGGGCCAGCGGCATGGCCGAGGCAACTTGGGTGACGTGCCCGGTTTCGTCGCGCGCGATGACCGTCATCGGCTGGCCAACGCAACCGTGGACTTCAAAATCAACCGGCTTGGTGAAATGCGGCGCATCGCCGGCGAAACTCTGGCGCAACCGCCGGTCCAGCTCCGGGTCGCTCGTTTTCCAAATCTTGTCGCCGACGTGGATTCGGCTGAAGTCCAGATCGCCGTGGCCGAAGCCGATGAACGTTTCGCTGCCGCGCGGTTCCAAGGTGTAAACGCGCCCGCCCTCCTCGTCCTGATCGGGACGGCCCGCGTCGAAGACCACGCCATCGCCCGGCTTAAGCGGAGCGGCGAGTTTCAGGGCCACGCGCCCGCCCTGGATGCGGCTAACTTCACCGAGGAACACGCCGCGCTTTTTTCCGAAGCGGGCGTGGGCCAGTTCCTGGTTGTTGATCCCGCGAAACCAGCCAGTGTAGAGGCCGCGCGAAAAGGCCATCTCCAGTTCGTAACGCGGAACGGGGAGCGCGGAGTACGGAGCATCTGTTCCGCGTTCCACATACCGCGTACCGCACTCGTCCAGCGCTTTCCGGTAAACCCGCGTGATGTTCGCCACATACTCGGGCGACTTCAGCCGGCCTTCGATTTTCAGCGAGTTGACGCCGGCGCGGATCAGATCGGGCAGCACTTCCAGCCCTGCCAAATCTTGCGGGCTGAGCAGATAGCGTTTGTCGCCGAGCGGCACGGGCTGGCCGTCGGAGATCAATTCGTACGGCATCCGGCAGGCCTGCGCGCATTCGCCACGATTGGCCGAGCGTCCGCCGAGCGATTCGCTGGTCAGGCACTGGCCGGAGTAGGCCACGCAGAGCGCGCCGTGGACGAAGACCTCTAGGGGCAGTTGAGAGTTGAGAGTTGAGAGTTGAGAGGCGGATGCGGTCGCCGCCTGGATTTTCTCGATCTCCTTGATCGAACATTCCCGCGCGAGCACCACGAGGTTGCAGCCGAGTTCGCGCGCGAACTCCACGCCCGCCGCGCTGGTCACGGTCATCTGCGTCGAGGCGTGGATCGGAAAATCGGGCGAGAGCCGACGGATCAGCCGGCAGATGCCCACGTCCTGCACGATGGCGGCATCAACTCCGGCAGCGATGATGGCGCGGAGATAATTTTCCGCGTCGGCGAGTTCGTTGGCGAAGACCAGCGTGTTGAAGGTGACGTAGCCTTTCACGCCGCGCCGGTGGAGGAACTCCATCAGCTTCGGCAGGGCGGCTTCGGTGAAATTGTGCGCGCGCATCCGGGCGTTGAATTTTTCCAGCCCGAAATAGATCGCGTCCGCCCCGTTCTCGACGGCGGCCTTGGCGCACTCCCAGTCACCGGCCGGCGCCAGCAATTCGGGCAAACGCACAGGACCGCTGCCGGCTGACGGTTTGTTTTCCGCAGCGGGACTGTTTCCTAAAAATATCGGTAGTTGCACCATTCGAGGCCGGCACGTTAGCAGGCCGGTGGTGAATGAGAAGCGCGGTTCTTGAAAACTAAACTGTCTCCCGTTGCGGATGGGGAATGGCGGAACCGTTCCGATCGCGCGGGCTGGCGAGAGCGCCAGATCCTGCCTCGTGACTGTCCTTCAGTTCCATCCCGGAGTGACATCGGAAAACCCAAAATGAAGCGTGACAAGTTTCGTTCGTCCGGGAAAACATTCGGCAGCTCAAATCAAACCAACGCATGAAACCGACAACTCTTCTCACTCTCACCACCACCGCGCTGTTGGCCTCCTCCGCCCTCGGCGCCGAAGGCTACACCGACACGCCGATGCAGCCCAACGGCAAGTGGCATGTTCATGATCCGGCGCGGCCGCTCCCGAAAGTCATCACGCCTGGCGCCGCCTTCAGCCAACTCGCCGCCGCGCCTTCGGACGCCATCGTCCTGTTCGATGGCAAGGATTTTTCCAAGTGGAAGGGCCGGAAGGGCGAGGTGGAGTGGAAGATCGAGGACGGTTACATGGAGACGACGCGGACCGGTGTCATCCGCACCAAGGACGAGTTTGGCGATTTTCAACTGCACATCGAGTGGGCCACGCCCGTCAAGGTCGTCGGCAATGGCCAAGGCCGGGGCAACAATGGCGTTAACATTTTCGGGCGCTACGAAATCCAGGTGCTCGACTCCTACAACAATGCCACCTACGCCGACGGTCAGGCCGCAGCCGTCTATGGGCAGCAGCCGCCGTTGGTCAACTCCTCCCGGCCGCCGGGCGAATGGCAGACCTACGACATCATCTGGGAAACACCCCGCTGGGATGAGAACAAGAAACTGATCAAGAAAGCCTACGTGACCGTGCTGCACAACGGCGTGGTGGTGCATCACCGCTACGAGCTTTACGGCACCACGCCGTATCGCGCGTTGGGCAACTACAACACCCCTCATCCGCCCAAAGGCCCGATCGAGTTGTATGAGCACGGCAATCCGGTCCGCTTCCGCAACATCTGGATTCGTCCGCTTGGCGAGACCGACAAGCCGGAACCCGAGGTGGCCGGTTCGCCCAAGCCAGCGAACTAGCGAAGTGCCGGGTTGGCCTTCGGCTGCGGTTGTCCATGAACGCCGGCCGCCGGTTGTTTGGTGGCGAACTGGTCGTCGTCCTTCACTTCCTTTTTCAAGCGCGCGAGTTCCTGTTTGAGGCTGGCGACCGTTTTCGCGTAGGCGGGATCGGTGTAAACATTTTTCAGCTCCTGCGGATCCTTCGCGAGGTCGAAACATTCCCACTGATCTTTTTTCCAGTAATAGATCAACTTTTCGGTTCCGGTGCGGACGCCATAGTGGGCGCGCGTGTTGTGGTCACCCGGATCGTGGTAGTAGCGGTAGTAAAAACTCGTGCGCCAGTTCTCCACCGGCGCGCCGCGCAGGAGGGGCGCGAGACTGCGGCCCTGCATGTCAGGCGGTGGCGTCAACCCGGCGAGCTCAAGAAAGGTCTCCGGGAAATCGAGGTTCAGCGCCAGCGCATCTGAAACGCCGCCGGGCTTGATCACCCCTGGCCAGCGCGCCAGCAGGGGAACGCGCAGTGATTCCTCGTACATGAACCGCTTGTCGAACAGCCCATGGTCGCCCAGAAAGAACCCGTTGTCGCTGGTGTAGAAGATGACGGTGTTCGTCCCGAGGCCGCGTGCGTCCAGCCAGTTGATCAGGCGGCCCACGTTGTCATCCACGCTCTGGATGCAGGCGAGATAATCCTGCATGTAGCGCTGGTATTTCCACTGTGCCAGAGCGCGGCCGGTCAGAGTTTTTTTCGCACCGTCGATTTCGATCTCCACCTCGGTAGGGCTTTTGTCGAACCATTTTTGGCGCTCGGGGCCGGGCTTGAGTTCGGGCGGCACGGCCCGCTTGAGATCGTGGTTGTTCAAGTCGGACGCCACGGTCTGCTCGTTTTCGCGAAGCGCGTCGCTGCGGGTGGTGTAATCATCCCAGAGTGTGGCCGGTTCGGGAATGACGCGCCGGGCGAACTCCTCCCGGTACTTCGGTGTCGGCGTCCAGTCGCGATGCGGCGCCTTGTGATGCAGCATCAGGAAGAACGGCTTGTCTGCCGGGCGCTGCTGGATGAATTCCAGGCCCAGGTCCGTGATGATGTCGGTGACGTAGCCCGGGATGACCTTGCGTCCCTGCGGCGTGAGGAACGCTGGGTCGTTGTAAGCGCCCTGACCCGGCAGGATGGTCCAACGGTCAAAGCCCGTCGGGTCGCTGCCCAGATGCCACTTGCCGATCATGCCGGTGTGATAGCCGGCGGCCTGGAGCATTTTGGCCACGGTCGGCTGCGCGCCATCGAAGCGGTTGAACGTCGGCGTGCCGTTCAGGTGCGAATATTTGCCGGTGAGAATGGTGGCGCGGCTGGGCGTGCAGATCGAATTGACCACGAACGCGCGATCAAACCGCATTCCTTCCTTTGCCAACCGGTCAAGATGCGGTGTCTGGTTCACCTTCGACCCGTAGGTGCTGATGGCGTGCGCCGCGTGATCGTCGGACATGATGAAGATGATGTTCGGGCGCGTGGGCGCCGGCGGGGCGCCGGACACCGAGGCCGCCGCGCCACAGACAGCCAAAAAGGCGGAGATCAATCTCATGATGGTGAGCAGGGGAACACGCCGTGGCCCTGCCCGTCAATGCCCGTCGCAGGCGACCGCTTACTCGTACTCGTAGCCGATGTTGAAGGCGATGCGGCCGTCCTCGAGCGCGCGGATGCCCGTGATATGGACGGGCAGGCCGCCACCGAGCAGGGCGCGGCTGGAGGGCGCGGTGTAGGGCGTGAAAGCGGTGTTGGCCCGGCTCGGAAATGGAACGGAAGTGGGGAAAACGCGCGGTCCCGCCGGCCCTTCCACCCCGTGGGATTCTTCGAGGATCACCTTGCCATTCACCACGCGCCAGATCAAAAGCCCTTCTCCCGGCAGGATGCGGTCGAAACCGGTCTTGCGGCGGTTTTCGAGCAGGAAGTATTCGGTGCCATCCGCCCGGGCCAGCACCTTGAAACATTCGTTGGTGGATTTTTCGACCGGCGCGAGGATCAATTTCTGTTTCACCGTCGGGTCGATCACGGCGGGCGTGAGCCAGCCGAGTTGCTCCTTGCACCATGCGGAGAAATGCTGCGGGCGTCCGTTGCCGTTTTCGTTCGACATGATGCACCAGATGCCGAGGCCTTCGGAGCCGGGATTCTCCGGGCGGGCGTAGAGATCGGGCAGGCCAAGGATGTGGCCCAGTTCGTGGCAGGTGGTGCTGATGTCGAACATCCGCTTACCGCCTTCGGGGCAGATGAAATAGCGCCAGGATTGTTTGCGGAAGTTGATCTGGCTGGCGTGGGGCCAGTAGAGGCTGCCCCGGTCGCCGGTCTGGAAACGCTCGCCCGCATAGACAAAATGAATGCCGTCAAAGTTGTCGAGCGCGTTCGTGCCGTCGCGTTTGATGAGGGCGTCGAGCACTTCCGAGAAGAGGATGTTTTTGTTGCCGGCGGCGAGGCCCGTCACGTAATCGGCGCGCTTGCCCTTGACTTCGTACCAAGGAAAGATCCGGCCTTCGACATGGAACCGTCCGGCGGAGGCCTCGTGGAAATAATCGTTCACGCTGCCGAACACGTTCTGGCCGGTGGCATTGGTCTTTTCTGAGTACTTCCCGCGGCTGAAAAAGAACTCCGCCCAGTTGTTGCTCGAAATGGCCGGATTGTGTTTCGCGTCGGGAAACTCGACCATGATCACGGCCAGCCGGAAAACGTCTTTTTTCCACATGTTTTTTTGCGTCTGTTCGGCGCCGGAGTCGGCGATGCCGAGGGTGGCCTCCATCTCTATCTCCTTGCCGTCTCGCCGGAGGGCCAGCTTCACGGTCTGGCCGGGCTGTTTCTCGTCGAGCCGCTCGCGCACGTAGCCGGGGCTGGTGATGGGGTCGCCATCGAGCTTGACCAGATGATCACCGGGCTGGATGCCCGCCTTCTGCGCGGGCGAGCCAATGATGATGGAGACCACTTCCGCTCCACCGCCCTGCTTGGGTTCTTCCAGGCGCACGCCCAAAGTGGTGCGCTGCGCACTGACCTGGAGCGGCCGACTCGCCGCCCCGAGCGTGACGGTCAGGTCGAGTGTCTTACTGCCCCGTTCAACTTTGAGGGCGAGAGATTCTCCCGGGGACCTGGACTTGAGCACGTCGCGCAGGTCGGCGGCGGACTTGACCGCCTGCCCGCCGGCCCTGGTCAGGATATCGCCCGCCTTCACCCCGGCTTTTGCGGCCGACGAATCCATCTCGACGTCTTCAAGGGCAAACCGTCCGCGCTTGTCCGGACCGGCCAGCAGGCCGAGGTGGACGGTTTGTCCTGCGCGCTGTTGCTGGTTGGTCTTGACGATCTGTGTCGTGAGGGCGGTGGTGACGGTACGGTAATCACCAGAATCAACCGGCGGGCGGGCGGGCGGGGTGGATATCTTGGAAGCGGCCGCGGCGGTGAATTCGATGCTCGCCACCACAGCTACGGTGGCGAAGATCGTCCGTTCGAATAATTTTTTCATGGCTTGTGACAGCGGCATCTGAACCGGATGGTAAACCCAGCCTGCCTGAGACGGGAGGCCGGGCGCAAACATTTAGATTTTTCAAGGGAAACACCGTTCCTCCCGGATGTTGACACCGTCTGCTCGTTGCCCGGGGTGCATCTCGACACTGTTCTAGTTTGGAGTTCCACCTGTAGGCGGACCGTGCGGTTTCGTTGCGTTTCCCTGCCAAAAAGCGAAACTCCGAACCCCGCCAAGCGTCCGTTAAAAACCGTGTCAAGATGCGCCCGTTGCATTCGGATCACGGTTTATTGGTTGCGCCGATCAGAACGAAACCATACAAGTCTCGACATGAACCATTCTATGTTCCTCTCGATTTCCCTCTCCGCCTTGGTTGCCCTGAACTTTTCCCTGTACCCGCTGCCGGCTGCGCCCGTCGAACCGCCCGCAGGTTTCACCGCCCTCTTCAACGGCAAGGATCTGACCGGCTGGCGCGGTGGCGACACCTTTGACCACCGCAAATATCTCGAGATGCCCGCCGACAAGCGGGCTGAACAGGATGCCAAGTGGACCGAGGACATGAAGAAGCATTGGAGCGCGTCCGATGGCGAACTGGTCAACGACGGGAACGGCAAATACGCCACGACCGAAAAGGACTACGGCGACTTTGAATTTCTGGTTGATTACAAAACCGTCCCCAAGGCTGACAGCGGCATCTATCTGCGCGGTGTGCCCCAGGTGCAAATCTGGGATTACACCGAGAAGGGTAAGTTTGGCATCGGTGCGGACAAGGGCAGCGGCGGACTCTGGAACAACAGCCCAGGCAAGCCCGGCAAAGATCCGCTGGTGCTGGCGGACAAGCCGTTCGGAGAATGGAACAAGTTTCGCATCCTCATGGTTGGCTCGCGCGTGAGCATTTGGTTGAATGAAAAAAAGGTGGTCGATCACGCTACTCTGGAAAATTATTACGACCGCAAGAAAGCGGTCCCCGCCAAAGGCCCCATCGAACTGCAGACCCACGGTGGCGAAATCCGCTGGCGGAACATCTTCATCCGCGAGATCGGCGCGGACGAGGCCAACAAAATTTTGAGCGGCAAAGGCGGGGCGGGCTTCGAGCCGCTCTTCAACGGGAAGGATTTCACGGGCTGGGCCGGGCCGGTGGACAACTATGAGCTGAAGGACGACACGCTCGTTTGCAAGAAGGGCAAAGGCGGCACCATTTACACCAAGGCGGATTACGGCGATTTCGTGGCGCGCATGGAAGTCAAATTCCCGCCCAACGGCAACAACGGTCTGGCCATCCGCTATCCCGGCAACGGCGACACCGCCTACGTGGGCATGTGCGAACTGCAGGTGCTGGACGATCATTACAAGGGCATCGACCCGCGCCAGGCCCACGGCTCCGCCTACGGCATGGCGGCGGCGCAGCGGGGCTACCACCATCCCGTGGGCGAGTGGAATTTCCAGGAGGTCACCGTCAAGGGTTCCACCATCAAGGTGGAATTGAACGGCGTGATCATTATGAACGCCGACCTGAGCCAGATCACCGAATACATGGCCAACAGCAAACATCCCGGCAAAGACCGCA
>SIBH01000051.1 GCA_009695285.1 Pedosphaera sp.
GCGGTGGAAATTGTGGAAGACCGGCCGGCAGCCTGAGGCCGCCGGGGTGCGGTCATGAAAATCGATGTGCTCACCTTGTTCCCGGCGATGTTTGCCGGGCCGCTGGATGTGAGCATCGTGCAGCGGGCGCGGACGGCGGGCCTGCTGGATTTGCGGATTCAGAATTTACGGGATTACACCCATGACCGTCACAAGACGGTGGATGACTCCCCGTTCGGCGGCGGGCCGGGCATGGTGTTGAAACCCGAACCGATCTTTGAAGCGGTGGAAAAGCTGGCGGACGAACGGACGCGTGTCGTGTTGATGACGCCGGCCGGACGCCCGTTCAACCAGGCGCTCGCCCGCGAGCTGGCCGGTCAGGAGCATCTGCTGCTGATCTGCGGCAGTTACGAAGGGATCGACGAGCGCGTGATCGAAACGCTGGTGGATGATGAGATCTCCATCGGAGACTACGTGCTGACCAACGGCGGGTTGCCGGCGATGATCGTCATCGACGCGGTGACGCGGCTGCTGCCGGGCGCGCTGGGCGACGACGAGAGTTCGCACGACGAGTCGTTCAGCCATGGACTGCTGGAATATCCGCACTACACGCGGCCGGCGGAGTTTCGCGGGATGAAGGTGCCGGAGATCCTGCTTTCCGGGCACCATGCGGAGATCGAGAAATGGCGGGCCGCGCAGGCCGCCGCGCGCACGGCGCAGCGCAGGCCGGATTTGTTGGATGAAAAAAGCGGCGGGGCAAACAAACCCGCCAGACAGAAAGAAAATTTATGAACCAAGCCTTGCTGGACAAAATTGAATCGGAACAGTTTCGCAAAGAACCCGCCGTCTTCGCCGTGGGCGACTCGGTGCGCGTGCATACCAAGGTCGTGGAAGGCGACAAGGAACGCGTGCAGATTTTCTCCGGCGTCGTCATCGGCCGCCGCGGGCACGGGATTAACTCTTCGTTTACCGTCCGCCGCATCAGCTACGGCGAGGGCGTGGAGCGCGTTTTCCCCGTGCACTCCCCGCGCGTGGAAAAGGTCGAGGTCGAGCGCCAGGGCAATGTCCGCCGCGCCAAGCTCACCTACCTCCGCAAACGCCTCGGCAAAGGCGCGACCTTCGTCAAAGAGAAGGTCGCCGTCGCCCCCGTGCCTGCGAAGAAGTAAAACGCCCGCCATTTTTCAAGCCCGACCGTACCGGTCGGGCTTTTTGTTTTTAGCCATGCACTTCATTTCCTTTAGCCCATCAGACACGCTAAAGCGTGAACTCCAACGCCGCGCGCAGGCCGTTTTCATTGGAGTTCAACCTTTAGGTTGTCACGGACGGAATCAACTGCATGGCTCATTTTTTTTCTCCGCTGTTTCCAGTGAAGAGGTCGAGGCGGTGTCCAAAGCCACCAACCCCACGCTCGTCCTCACCCCGGAGCCATTCCAGCGAAAACAGCGAGGAACCATTTTATAATCACGCGTCCGCCATTTCTCTTGCGCCCAGGGCGGGAAAGTTTTCTGCTCGCCGCATGAAACCGCTCCGTCCCACCGTCGTCGTCCTCGTGACCGCGCCGGATTTGAAAACCGCCCGCCGGCTCGCGACCGGTGCCGTCCGCGCCCGCCTTGCCGCCTGCGCGAATCTGCTGGCGAAAATCGAATCGCACTACCGGTGGCAGGGCAAACTGGAATCCAGCACCGAGGTGCTGCTGCTGTTCAAAACCACCCGCGCCAAATTGTCCGCGCTGGAAAAATTCATCCTCGACCATCATCCCTACGACACGCCGGAGTTCGTGGTGCTGCCGGTGACGGCGGGGAACAGGCGGTACTTGGAGTGGATTGGGGAGTCACTGAAGTGACGTGAGGCGTGGGGCGTGGGGCGTGAAACGATCAGGACGCGCCCGTTTCTTCTCACGCACTACGCACTACGCATCAAGCTTCCGCTCCAGTTTCGCAATCTCCGCCATGATTTCATCCGCCACCTGCTGGTAAATTTCCTTCAAGCGCGGCTTCGAACACGTCTTCGCCTCGGCGCGCAGGGCGGCGAACGACATCGGCCGGCCGTATTTTACCGCGATGGATTTCGGTTTCGGAAATTTCACGGCACGCCCGTAGGATTCAAACGTCCCGAACACCCGCACCGGCACCACGGGCGCGTCGGATTTGATCACCGTCAGGCCGATGCCGGAACGGGCCGGCTGTAATTTTCCGTCGCGCGTGCGGGTGCCTTCGGGAAACAGAATGATCACGCCGCCTGCCAGCAGTCGGTCGAGAATCGCCTTGAGGCCCCTCGCGCCGGCCCCGTCGCGGTCCACCGGCACCGCCTGCCAGGAACGCAGCAGCGCGCCGATGCCGGGGTGGCGAAAGAGCGATGCACGCGCGAGATAATTGCAACCGCGTGGCAACGCCGAGCCGATCAGCGGCGGATCAAGAAAGCTCGCGTGATTCGAGGCCAGGATGACCGGTCCCTCCATCGGCACGCGTTCCGAGTTGTAAATGCGCCACCGGAAATAGGTGGAATACATCAGCCGGAACATCTGCCAGGCGATGCGGTAAGAAAGATTCATCGCAGTCTCAGTTGCGCCGCGTGCCTCTTCTCCCTCGCCCCCTCCGAGGGGGAGAGGGCCGGGGTGAGGGGGCCTTGCAAAGCTTCACTCACAACTTTTTCAATTCACCCGCGCGCCGCCATGCGCCGCTTCACTTCCGCAATGATTTTCGCGGTCGTCTGCTGCGGGGTCTCGCCGGAATTGTTGATGATGACCGCGCCCAGCGCGATCATCAGCGGCGCGGCGGCGCGCTGGCTGTCCCGCTGGTCCCGCTTGGCCAGATCCTCGTCCACGCCCTCGGCGGCTCGGCGGGCCGAGCGCTCCGCCAGATGGGCGTCGAGGTAAAACTTGAAATCCGTCTCGGGGAAAACATTTGTCCCGATGTCCCGGCCCTCCATCACCAGATCGCCAAATTCAATGCAGCTCCGTTGCGCCTTCTTCATCCAGTCGCGCACCTTTGGCCCGGCGGCCACATGCGGCACGGCCGCGCTCGTCTCGGCGGTGCGGACTTCCTTTTCCGGATAATAACCGTCCACCAGCAGCCGCACGGAACGGAAGTCGCCGGCCACGCATTTCAATTCCGTCTTCCACTTGCGGCAGACGGCGGCCACGGCCTTGACGTCATGCACGTCGATTCGTTTCTGCAGGCAATGCCAGGCGAGCGTGCGGTACATCGCGCCGGTATCGACATACACGTAGCCGAGCTGCTGCGCGATGAGTTTCGAGTTGGTGCTTTTGCCGCTGGCGCTCGTGCCGTCAATGGCGATGATTATCGGTTGTTTGTTCAAATTTATTTTCCTCTGGCTGTATCGAAACTTCGACACGGATTTCACGGATTCACCCGGACTAACCGGGATTTCATCCGCGAAAATCTGTGAAATCCGTGTCTAAAGTTCAATCTGCAAACAATTCCCCCGGTTCCAGCTTTCGTCCTGTCCGCCCGTCGTGGATTTCCGCGCTGAGACCGTGCGGCGGAGGGGCGGCGAGTTTTTGGAAAAAATTCGGGAACGTTTTTTTCACGCACGCGGGATTTTTAATTTTGATGCCGGGGATTTTCAAGCCCAGAACGGCAAAACACATCGCCATGCGGTGGTCGTCGTAGGTTTCGATCTCCGCGCCGTGCAACGAAGATGGGAAAACTTCCAGCGTGTCACCGGTCTCGATGGCGCGCGCGCCGCACCTGGTCAGTTCCGTCCGCAGCGCGACCACCCGCTCGCACTCCTGCTGGCGCAGCCGGCCCAGGCCGGTGAATTTCACCGGCTGCCCGGCGAATGGAGCCAGGACGATTGCGGTCATGATGCTGTCGCCGAGGTCGGACTGGCGCGAGGTGGTTTTCGGAAACGCCACCGTGGGCTTGGAATAGTCGCGAAAGCGCGAGTCGACCTGCCAGCCGGAACCCGGCCAGTGGGCGACGGTGACGGTCCGCAAGGTCTTGAAACTCCACGCGAGCAAACTTCCCGCCGCCCAGAAATAACTGCCGCTCGAAGCGTCCGGCTCGATTTCAAACACTCCGCCGCGCTGCGGGAAAACCTTCACCAGTTCCGAAGTCATCTGGACGTAGGGCGACTCCTCGGCGTTCTCGCCGGTCACCGAAATTTTCCAGCCGCCCGTAATCGCGCCGAGCAGCAGCGCG
Organism: Pedosphaera sp.; assembly: GCA_009695285.1. Lineage (GTDB taxonomy): Bacteria > Verrucomicrobiota > Verrucomicrobiia > Limisphaerales > SIBH01 > SIBH01. The sequence continues at coordinate 4,143 of SIBH01000051.1, forward strand.
CTCGCAAACTGCGAGCTTTCCTCGATGCTCACCCGGCACGTTTTCCTCGTAGCAGCCGACATGAGGAGGCTCCATTCTGTTTCTGTTTTAGTCAGAGCCTCGTGACCCCGGCTGCTACCACTGCCACCGTGAATCAGCGCGGGCAGCCGGTCATTGGGCGAGTCCACGCGATAACCAAGCTCGCGCAGCGCGCCGAAGAGCGCCGCCTGGGGACGCTCGTGCATGCGCGGCACGCCGTGCAGCTTGTAAACGCCCTCGCCGAGACAGACCATCGCCGCCAGAAACCTCGCCGCTGTGCCCGCGTTGCCCACGAACAGTTCGAGCGGCTGCTCCACGGTGCCGCCGCGCGGAACTTTTCCGCCGAGTCCGTAAACCGTGATCGTGCGGTTGCAGGTTTCGTCCGGGTCCGGCTCGACGTTCACCATGAAGCCGATCTCCTGCAAACACTCGACCATCACCTGCGTGTCCTCGCTCCAGAGCGCACCCTGCAACGCCGTCTCGCCGCCGGCCAGCGCGGCCAGTACGAGCGCGCGGTTCGTGATGCTCTTCGAGCCGGGCACGGTGATCTCCGCGCGTACCGGTGAGGTGAGTGGGACGATTTCGATCAAGTCAGGCAGGGGCATGATCTATTCAGACGAGGGAGAATTGTTTTGCGGGGACCAGTTGTCTCTTCGCTGCTTCGCCTTCTCGAAAAATTCTTCCACGCTCTTCGCGTCGCCGGTTTCCAGCGCATGTTGAAACTCCTGCAAGTCCTCGATGAACACGCCGAGCACGCGGCCCAGATTCTTGCGGTTGGCCAGTGCGATGTCGCGCCACATCTCCGGCGAACCGCTGGCCACGCGCGTCGTGTCGCGGAAGCCGTTCGCGCAAAGCTGCGCCTGCTCCTTCGGATGCACCGGGCTGAGGACGTAGCTGGCTAGTTCCGCCGCCGCGATGTGCGGCAGATGACTGCAACGCGCCACCAGGTCATCGTGCAGCTCCGGCGTGAGCGTGAGCGTTTTCGCGCCGACTGATTTCCAAAATTCCCCGATGTGCTGGAGCGCGTCGCGGTTCGATTGCGTCGTGGGCGTGAGCACGCAAACGGCGTCGTGGAACAGATCGGCGCGGGCCGAACTGACGCCGGTTTTTTCCGCGCCCGCCATCGGATGGCTGCCAATGAAATGCCCGCCCGCCCCGGCCACGAGGGCTTCCAGTTCCGCCACCACGCTGGCCTTGACGCTGCCGACATCCGTGACGACGGCCCCGCGCTGCAAGGCCGGGAGAAATTGTTCCGTCAACCCGCGCATCTGCGCGAGCGGCGTGCAGAGGATGACGAGGTCCGCGCCGGAAACAGCCGCCTTCAAATCGAGCACCGCCGCATCCACCGCGCCGGCCTGCTCGCACTCGGCGATGCTGGCGCTGCGCCGGACAAATCCTTCCACGCGCGCGGCGAGGCGGCGTTGGCGAACGGCCAGGCCGAGCGAGCCGCCCAGCAGTCCGACGCCGACGAGGGTGATTTTCTGCCAGTTCACGGCGCGAAGATAGGGGAGGAAGGTTGCAGGATGGAAGAGGGAAAGTGGGATGATGCGTGGTGCGTGAGAACTTTCGAGCGCGTTTTGAACAATTCACGCAACACGCACTACGCACCACTCCTCACGCCATTTCCTTCACCCGCTCGATCACCACCTCCGCGATCAGCGGCTCATTCCCGATACTCGTCGCGTACCACACCCGCTTGCCCTGCTTCTCCGTCGGATTGCGCCAGGTCGGCTGGCCGGCCCGGAAACGCTCCTGCACCACCCGCTCCGGCTCGCCGAGCATCACCGGGATGTCCTCGAACGAATGCAGCCCGTCACTGATGAAGAACGGCACCATCACGAGGTTCTTCGCCGCTGTGACGCCGTAGATGTTCCTGATGAACGGCTCCTCCTCCATGAACGCCGCGTGGACTTCCGCGTAAATGTTCTGCGCGCGGATCAGCTCCACCTGCTGCTCGATGGCCTTGCGCGAATTCTCGTTGTTGCCCGTGCCGTGCCCGGCGATGAACAGCGCGGTGTCCGCCGGCTTCGGCGCGCGGGGGAACGGAAACTTCTCCACCACCTCCCGGGCGCGAGCCAGCAGCACGTTCGTCATGCTCGCGTGGGTGCCGACCGGGCCGCAGTAATGCAGCGTTTGCCCGCCACGCGATTGCACGCGCGCAAACTCCTTCTGGCCGGTCAGGCAGAAGCCCAGTTCGCGCGGGATGACCTCCTCGGTGAAATAGCCCTCGCTGATGAACAGCGGCACGATGAAAACGCGCGGCGCGAAGACCCCGCGCAGCACGCCCGGGACGCCCGGCTCCTGCTTCCAGAAACATTCCAGCACCTGCCCGAACAGTTTGCGGCGGCGCAATTCATCGGCGTGCTGGTAGGTGGGCGCGGCCGAATCGGCGTTCACGGTCGAGCCGTGGCCGACGAGCACCAGCGCGGCATCTGAAAAATCGTCACTCATCACGCGGCTAGGATGGCGAAGAGCTGTGGGCGGGGCAAGGGCGGGAATTATGGCCGAGGCGGATCGGTCACCCGTCCCGCCGATACGCCTCGGCCAGCAGCGTGACGGGATGGGCGACGCGCACTTCGAGGCCGTTGCGCTTGCAGCCGTTGAGGACTTGCAGGAGGCAGCCAGGATTGCCGGTGGCGACCACGTCGGCCTTGGTGCTTTTGATGTGCCGTACTTTGCGGTCGAGAAGGTCGTCGGCCATTTCCGGCTGGGTGAGATTGTAGATGCCTGCGCTGCCGCAGCACCAGGTGGATTCAGGCAGCTCGGTCAGTTGCAGATTCGGAATCGCGCGCAGCACCTGGCGCGGCTGCGCCGTGATCTTTTGGCCGTGGCAGAGATGGCAGGCCTCGTGGTAGGTCACGCTTTGCGCGGGCGCGTTTGCGGCGGGCGGCGGCGTGATGCCGGTGCGCGCGAGCCATTCGTGAATGTCCGCCACCTTCGCGTCCCACTGGTGCGCGCGGGTTTCATAGACGGGATCGCCCGCGAGCAATTTCGCGTAGTGCTTGAGGTGCGAGCCGCAGCCGGCGGCGTTGGTGATGATGGCGTCGAACTGGTCGGGCGGAAACTGGTCGATGTTTTTGCGCGCGAGCTGCTGGGCGAGCTCCCATTCGCCGTTGTGCGCGTGGAGCGAGCCGCAGCAGAGCTGCACCGGCGGGGTGACGACGTCGCAGCCGTTGCGCGCGAGCACTTCCACGGTGTCGCGGTTCACGTCGCTGAAGATCAAATCCTGCGCGCAGCCCGTGAGCATCGCCACGCGGAACCGTTTCGGTCCGACAGCGGCGGTGAGCGGTTCGATGAGTTCGTTAGAAAACTTTTCCTGCATCAACGGCGTCATGGCTTCGAGTTCGCGCAGGCGTTTCGGGAGCAGGTTCAACACGCCGCAGCGCCGGATGAAGGCCTGCAAACCAAGCTGCTGATAAAAGCGCAGCGCGTAACCGACGAGGTGCAGCCGGTGCAAATCCATGAAGAGCCAGCGCAGCGTGAAGCCGCGGATCAGCCCGCGCTTCGGCGAATCAAGGACGCCGCTCTGCTCGGCCTCGGCGCGCGCGTGCTCGAAGAGTTCGGCGTAGTTCACGCCCGCCGGGCAGGCGGTCATGCAGGCGAGACAGCCGAGGCAGAAATACATTTCGTCGGCGAAGGATTTGGTCGGTTCGAGGCGTTCGTCGGCGATGGCGCGCATCAGGGCGATGCGGCCGCGCGGGCTGTTGCGTTCGAGCTTGGTGGCGTCGTAGGTCGGGCAGGTGGGCAGGCAAAGGCCGCAGTGCATGCACTGCTGCACGACCGAGTAATCCAAATCTTTCAAATGCGAGTGAACGGCGCTCATGAATATTAAGTGGCTGCGAGGCTAGCGGGAACGGAGAGAAAGTCCATCCAGAGAAAAAAGGGGGGCTGATAATTGGCGCGGCTCAGTTTTTCGCATAAGGGGCGGCTTTCTCAGTCCCGCAGGAGACGGACGAAAACAGCCCAGCGTTTTAACGCTGGGTTGGTGTCGCAACTGGACGAGTCCCGCAGGAACGGCAGAAACGGGCGTTGAATTTCTTTCGTCCCTGCGGGACTCGGTCTGTCCGGCGCACGGTTTGGAAAAACGATTCGTTCCCGACGCTGCAAATCCGCTGCACTTCACCGCTGCAATTCCAGCGTGTCGCCGGCCAGCAGTTCAAAATTATCCTCGCCGCGCAGCAGCGTCCGCATTTCCACCGGCACGGTCTGGCCTTCGCGGGTGACAAGCACGCGGCGCGGATCGCGCTGCCCGCGCCAGCCGGCCGCGAGGATCGCGTCGGCGAGCGTCAGGCCTTCCTTCCACGGGATGGTTGGATTGCGGACAACGCCGCGCACGAAGACCATCGTCTGCGCCTGGCGGGCGCGTTCTTCGGCGGCGGTTTTCCCGGCGATGAACGCGGACTGCGCCTGGGCGCGCGCCTTGGATTTGGTGGTGCAACCAACGAGGGCAGCCACCAGCAGACACGCGAGGCAGAGCAAGGCTTTCATTTCAACAGCTCGTCGGGACTTCCTGCAGCACTTCCACGCAATGCGGAATGGCGCCGACGACAAAGCTCAAACACTCGACCGCGCCGTTTGGTTTCCCCGGCAGGCAGATGACGAGCGCGCGTTCGACCACGGCGGCGAGATTGCGTGAGAGGATGGCGTTCTTGGTGATCTTCATCGACTCGGCGCGCATCACCTCGCCGAAGCCGGGCAGTTCGCGCACGGCGATTTCGCGCACGGCCTCAGGCGTCACATCGCGCAAGGCCACCCCGGTGCCGCCGGTGGTGAGGATGAGTTCGCAGCCCTTGGCGATCAGCTCGCGGATGGCTCGTTGAATCTCACGCTTCTCGTCTGGCACGAGCGCGTCGGCGATGACCTGCCAGCCGTAACCGTCCGCGACCTGCTTGAGCGCGGGGCCGCCGAGGTCGTCGTACAGGCCCTTCGAGGCGCGGTCGGAAATGGTGATGATGCCGGTTTGGATTTGCATGGAGAGTTTTTAGCGCAAAGGCGCAAAGACGCAAAGAGCGGAAAGTTCAGGACTCTTTGCCGAGCAGCTTCCGTTTGTGCCGGAGACAATACTCAATGAACATCTCCTCGCCCACAAACCTGCGGATTGGTTTTGGGATCACGTCGTAAACTGCGCCGAACAGCTTTCGCAAAAACACCTCCTCGTGCAGCGCGGTCTCGGCCGAGCGCATCGATTTCTTGAGTGCGCCCGTTACAAGTCCGGTGAGGTGCGGCAGGTAGTCTTCCAGCATTCGGTCAACCACGACGCTCATCTCCGACTTTTTGCGGTTGGCTGCGGAGGATGCCTTTGCTGTCGCCAAAACCGCTTCGGCACGAACTGACTCCGCTGCGCCCAGCATTGTCTTCTTCATCCGCACAGCCATGGAAGGACGTGCGGGTTGCGTCGGTTGGAAAATCTCCGAAAGAGGCTGGCGAGCAGTCTGGCCTTCGCTCCAACACAAATCTGTTTTCAGCAAGAAACCGGCTTCAAGCAATTCAACGATTTCAGATTGCGGGAAAAGACCGAGTTGGAGTTCATCGCGTGCGACATGAAGTTTTGGATCGGCCATGTTGGTTTCTCGGTTCGCCTTCGCGCCTATTTCTTTGTCTTGGAAATGAGTTTGATTTCCGAAATGACCATCGCCTTGTCCACGGCCTTGCACATGTCGTAAATGGTCAACGCGGCCAAGCTCACGGCGGTGAGCGCCTCCATCTCGATGCCCGTCTGCGCCGCAATTTTCGCCGATGCGGTGATGACGATGCGGTCGTGCGACGCGGGAATTTCAAAGTTCACTTCGCAATGCGTGATCGGCAGCGGATGACAGAGCGGGATGAGTTCACCACATTTTTTCGCCGCCTGAATTCCGGCGATGCGCGCGGTGGCGAGCACGTTGCCCTTGGCGATGTGATTGACCGAAATCAAATCAAGCGTCGCTGCTTGCAGTCGAATCTCGCCGCGCGCCACGGCCTCGCGCTGTTGCACCGGCTTGGCGGAGACATCCACCATCGCGGCCTGGCCGGCGTCGTCAATGTGAGTGAGTTTTTTCATGCTGATGTGGTGCGAAATTAAAGCGTCCGTTTCCATTCGGTAATCGCGGCGCGCATCTCCTCGGCGGCGTTGAGTTTCGGTTTCACAAACTTGGGCGTGAACCACGGGAAGGTGCCGAGCAGATCGGGCGTCACCAGAATCTGCCCGTCGCAGTCCGGCCCGGAGCCGATGCCAATGGTGGGGATGGCGAGCTTTTGCGAAAGGTCTTTCGCGACTGGCGGCGTGACGAGTTCGAGCACGATGGCGAACGCGCCGGCCTCGGCGAGCGCGGCGGCGTCCGCGTGGAGCGCGACGATTTCTTCGTCCTTGCGGCCTTTGATTTTGTAGCCGCCTTCTTCGAGCACATGTTGCGGCAACATGCCGAGATGTCCGCAGAACGGGATGTTCGCCGCGACGATGGCCTTAATCTGCGGCAGAATCGCGCGCCCGCCTTCGGCCTTCACGAAGTCCGCGCCGGCGGCGATGAGTCGGCGTGAACTGGCCACGGCCTCAGTGGGCGTTTCATAACTGCGGTAAGGGAGATCGCCGCCGAGCAACGCGCGCGGCTTCGCCCGCGCGGCGGCGCGGATATGATGCTCCATCTCGTCCATCGTGACGTGGGTGGTGTCGGAATAGCCGAGCACGACCATGCCAAGCGAATCGCCGACGAGCAGCAACGGCACGCCGCATTCGTCGAGCAGGCGCGTCATCGGATAATCGTAGGCGGTGAGCGCGGCGATTTTTTCGCCGCGCGCTTTCATGGCGATTATTTCCGCTGTGGTGATTTTGCCATTGCTCATTTGAAACTCGCCAGCAGTTCCTCCGGCGAAACCGTCGCGGTGCCGACCTTGCCGACGACCACGCCCGCCGCGTGATTGCTGAAAATAGCCGCCTCGACCGGCGACGCGCCCGCCGCGATGGCCAGCGTGAACGCCGCGATGACCGTGTCGCCCGCGCCGGAAACATCGAACACTTCCTGCGCGACGGTGGGAATGTGAAACGGCTTCTGCCCGCGCTGGCAGAGCAACAGGCCGAGATCGCCGAGCGTGATGAGCAGCACGGCGGGGCGCAACTCGTTCAGGAGGAGGCTGGCGGCTTGCATCAGATTTTTGTCCTCGAATGGATTCGCGTGGCGCGTGCTGTCGGGCAGGCCCGCCAGTTCAAAAGTTTCCTTGCGGTTCGGCGTGATGAGCGAGAGCGCGGCGAGATTCAGGTGATGTACCGGTTTCGGATCGAGGCTCAACCAGACGCCGCGCTCGCGGCAGAGCGCCTTCACTCCGTCGAGCAGCGGTTGGGTCACGACGCCCTTGCCGTAATCGCCGATGATGACCGCGTCCGCATTCGCCAGCGCTGTTTTGATCACGGCCAAGAGTCGTTGCGTGTCGGCGGGGCCGAGGTCGCCGGGCGTTTCGCGGTCCACGCGGACGAGTTGCTGCTGATGCGCGACGATGCGCGTCTTGATGCTGGTGTGCCGGCCCTTGATCGCGACGAGGCCCACGCAGCCGACATGGTTCAGCGCAAGCTGCGCGCGCAACTGGCGCTCCGCCTGATCGCGGCCCACCGCGCCGAACAGTTCGGCGGGCGAGCCGAGCGCGGAAAGATTGCGGGCGACGTTGGCCGCGCCGCCGGGCATGAAACTCTCGCGCTCGAATTCCACCACCGGCACGGGTGCTTCCGGTGAAATGCGCGAGACATGGCCCCAGAGAAATTGATCGAGCATCACGTCGCCGACGACGAGCAGGCGCGTTTTGGTGGTGGCGGCGAGGAGTTGTTTGACGCGCGCAGCGGAGAGTATTTGAGACTTCATGTTTCAACGATAAATTTAGCGGCGATGGCCGATGGCATAGACGACCACTTGCTGCCGGGCATCGTCAATCGTGTAGATGACGCGATAGTCGCCCACGCGAATCCGCCAGGCGTCACGTCCGCTCAATTTAACAACGCCGGACGGACGTGGATTGTTGGCGAGGGCCAGTGTGGAGCGGGCAATGCGGGTTTGAACATGGTCGGAAAGTCGGGACAGGCTTTTCTTGGCGGGCGTGTGGATGTCAACCGTGTAGCTCACGCCTTGATCTTCGCCTGCTTGAGAAACTGGCGGAGTGACGTGGGCTTTTCTCCAGCGGTTTCGCGGCGGGCCTCGTCAAACAGCCGGATGTCGTCCTGGGCTTCTGCGAGTTCGCGCTCATGATCCAGCTGCTTCCAGAGCTTGCTCTTTTCCCGGGCCGGGAGCGCGTGGATTTCTTTCATGATCATCGTTGCTGTCATGGTTGAAAATTGTCAGCAGCCCTGCGGCAAGTCAACCGCCGGCTCAATTCAAAAAGCCCGTCAACGGACTGGTCGCGCTGGCACTTGCTGTTCGGCGGTTTTTTTCACGTCGGTTGAATGACACGGACGATGGCTTCGACAATGCGACGGTGGCCGGACGGCTTCAACCCGCCGAGCAGGGTGGCAATCAATGTTTCGTGCGCTGTGAACAGCTTGGCGGGCCGGGCATAACTCGTCACGCGCAGCGATCCTGTTTAAAAATCTGCTTCCTCCAATTTTACGGCGTTTGGATCGGCGTAGGCGTTGCTGGTGATCTGGCAAAGGAGCCAGTCGTCACGATCCGCCGCCGCGAGGATCACCGCCGGGCGCAGCTTGGCTTGCGATAAATCGGAAAAGGGAAAGCGGACGAGGACTACGCTCCCGCCGGCAAATGTGCCCATGCGGCATCCTCCTCGGGGCGGTTCCAGTCCCTGGCGAGGGCCGCCTCGCTCAACAGCGCGGACTCCAGAGCGTGAACCGGCGGTTGGTCTCGCAGAATCGTCACCAAAGCGCGGCAGGCCGACGGCAGCCGGACTTTTTCCAGCAGGCGCACCGCGCCTGATTCATCAATGACGGCTTCGAGAGTCTGAAGCATGCGGCAATCTTACGGGAGTTGTGGCGCGCGGACAAGCACGGTTAATTCAAAAACGCTGTTAACGGACTGGTGGCGCTGGCTGTTTCCGACTGTCCGCCCAAGCCGGTTTCGTAGGCCGCACGTCCCGCTTCCACCGCCATCTTGAACGCCACGGCCATGCGGTTGGGATCATTGGCCACGGCGATGGCGGTGTTGACCAGCACGGCGTCGGCACCGAGTTCCATCGCCTCCGCCGCGTGGCTGGGCGCGCCGATGCCGGCATCGACGATGACCGGCACGGTGGCCTGCTCGATGATGATGCGAATCTGGTCGCGCGTTTGCAGCCCGCGATTGGATCCGATGGGCGAGCCGAGCGGCATCACGGTCGCGCAGCCGGCGTCCTGCAGGCGCTTGGCGAGCACGGGATCGGCGTTGATGTAGGGCAGCACGGTGAAGCCTTCCTGCACAAGTTGCTCGGCGGCCTTGAGCGTTTCGATGGGATCGGGCAGCAGGTAGCGCGGGTCGGGATGGATTTCGAGCTTCACCCATTTCGGCAGACCGGCGGCGGCGGCAAGGCGCGCGAGGCGGACGGCTTCCCCGGCGTTCATCGCACCGCTGGTGTTCGGCAGGAGCAGATATTTTTTCGGATCGATGAACTCCAGAATGTTTGCGAACGGATCGCGCTGGCCGCTCAAATCCGCGCGGCGCAGGGCCACGGTGACGATCTGCGTGCCGCTGGCGGCGAGGGCGTCGCGCATCGTTTCGGGCGCGGAAAATTTTCCCGTGCCCAACAGGAGGCGGGAGGAAAACTCACGGCCGGCGATGACGAGCGGACGATTCACGAGTGACATCCCGCGCAGTCTGGCGGGAAGAGCAGGGGTTGTCGAGTTGCGAGCAAACAGGGCAGCGGGCCAATTCGCTGCCAACGGAGCGCCGAGCATTGCCCGGCGCTCCGACCGCGTTCACCTCGGCACGGGTTCGCCGTTGCCTTCGTCGAAGTAGATCGTGTCGCCGACGGTGGTGTATTTCAAATATTGCTGCCAGCGGAACAGGCCGGAGTTGCGCGCGGCCTCGAGGGTCCTGGTCACCGGCGCCGGCGCGGGGCCGCCGCCGACGAGCGCCTCGTGGAGCACGCGGCCGTCCATCGGCACGGTCGGCTTCACGCCGAGGAGGTGCAGCACGGTGGGCGCGACGTCGATGTTGCCGCTCGGGGTTTCGTTGATGAAGCCGGTTTTGAAATTCGGCCCGGCGGCGACGAGCGTGTTGCGCAGATCGTAGGCGCTGAGCGAGCCGTGCGTGCCCTTGCCTTTTTCGCCCTCGGAGGTGATGAGGCCCGGCGTGCCGTTGGCGCTTTTCTCCGCGCTCCAGCGGAAGGACATGATCAGGTCGGGCGTGACGTTGGTGGTGTTGTTCCGCACCGCGTCGAGCGGGAAGGTTCCCTCGATCTTCACCTCCGGCCGGGAGAAAATGACGCCGGCGAAGTCCGTCGTCTGCAAATGTTCCGCGAGCGCGCGGGTGACGGACTCGACGTGGTCATAGACGTAGAAGCAGACGCTGCCGCCGAGCGCTACGACGAGGATGTCGCCCGACTCGGGATCATCGAAGCGTTTGAACGCTTTGAACTTCGCCTTCTTCAAGGACTCGTACACGTCCACGCCTTTACTGATGGTCGAGAAGCCGTGATCGGACACGACCATGATGTCGGTCTGGTCGCGCAGCTTGCGTTCGTCGAGCGCCTTGAAAATTTCGCCGAGCTGCTTGTCGCTGCTGTCGATCGCGGCGAGGGCGTTGCTCGAGCCGGGGCCGGAATCATGCTGCGAGGCGTCCGGTTCCGAGAGCCAGAGAAGGGAATATTTCGGGACACCTTTTTTCCAGAGCGCCTTGGTCAGGGCCTTGGTGGTCCACTGGTCGCGGTCGCGGTTGGGAATGGTGTAGCCCGGAAAGGTTTTGTGGTCGTTCTCCTTGATGGCGAGATCGAGCAGGGAACGCGGGAGGGCCAGGCCGTTGTAAATGATGCCTGAGTCGGCGGGTCTTTCCTTGCGGCGATCATGCAGGAGGGCGACGGGCTTGGTGCCGGCGATGGCCGTGGTGAGGCCGGCCTTCCGCAAGGTCTCCGCGACGGTCGGCACCAGCAGGTAATTTCCCTTGGAGAGCAGGTCGCCGCGGCGGATGTTTTCCAGGCCCTCGGTGGCGTTCGGGCCTTGGAGCGCGATCTCCGGCCGGTAGTCGGTGTTGGCGATGATGCCGTTGCGGGCGGGATGCGCACCGGTGGCGATGGCGGTGCCGTTCACCTCGGTGGTGGTGATGAAGGCCGCGTGATGCCGCTTGAAGAAGACGCCGTTCGTCGCCAGCCAGTAGAGATTGGGTGTGAAGTCGGGCCGGATGAAATCCGGGCGCATCCCGTCCCACACGACGACGATGACGTGTTCGGCCCGGCCGGTTTCGGCGGCGGGGAGCGAGGTGTGGCCGGCCAGGAAGAGGAGCACGGCGGCGGAGAAAATATGTTTGCGCATAAGTTTGGAGGTCACGGGCAGACGGAGCTTGGCGGAGCGGAACTGAAATGTCGAGCGGTGAGACGGTGCGGTGCTCCGGGGGTGGGTGCCGATACCCCGCCGGTTCAAGTTGAACAAAGCGTTCGCCCGCGCGCGCCGGTTGTGTTACACACTTCTCGACAAATGTGAATCCTCGTTGCCGCCGACGACTCCAAAGCGGCGGGCCTGCTCGTGCAGGGTCTGAAATCCGCGGGCTACGGCTGACCGACGTTCACGGCGACGTGGTGAAAGAAATCATGACGTAGCGGCGCCCAGGTGCGTTCCCGGAAGGGCGGTGAGCAGATGGCGGCTTCAGAGGCGGTCTGAAAATTCCTAGTCTGCTGTCCTTGAAGCGTCTGCCATTATTTCTTCGAGTTTAGCGCGGGCGCGGGTGATTTTTTCCAGGATGGCGGCCCCCTCGGCACGCCAGACATAGCGCTGCGGTTGGCGGTTGCGTTCGGCCAGCCAGCCTTTGATGGTGCGCACCAACTCCGCCACGCTTTCAAAACTGCCTTCGCGAATCACTTCCTCGGTGACGTCGCGAAAAAAACGTTCGACCAGGTTGAGCCACGAACTGCTCGTGGGCGTGAAGTGTTGGTGAATGCGTGGATGCCGGGCCAGCTAGGCCTTGACCGCCGGATGCTTGTGGGTCG
>SIBH01000052.1 GCA_009695285.1 Pedosphaera sp.
GGCTCTTCACGGTTTATAGTGGGTAGCATCCAGGCCGAGAACCACCCGGCTGAATTTCCATGGGACGGGACAGAGAATTCCTCGAACCCGGCCCCACCCCACCCAAACGCCCCAAAACTCACAGTGGGGCAATGAAAAGCACCACACCAGTGCGGGTCTTCCATCGACCGGGTCACGCACACGAGCAGAACACTGGTCTGCACATTTTTCCTTCTAAAAGCTCTCTTGTCCGGTTTCTACCCACTAAATTTCTCGAATATCCCAATAACAGACCAGCGGCCCTCTGCTGGAAGTTACTTAAACCAATCTAGGCCCTTGACGGTTTTGCCGTACGCTTCGCCCAGTATAGTCCAAGCGAGAGCAACGCCGCCGACAAGACCGACATGGGTCTTCCAGTCGGTTCCAAGCTGGCGCAAACGAGGTGACATAATTTAATCTGACCACGGGCCGAAATCGGGCATCAAATAACCAACCGGTGCGAATGAAACGAGGACGAATGAGATGATTGCGCCTCAGTTAAACTTGTTCTTCCGAAACGACGCTCACCGCCGCAGCGTCTGATTTTACTTTGCTCCTTTTCGCTGCGGCTTTTCCAGATTCGAGTCGGCGCTAACGTCGCCCCTCCGGGTAGGCCCAACTGGAAGTTTCCTCAAGCTGGCGCAGTGCGCCGAGGATCATCTGGATGTCTTCGCCGTGGAGCTGCTGGTTGTGTTCCAGGGCGGCCAGCTTACGGGCGAGTTCGGCGTAGCGGCCCGACTCGCGGCGCAGCGTGACGAACGCACGGATGACGTGGATGCTCATCTCGACCGCGCGCCGGCTGCTGAGGACGTTCGCCGCCATGATCGCGCCGTGCTCGGTGAAGGCGGAGGGGAGTTTGCGGCGTCCGCCGTGGCCGGAACTTGAAGTCGCAATTTGCGACTTCAAGTTTTCAGCTTCCTCGGCCGTGAGTTGGAAAACAAAGTCATCAGGAAAGCGTTTGGCGTTCCGCCGAACTTGCTCACTGAGGCGTTTCGTCGGGACGCCATAAACCCGCGCCAAGTCGGAATCAAGCATCACTCGCTCACCGCGCAGTTCGCGAATCAGCGGCTCGACTGGTTCGAGAACCTGACAGTTTGTTTCTTTTTCATGTTGCCGGTGGTCGCAATTTGCGACCAGTTCAATCAAAACTTGTTCTTCCGGGGCGCGTCATTGGCCTGACCGCCCGGCAATTCCACATGCTCCGAACTCACCTGCCGGCCACCCTGATCCTTCATGGCGATGAACGCGACGAGGGGCCGCGCCGCAGGCAGATCGGCCTGGGCGAGTTCGCCCTGGACTCGCGCCGGCGTCTTCTGCCAGACCCGTTTCTGCCACGCGCCGGAGTTGGTGGTGTAGCACAGCGAGATTTCCTTGAGCACCGCGCCGCCCTCGAGCTTCACCGAGAGCTTCCCGCCGGCAAGCACGGGCGCGCCCACGCGCGTCAACGGCGGTTCCGCCCGAAGTACGCTGTCCACGAAGCCATCCACCTCGGAGAAGGTCCAGATATGCCCATGCGGACGCCCGACCGCCACCGAAATGTGACGCCACTTCTCCGGCACGAGGCGATACGATTTCTGGTAGCTGTCCAGCGGATAGGCGAAATCCGTGGTGCCGTTCACAAAGAGAATCGGGTGGCGCACGCCGCCGAGATACGCGCTTGGATCAAAAAGTTTCAACCACAACGCGCGCGCCTCGGGCGTCATCGCGGCCAGCGAGGTCGGGGTCCAGCAACTGTTGTCGCCAAGGAAGCCGCAGCCATAGACCGGCACCGAGACTTTGAAGCGCGGATCGATCCCCGCGACGATGCAGGTGAGATAACCGCCCCAGCTGATCCCCGTCAGGCCGGTGCGCTCCACGTCCACGTCCGGCAGCGAGCGCACCAGCGAATGTCCGCGCAGCACGTCGGCCACGGCGTGATACGTCCACATGTTGGTCGCGTCGGCCTCGGTGAAATTACGGAACTTCGTCTGGTCCGACTGATCCGGCGCGCCGTCCGGCAGACGGCCGTTCGGGCCGTGGCCGGAAAGATCCATCGCCAGCGCCACGTAGCCGTGTTTCGCCCAGTGCTCGGCCCACGCCTTGAACGCCTGCCCGCCGCCGCCATGCACGAGCACCATCGCGGGCAGCTTCCCGGTCGAGTTGGTGGCGGGCCGGCCGAGATACGCAAAGACGCGCGTGGGCTGGCCGTTGAACGACTCGCCGGCGTAATACAATTCCTGCACCAGTCCGTTCGTCGCGCCCCAGGTGACGGCGGGCGCTTTCGACAGCGCGGCCACGTCCCACGGCCCGGAACGCTGCGCGACCGAAGTCGTGGCGCCACCGGCCAGCAGCACCAGTGCGGCCAGCGAACACCACCACGCCGCGGGCCGCCGATGAAGAATGATTTGCATGGCGGCGACGATGTTCACGCGCGCGCGCCGTGTCAATCCAAGCGGCGGCAACAGCTCCAAGTTGCGCCCGCCGAAATTCAGTTTGGGTTTTGCCGCCGGCTCAGGCAGGTTTGCCGCGCGTGACAAAGCTTCTCCAATTGAACTCGGTGCTGTTGACCGCGCTGGCCACCGCGCTCCACCCGGCCGCCGCCGCCGCGCCCGACGCGGCGAGCCTCGAATTTTTCGAGAAGCGCATCCGGCCCCTCCTCGTGGACCACTGCTACGAATGTCACAGCGCCACCAGCAAGAAGCTCAAAGGCGGCCTGCTCCTCGATACCCGCGCCGGCCTCCTCAAGGGCGGCGATAACGGCCCGGCCATCGTCCCCGGTGACGTGGAAAAAAGCCCGCTCATCAAGGCGGTTCGTTACACCGACCCAGACCTGGCCATGCCGCCGAAGGATAAAAAACTCCCGCCCGAACGCATCGCCGACCTGGAAGCCTGGGTGAAAATGGGCGCGCCCGATCCCCGCACCGGTGGCGGTCAAGCGGCCACCATCAACGCGGCCCATCACTGGGCTTTCCAACCCGTCTCATCACCAGCGCCGCCCATGGTGAAAAATAAAACCTGGGGACGCTCGCCCATCGACGCCTTCATCCTCGAAAAGTTGGAGGTAAAAAAAATCTCCGCGTCGCCGGTGGCTGACCAACGCACCCTCATCCGCCGCGCCACGTTCGACCTGACCGGCCTGCCGCCCACGCCGGAGGAGGTCGCCGCCTTCGAGTCCGACCCTTCGCCCGACGCCTTCGCGAAACTCGTGGATCGCCTGCTGACCTCGCCGCGCTACGGCGAACGCTGGGGCCGCTTCTGGCTCGATGTCGCGCGTTACGCCGACACCAAGGGCTACGTCTTCGAGGAGGAGCGTCGTTACGCGTTCGCCTGGACCTATCGCGACTGGGTCATCCGCGCGTTCAACGAGGATCTGCCCTACGACCAGTTCATCACGCAGCAGATTGCCGCCGATCTGCTGCCGCTCGGAGAGGACAAACGCCCGCTGGCCGCGCTCGGCTTCCTCACGCTCGGCCGCCGCTTCCTGAACAACCAGCCTGACATCATCGACGACCGCATCGACGTGGTGTCGCGCGGCACCATGGGTCTGACCGTCGCCTGCGCCCGCTGCCACGATCACAAGTACGACCCGATCCCCACCCGCGACTACTATTCGCTTTACGGCGTCTTCGCGAGCTGCAACGAGCCAACGGAGAAACCGCTCCTCGGCGGTCCGCCGCAGTCGAAAGATTATCCCGCCTATCTCGCGGAGAAAAAAAAGCGCGAGGACGAGCTGAACACCTACCGCAACGGCAAGGAGAAAGAAGTGCTATCCACGGCGCGGGCGCGGGCCGGTGATTATCTGCTGGCCGAACACGACTCCAAAAAACTGGGCGACAAAGGCAAAAAGGAATCGCTCGCGCGCGAACGCAAGCTCGATCCGCGCCTGACCGACCGCTGGCGCAAGAGCGTGGAAGATTGGGGTAAACAACCCCACCCGGTTCTGGCACCGTGGTTCGCGTTTGCCGCATTGCCGGAAACCAATTTCACCGCGTCCGCCAAAGACCTGGCCGCCTCCTTCGCCGCCAACGCCGGCGAGAAGAACAATCCACTCGTCGCCCGCGCCTTCGCCGGAGCCGCGCCGGCCTCGCTCAAGGAAGTGGCCGGGCGTTACAACAAGCTGTTCGGCGACGCGGACAAGACGGCGACCGGCGGCACCCCCGATCAGGAGGCGTTGCGTAAAATTCTTTACGCCGATGATTCGCCGTATCGCCTGACGCCGGGCGAAGTGGACAAACTGTTCGACGTGCCGAGCATCCAGAAAGTCCGCGCGCTCCGCCGCAAGCTCGAGGAACTCGACGCCACGCACGCCGGCGCGCCCGCTCGCGCCATGGTGCTGCTCGACAACGCCAAGCCGAACCAGCCGCGCGTCTTCAAGCGCGGCAATCCCGGCACGCCCGGCGACGAGGTGCCGCGCCAGTTTTTGCAGGTCATCGCCGGTGAAAAACGCCAGCCGTTCCAGAAGGGCAGCGGCCGTCTGGAAATGGCGCAGGCCATCGTCAGCACCAACAATCCGCTGACCGCGCGCGTGCTGGTGAACCGTGTCTGGCGCTACCATTTCGGACAGGGCCTCGTCCGGACGCCGAGCGATTTCGGGCTGCGCTCCGATCCGCCCACGCACCCCGAACTGCTCGACTACCTGGCGACGCGCTTCATGGCGGACGGCTGGTCGGTCAAGAAACTCCACCGGTTGATGATGCTCTCCAGCGTTTACCAGCAGGCGGACGTGGACCACGCCGCCGCCGCGAAGCTTGATCCGGGCAACGACCTGCTTTGGCGCATGAACCGCCGCCGGCTCGAGTTTGAATCCCTGCGCGACACCCTGCTGGCCGTCTCGGGAAAAATTGATTTCACGGCGGGCGGGCCGTCCACCGAACTGACCACCGAGCCGTTCACCGCGCGCCGCACCGTCTATGGCTACATCGAACGCCAGAATCTCCCCGGCCTGTTCCGCACCTTCGACTTCGCCAGCCCCGACGCCACCAGCCCGCAACGCTTCAACACCACCGTGCCCCAGCAGGCGCTCTTTCTGATGAACAGCCCGTTCGTCGTGCAGTTGACGAAAAGTTTTCTCGAACGACCCGACGTGAAAACTTTGTCCGAAGACCAGCGCATCACGCGGCTTTATCAGCTCGCCTACCAGCGCGCCCCGGATCCGGACGAGATGAAGCTCGCGAAACATTTTTTGAACCAGCCCGCCGCGACCGTGGCTGCCGAGACGGGCTGGCCCGCCTGGCAATACGGCCAGGGCCAGTTCGACGAGACGCTCAAACGTGTCAGCCATTTCAAGCCGCTCGCCCATTACACCGGCACCGCCTGGCAGGGCGGCCCGAAACTGCCCGATCCCAAAACCGGCTGGGTCCTGCTCAACGCCAACGGCGGTCATCCCGGCGGCAAGCCCGACCAGGCCGCCATCCGCCGCTGGACCGCGCCCCGCGACGGCACCATCGCCATCGCCGCGAAACTGAACCACTCCTCCACCAACGGCGATGGCGTCCGCGCCCGCATCGTGTCCGGCCGCACCGGCACCGCCGGAGAGTGGCTTGCGAAAAACCAGACCGTGGAAACCAAGGCCGAACGCCTTGAAGTGAAGGGCGGGGACACGGTTGATTTCGTGGTGGACTGCCGCGCCACCGAAAACAACGACGGCTTCACCTGGACGCCGAAGATTTCCTACCTCACACCCGCGCCGAAGGAGACAGCCGGCGGCGCGAACGAATGGAACGCCAAGACCGACTTCGCCGGCCCGCCTCCGCCTCCGGTCAAATCGCTCACCCCTTGGGAGAAGTATGCGCAAGTGCTGCTGCTCGCCAATGAACTGGTGTTTGTGGATTGACCCTTCGGGCCGGCGCTTGATTGCGCACGGGCTTTGCCGTATTTCTCACGCACTTGAAAAAAACCGACCGCCCCGAAATTCCGCGCAAGACGATCTACCGCCTGTCGATCTACCTGCGCTGCCTGCACCGGCTCAAGAGCAACGCGCTGCGCACCGTGTCCAGCGAGGCGCTGGCCAAGGCCGCCGGCGTGAAATCCACCCAGCTCCGCAAGGACCTCACCTACTTCGGCCAGTTCGGCACGCGCGGGCTGGGCTACGACGTGGAGCAGCTCTCGGCCATGATCGCCGGCGTGCTCGGCACGAACAGCTTTCAGCCGGTCGTCCTCGTCGGGGTCGGCAACCTCGGCACGGCGCTGCTTTCCTATCGCGGCTTCGAGCAGGAGGGCTTTGAAATCGTCGCCGCCTTCGACGCGGAGGCGAAGAACTGCCAGAACAGCCGGATCAAGCAGCCAGTCCTGCCGATGGGAAAAATGCCGGAGTTCATCCGCGAGCATCATGTGAAGCTGGCCATCCTTTCCGTGCCAGCGACGGCCGCGCAGGAGGTGGCGAACACCCTCGTCGGCTGCGGCGTGGCCGGCCTCCTCAATTTCGCGCCCATCGTCCTGAGCGTTCCCGAAGACGTGATGGTGAACAACGTCAACCTCGCCATCGAACTCGAGAACCTCAGCTACTTCATCCAGGACTGAGCGGTTGCGGAACCAGCGTCGCGAAGAGCGGAGACCGGAGCATCAGCGAAAAGCTCTCCCTCTTGTATGTCTGTTTTCATCTTCCTTGTTTGGCTGAAAGCCAAACAGGAAGATGGGGCCGCCTCCCCCCGGCCGGGGGGAAGGCGAGCGCGTGAGGCAAGCCGAACGACGGACTGCGTTTCCCCCTCTCCCCGAGGGAGAGGGCCGGGGTGAGGGCGGGCGTTTCTCTATATCCCGGCTCAGGCCTCGGCACTGGAAGATTTTTTCACGAACCGGCCGTAGCGCAATGCCAGTGTCGGCAGCACGAGAAGGTTCAACACCGTCGAAGTCACCAGCCCGCCGAGAATGACAATCGCCATCGGGCCCTCGATCTCGCGGCCCGCCTCGCCCGTGCCGAGGGCCAGCGGGAGCAGACCCAGCGCGGTGACAATCGCCGTCATCAAGATCGGGATCAGCCGCTCGGAAGCGCCGCGCGTGGCCGTCGCCAGGTTCCACGGCTGGTCCTCCTCGTTCACCAGATGCTCGTAGTGCGAGATCATCATGATGGAATTGCGCGTGGTGATGCCGAACAGAGTGACGAAGCCGACGAGCGAACCGATGGTCAGGCCGCCCTCGCCCGGCTCCCCAAACAGGCCGGTGAGCCAGACCGCGAGTACGCCGCCGACCAACGCGAACGGCGCGTTGGCCAGCACCAGCAGGAGGTTCCGCCAGTTGCCCATGACGATGACCAGCAGCAGTAGGATGCCCGAGGCGGCGATGACGGAATGCAGGATCAATTCGCGCTGGGCCGCCGCCGCCGCTTCCGCCGCGCCGGTGAACGTGGCGTAGGTGCCGCCGGAAAATTTCACTTTCGCGGCGATCTCCTTCTTGGCGGCCGCGACGAAGGTTCCCACGTCCACGCCCTTCGGATTGCAGGTCACGATCTGACGGCGGCGCGCACCTTCGTGCATGATGGTGTGGCGTCCGCCGGCCGGGAAAATGTCCGCCAGCTCGCGCAACGGCAGGCGCACGCCCTGCGCGTTGCGCAAGGGCAGTTCGCCGATGCTCTCCGGATCTTTGCGCGCGGCCTCGTCGAGAATCACCGCCACATCCGAGACGCGGCCGCCCTGGTGGCTTTGCGCGACGACCGTGCCTTGATACGCCGTCTGTACCGCCTCCATGACCTCCACCGGGCGAAAGCCAAACCGCGTCAGCCGTTCCGGGCGCAGCTTCACCATCAGGCGCGGCGTGCCGGGCAGCGATTTCACGATCACGTCCTTCGCGCCGGGCACGGTGCTGAGCACGCGGGCAATCTCCTCCGCCTTCTCGTCCAGCTCGTCGAGGTCGTCCCCGAAAATATTGATGACCACCGGCGCGGTTTCGCCGGTGAGCGTTTCGCCGATGCGGTCGCCGAGGAAGGTGAGGACCTCGGACTGAATGCCGGGAAACTCCTCAAGAATTTTCCGGATTTCCCCGGCCATTTTCTTCTCTGCCTCGCCGGTCAGCGGTTTCAGATCAACATGGAATTCGCTGCGATGCGGCCCCCAGGGATCCTCGCCGAGCTCGGCACGGCCCACCTGCTGTTCCACCGTCAGGATGCGATCGTTGTTGAGCAGCGCCTCGGAAATCTCGCGGCCGATCCGCAGCATCTCCGGCAGGGACGTGCCGGGGGCGGCGGACACCTGCAGCACAAAATGGCCTTCGCGAAATTCCGGCAGAAATTCCGAGCCGAAAAACGGCAGCTTCGTCACCGCGCCCGCGCAGACGAGCACCACCACCGCGATCGTCGTGCGCGGCCAGATGGCGAGGAAGCCGATGAACTGCCGGTAAATGTTCTTGAGCCACGTTTGCAGACGCGGCTCGGCGGCGCTGCGGACGCCGCGCGCGAAAAAGAGCAGCGACAGCGCGGGGGTGACCGTCAGCGCCACGCCGAGCGACGCCAGGATCGCGATGATGTAGCTCAAGGCGAGCGGTGCGAAAAATTTCCCCTGCAATCCGGTCAGCGTCAGCACCGGCAGAAAGACCAGCGCCACGATGAAGGTCGCATAGACCACGGCGCTGCGGACCTCGATGGAGGCGCTCAACACCACCGAGAACACGGAGCGCGGCACGGCCCGCGTTTGATTTTCCCGAAGCCGCCGGAAAATATTCTCCACGTCGATGATGGCGTCGTCCACCACTTCGCCGATGGCGATGGCCAGGCCACCGAGCGTGATCGTGTTGAGGGTGACGCCGAATTTTTCGAGAAGGATGACGGCGGTGAGCAGGGACAGCGGGATGGCCGTCAGCGAAATGAAGGCCGTGCGGAAATGGCCGAGGAACAGAAACAGGACCACGGCCACGAGCACGCCGCCGAGCAGCAGCGAGTGCTGGATGTTGCGAAGCGAGGCTTCAATGAAGGTCGCGGGCCGGTGCAGCCGGTCGAACAGTTTGATGCCCTGGGATTCGAAGACCGGCTTCATTTCCTGCAACGCCGCCTCCAGCGCCCGGGTCACTTCCATCGTGTTCGCACCATACTGGCTGGACATGGTCAACAACACGCCGGGGCGGCTCTGGATCAGCGTGTCGCCGTATTTCGGCTCCGCCCCTTCCACGACGCGGGCCACATCCTTGAGTCGGACACTGCGGCCTTCGCGATGGACCACGACCACTTCCCCCAACGCCGCCGCCGTGAGCGATTGCCCGTCCGTCTGGATGATGACGCGCTGGTTGTCCGTCTCGATGAACCCGGCGCCCATCACCGCCGTGGACGCGCGCGCGGCGGCCAGCACGTCGGACAACGCAAGGTCGAAGGCGATGAGCCGGTCCGGCCGCACCTGCACCTGCAATTGCCGGACTTCGCCCCCGAAGGCGCTGCACTTGGCCACCCCGGGCACGGCCAGCAGGCGCGGCTTGAGCGTCCAGTCGGCGAAGGTCCGCAGCTCCATCGGGGAAAGCTTCTCCGAAGTCAGCCCGATTTTCAGCAGGTCCATCGTGGCCGAAGTGAGCGGGGTCATCCGCGGAGGCTGCACGCCGAGTGGCAGCTTGCCGGACAGTTCGCCGAGCTTTTCCGCCAGTGTCTGCCGCGCGAGAAACACATCCGTGCCTTCCTTGAAGACCGCCGTAACAATCGACAATCCTTGGATCGATTCCGAGCGGAGCGATTCCATGGCGCCGAGGCCGTTGATCGCGTTCTCGACGGGCCGCGTGACCAGCGCCTCGACCTGCTCCGGCGAAAGCCCGGGCGCCTCGGTCTGCACCGCGACCTGCGGCTGCACAAAATCCGGAAACACGTCGAGCTTCGCGTGCGCGGCCACATACAGCCCGTAGCCGAGCAGCAGGCACGCCAGCGCGACGACCACGCCCTTGAAGCGCAGGGAGAATTGAATGAGCGCGTTGAGCATTTAGTCCGCTACCTTCGGCTTGAACTCCGCGGACAGGAGTTGTTGCGTGCCGGTCGTCACCACCTTGTCCTTCGCCGCGACCGCGCCGGAGATGAACCAGCCGTCCGCCGCCGGGCGCAGCAGGGTGACTTCGCGCCGCTCAAATTTTTCGTCGTCCGTCTGCACATAGACAAACACGCCGCCGGCAAACCGCAGCAGCGCGGCGCGGGGCGCGAGAATTCCTTTTTTCGGATCTCCGGGAATTTTCAACCACGCCGTCAGCGCTGTGCCGGGCGCGGGCGGATTCTTTTTCAGCAGCAGCAGAAAACCTTGGCCCTGGGTCAAGGGATCGGCCGCCGGCGCGGCGCCAAGCACCTGGGCCTCGACCGGTTGATCTTCCGCCCCGAGCAGCGCGACCTGCGCGCCGGCCGGCAAAGTTTTCAACGCCTCGCCCGCCGACACGTCCACGCGCACCAGCGCGGTTTCGCGCGTGATCAAGCTGCGGGCAAAGGCGGGGGCATCGCCCATGATCTCCTTGCCCCACGCGAGCTGGATTTTTTGATTGGCCGCGTCAAACGCGATGACATCTTTTTCCAGCGCGGCGGCGGCGGCTTCGAGCACGCGGGCCGGGGCGTTTTCCTGTGCGACGAGCAACTTCAAGCGGTCATGCTCCTTGCGCGAAGCCTCGAGCGTGGCGCGCGCCGTGGCGGCCTCGGCCATCTGCGCGACGAGCGGCGTCGGATCGAGCACGCGGCCCCAGGCCTTCACTTCGGATGGCAACGGGGCCGCGGAGAGCGCCTCGGTTTTCAAGCCGGCCTTTTCCTGGGCGTCGTGGTCGAGTTTCAAAAAGGTCACGCCGTTCGTGTCATGCTGGACAATTGACTCCTCCTTTTTCTCCTCCGGCTTTTCGGCGGGCTTCGCCAGCCCGGGATGTTTCTGGAGCACCAGCCACGTTCCGGCCGCGCCCATCAGCAGGCCGGCGATGATTCCTAAAATTGCCTTGTTCATTTGCTTTCCGTTTCAATGCGGACCTTTTTCAACAACTGCCCGCCGGCCGGCAGGTCGAGCGGGCGCTGGATAGCGTCCTCGAGCTGCGCGAAGGCCAGCATCGCCTTGATGCCGCCGTCCCATTCGATCAGCTCACCGAACGCGGACTCGACGTGCAGGTTCAACAGATCGAGCCGGTCGGCGCCGCCGGCCTGCACCTGCGCGGCAAGCGCGTCCCGCTGCTTTTTCCGGGCCGCGCGCAAATCCTGCAGGGTGGCAAGTCGCGCCTGCGCGCTGCGATAGCCGGCCACGGCGCGGTCAATGTCGCCGAGCACTCTGGCCTGGAGCGCGAGAAAGCGCGCGGCGGATTCCTCCCGGCGGGTAGTGGCTTCGAGGGTGGGGCCTTGATTCCGGTTGAATACGGGAATTTCCGCACTCAGGCCGAGCGAGAATTTGTTCTCGCCCTGGTCGAACTGGTAGCCGGTGCCGAGATGCACATCGGGCCATTGTTTGGCGATTTCCAGTTCGAGCGCGCTCTGGCTGGCGGCATATTCGGCGAGCGCACCGCGAATGTCGGCACGACCGAGCAATGCCTGGCGGCGCAATTCCGGCGTGGCGAGCTCCGAGTCGGGGGGCACCTGCCAGGCGAAATTGATGGCGGATGAATTAAAGGCGCGGGCCGGAACTCCGACCGCGGCGGCGGCGCGCCCGGAATTTTCGACGGCCTGGCGCGCGGCCTCATCGAGATCAAGTCGGATTTTTTCGCGGGCGATCCGGGCGGTGGTCAGTTCGTAGGAGGCAAGAGCGCCGGCCTGGACGCGCTGTTCGAGCGAGCCGATGAGTTTTTCCTGCGCGTCGAGCTGGGCTTGAAAAAGTATTTTTCGCTGGAGCGCGTCGCTGAGATGGATGAGCGCGACACGAAGCGTGTTCCGCACCTGCCAGGCGGCGGTGAAAATGTTCAGCCGCGCCGCCTCGGAAAGCTGGCCGGCGTGCGCCAGGCGCTTGTCGCGCTTGCCGGCGGTTTCGATGGGTTGGTCAATGGCGAGGGCGGGGAACCACGCCGAAGTGCCGGCGGCGGGATTGACGCTGTAGCCGGGCGTGACACTGACGGTGGGATTGGGCCGGCCCCCGGCGGTTTTCTCCCCGGCCTTCGCCACGGCCCACTGGGCGCGCGCGACCTCGAGGTCCGGATGGAAATAAAAAGCGGCCAGGGTGAGTGAATCAAAGTCCCAGCCGGTTGTTGGCCAGAAGGAGATTTCGAAGCCAAGGTTCATCTCCAGAAATTTTCTCAGCGCCGGATCGGAAAGTGAGCGGGCGTCGAAGGCGGCCGCCGACTTTTCAGGCGAGAGGGGCGCGGGCTGGTAATGCTGGCAGCCGGCTCCCACCACGGAGGCCAATGCGAGAGCGAGGATTATCGGTGATGATCTCATCAGCCGGTAAATTTGAATGCGGGCGCGTTTCATTGAACGAACCGCCGCCGGTCTCCATCAAGGCAGCGTGAACCAGTCCGGCCACCAGTCGGCGGTGGCGCGCAGGTGCATGGCAATTTGCAGGGCAATGGGCACCAGCGCCGCACGCCAGAGCCGGCCGGCCTCCTTCTTCAGCATCCGCAGATCGACGCGCACGAACTGCGGCGCGTTGTAGCTCGACCAGCGCGGCCAGAAGCGCGGCGTGCGCCGGCGGTAGTTGCGGTAGTCCTCGTCAAAAAGCTGCTCCAGAAAAAACTCCTCCGTGCGCACCACCCGGACCTGGTAGAAAAAAAACGCCGCCGCTAACACGACGAGAAACGACGCGCTTTCCAAAAAGCACGCCAGCGAAACGGCGAAGCACAGGCTGCCGAAATAAAGCGGGTTGCGGCAGAGCGAATACGGCCCGTCGGTCTGCAGTTCGCGATCCTTGCGGCCGCCCACGAAGATCGTGGCCCAGGTGCGGAACATGACGTAGAGGAGAAAGAACACCCAGCCCGCGCCGTTCAGCAGCGGCCTCAGCACGCTGTCGGCGGGGATCAGCGGACTGCTGGCCAGCACCGCCAGCCCCACCGGCGTGAGGAGCAGGACGCCCATCAGCCCGCGATGACGGAAGGCAAAATTGCCCCGCACCGTCGGCGGGCGCGGGGCCGGCGCGGCGGCGGAACCGGCTTGATCAGATTGTTCAGAAGTCATGATTGGTATTTCAAAATCGCCGCCAGTGCCTGGAAGCCCGACGAACCGGCGGCATTTCCTTGATCATGTCGGAAGCCCATCTTCGGCGCACGCAAAATAAAACTCGTTGGCGGCCGCCGGGGCAGATGACCGCTGTTCCCGGCACCCCGGCGCCGCCGCCGCCGATTTTCAAGGCTTGTCCTCGGTGGCGGCATTCGCAGAATACGCCGTGCTCAAATTTCGGAAATGGTTCTGGCCGATCGTGGCCGGCCTCGCGCTGATCGGTTGCCGGACCGCGCCGGACCGCGCCCCGGCCCCGATCATCGAGGTGGTGCAGCTCCCGGACCTCAAGCCGCCCGTGCTGGGCCAGGGCCGGGTCGAGACCAACCTGCCGCCGCCCATCCTCCCGCCCGCCCCGCCGCCCGTCGCCGCCTTCCGCTGGCCGACGAACAGCGCGCATCCCGGCTGGATCGCATTGGAAACCTGGAGCGCCTTGAACCAGCTCCGCGCGCCGCAACGCCGCCGCCCCGGACTGGAAACGTTCTTCACCGTGTCGACGCCGCAGGGTGCCGTCACCCTCCAGATCGGCAGCCGCATCGCCCATTGGGACGGCCGGCCCTGCTGGCTCGGTTACGCGCCGCAGCTCTTTAACGGCCAGCCGCACCTGGCCCTAGTGGACGCCGCCAAAACCCTGCAGCCGCTGCTGGCTCCCGTCCCGCCGGTCACGAGGACCAACCGCGTCATCGTCCTCGATCCGGGCCACGGCGGCGCGGACAACGGCACCAGCGGCGCGCAGCGGCAGTTGGAAAAGGAACTCGCGCTCGACTGGGCGTTGCGCGTGCAGGCGCTGCTCCGCACCAACGGCTGGAAAGTTGTCCTGACCCGCACCACCGACACCAACGTGCCGCTCGCCGCCCGCGTCGTCGCCGCCGACCTGGCCAACGCCGATCTCTTCGTCAGCCTCCACTTCAACTCCGGCCATCCGAACCTGACCCATGCCGGCATCGAGACCTATTGCCTGACGCCCACCGGCCTGCCCTCCAGCCTGACGCGAAATTTCGAGGACAACCCGCGCCTGGTTTTTCCGAACAATTTGTTCGACCGCGAGAACCTGCAATTCGCCTTCCGCCTGCAACGCGAGCTGGTCCGCGCCACCCAGGCCAATGACGGCGGCGTGCGCCGGGCGCGCTTCATGGGCGTGCTGCGCGGACAGAACCGCCCGGCGGTACTCATCGAGGGCGGCTATCTTTCCAACCCGGCGGAAGCCCGCCTCATCGCCACCGCCGCCTACCGGCAGAAGCTCGCCGAAGCCGTGGCCCGCGCGCTGGAATGACCGCCTCGCGCCCCATCCTCGTCACCGGCGGCGCGGGCTTCATCGGCTCGCATCTCGTCGAACGCCTGCTCGCCGACGGCCACCGCGTGGTGGTGCTGGACGACTGCTCCACCGGCTCGCTGGAAAATTTGCAGGCCGTCTCATCCCACGAACGACTGCGCGTGATTCAGGCGAAAGTTTCCGAATGCGCCGGGCTGCCCGGACTCGTCGCCGGCGCGGAATCCATCTATCACCTCGCGGCGGCGGTCGGCGTCGAGCTGGTGGTCCGCTCGCCGCTGACCGCGATGCAGACGAACCTGCGCGAGACCGAGGCCGTGCTCGAAGCCGCCGCCGCGCACCGCGTGCCGCTGCTGCTCGCCTCGACTTCGGAGGTCTATGGCAAGAGCGCGAAGCCGGCGTTCGCGGAGGACGACGATCTGCTCATCGGCCCGCCGCACCTGGGACGATGGAGCTACGCCTGCTCGAAGCTGATGGATGAATTTCTCGCGCTCGCCCACGCGCGGGAACGCGGGCTGCCGGTGGTCATCGCGCGGCTCTTCAACACCGTGGGGCCGCGGCAGACCGGGCGTTACGGCATGGTCCTGCCGCGCTTCATCGAGGCGGCGCGTGCGGGCCGGCCGCTGCGGGTCTTCGGCGACGGCCGGCAGACGCGCTGCTTCTGCGACGTGGCCGACACGGTGGAGGCGCTGGTGCGGCTGCAGAACTGCCCGGCGGCGCGCGGAGAAATTTTCAACGTCGGCGGCACGGAGGAAATCAGCATGGGCGACCTGGCCGCGCTGGTCATCGCGACGCTCGCCTCAAGCTCCACCATCGAGTTCGTCCCCTACGAACAGGCCTACGCGGCGGGCTTCGCGGACCTGCCGCGCCGCCGGCCGGTGGTGGAGAAGCTCGCGCGAACGGTGGATTTTTTCCCGCGCACCGCGCTGCGGGAAATCATCCGGCGCACGGCAGGGGAGAAACAAACCTGAGTTCCGCCACAGCGGGCGCACTCCGTTGCTGCTACACGGCGGTGCCGAGCAGATTCTCGATGCGGCGGCGGATTTCATCCGGCAAACCGGCGGCGGTGATTTTCTCGCCCGGCGTCGCGATGATCTCAATGGCTTCGCCCACCTGGATGAACGCGCGCGGCCGAGAATCATCTCCTCGATGCGCTCGACGGTTTCGAGCAGTTGCTCCGGCGTGGCGCAGGAGACAAGATGCGTGGGCGGTTGGCGGTACCAGCGTTCAGCCACGTCGATGTCGGCCAGTTGCCGCCAGCGCCGCGCGGCCTCCGCCTCGGAAACGGACTTCGCAATCAGGCCGGGCAGAATGGCGGAACGGAGGCGCTTCATGCGCGCGAAGGATTCGTCCGCGCTGGAGCCGCCGAACCATTCTTTTTCGAGCGGCTGTAAAATTTGATCGACCAGGCGCGGGGCCGGTCTGGCGCGCGCCCAGATGTTTTTCTTCCGCGCGACCGAGCAGCTCTGCGCCGAACTGGAAGGCGCGATCCCGCCAGGAAGATTCGCGGCGTGGCGTCCAGCCGTAATGCGTTTCCATTTCCTCAAGGGCCGGCGAGAGAGCCGCATCCAGATCGCCGACGAACCAGTAGCGCACCACCACCGGATGCACGACCACGCGTCCGTCTGCGGCGGCCCGTTGCCGCGCCGCGC
>SIBH01000053.1 GCA_009695285.1 Pedosphaera sp.
CACACGGATTGCGTCGGGTTTGTCGGCGCGTCCAGCCTCGAGCGCATGGGGGTGGAGCAATCGCTGATCGATCTTACGAAGAAATTCAAGCGCATCCCCGTCCAAGCCTCCGCGCTAAAGCCTTTCCGCTCCGGGGCCAAAAAATAATGAACCGCATCTACTCACTCTCCGGGCTTGCCCGGCCGTTGGTTGCAGCCCTCTTGCTTGGCTCCGCCTTCGTCAGTCCCGCCGCCAACAGCGTCAACTTCAACCGCGACATCCGCCCGATCCTTTCCGACAACTGTTTCTCCTGCCATGGACCGGATCAGAACCGGCGGAAGGCCAAGCTGCGCCTCGACGTGCGCGAGGAGGCCATTGCCATGAAGGCCTTTGTTCCGGGCAAGCCCAAGGACAGCGAATTGGTCAAGCGCATCCTCACCGACGATGAGGACGATCTCATGCCGCCGCCGGAATCGCACAAGAAACTCACGCCGGCGCAGAAGGAATTGCTCCAGCGCTGGGTGGCGGAGGGCGCGGAGTACCAGTCGCACTGGGCCTACGCCGCTCCGAAACGTCCCGTCGGCAAGGGCGGGATCGACGTGCTCGTGCAGGAACGGCTCAAGGAGATCGGGCTGAAACCTTCGCCCCAGGCTGACCGGCGCACGCTCGCGCGGCGGCTGTGGCTTGATCTCCTCGGGCTGCCTCCCAAGCCGCAAGAAGTGGACGCCTTCGTGAACGACAAGTCATCCGATGCCTACGGGAAACTGGTCGGGCGGCTCCTGGCCTCGCCGCACTATGGCGAGCGCATGGCCATCGGCTGGCTCGACGTGGTGCGGTTCGCGGACACCATCGGCTACCACTCGGACAATCCGCGCAACGTCCATCCCTACCGCGACTACGTCATCAAGGCGTTCAACGAGAACAAACGCTTCGACCAGTTCACGCGCGAGCAGCTCGCCGGAGATTTGCTGCCGAATGCCTCGCAAGAGACGCGGGTTGGCTCCGCTTTTAACCGCCTCATCTTGAGCACCGAGGAAGGCGGCGCGCAGTCGAAAGATTACGAGCAGCGTTATCTCACCGACCGGGTTCGCGCCGTCGGCACCGTCTGGTTGGCGCAAACCATCGGCTGCGCCCAGTGCCACGATCACAAGTTTGACCCCACGTCCCAGCGCGACTTCTACTCGATGGGCGCGTTCTTCGCTGACATCAAGGAGCCGATCGTCGGCAAGCGAGAGAGCGGCCTGCTGGTGCCCAGTGACAAGGAAGCCGCCGAACTTGCCCGTCTGGACGCGAAACTCGCGAAGGCGCAGAAGGACTACGACGCCCCGCACCCGGAGCTTACCTCGGTCTTCACCAAATGGCAGGCCGCCTCGCTGGTCGCCGCCGAGAGCAATGAAAACTGGAAGCAGACTAAGCCGACCAAGGTCGCCTCGACCAACGGCGTGAAGCTCACCGTGCAGAAAGACAACTCCATCCTGGCCAGCGACAAGAATCCCACGAACGACACCTACACCGTGACCTTGACCGGTGCGCTCGAGGAAGTCGTCGGCCTGCGCCTCGAAGTTCTCCCGGACGATTCACTTCCAACGAAAGGCCCCGGCCGCGCCACCAATGGCAACTTCGTCCTCTCCGAAGTCACCGCGACCGTGACGCGCGGCAAGGAGAAGCCCGAGCCGGTGAAGTTCACCGGAGCACGCGCGACTTTTGAGCAGACGGTGGCCAATGGAAAAAGCCCGGCCCGGAAATGGACTGCCGCGTCCGCCATCGCGGGCGACGCGAAGGGCAAGCCTTCTGGCTGGTCCGTTTTGCCGGAAGCCGGCAAGGCGCAGCATCTGGTTTTGGAACTCGCCGCGCCACTGACCATCGGAAAAGGCGACACCCTGACTGTCGAATTGAAGCAGAATCACACCGAGAAGGAACATTTGCTTGGTCGTTTCCGCCTCGCGACGACCACCAATGCCGAGTGCGCCCGCGTTGCGCATCCTCCGGCTCCGCCCACCGAGATCGTGACCATCCTGAAAGTGGCGGCCGACAAGCGTTCCGGTGCGCAGAAGGACAAACTCTTCGATCACTACAAGGGCCTCGTTCCCGAGTTGGCCTCCCTCCGCACGCAAATTGCCGACATCAAGAAGGCGAAGAAGGATCTCGATGCCAAAATTCCCAAGTGCCTCGTCACCGTTACGGCTGACACGCGGCGCACCGTCCGCCTTTTGCCGCGAGGTAACTGGATGGATGAAAGCGGCCCCGTGATGCAGCCCGCGTTGCCCGCCTTCCTGCCGGTCTCGCTGAAGAAAGAAGCCAAGACCAACGCGCCGTTGACCCGGCTCGATCTGGCGGACTGGATGATTGCGAAGGAAAACCCGCTCACCGCGCGCGTCTTTGTGAATCGTGTGTGGAAGCAATTCTTCGGCATCGGGCTCTCGAAGGTTCTCGATGATATGGGCGCGCAGGGCGAACCGCCGGTGAACCCCGCGCTGCTGGACTGGCTCGCGTGCGAGTTCATGGACTCGGGCTGGGACATCAAGCACATCGTCCGCACCATCGTGATGAGCGGAACCTACCAGCAGGTCTCAATCGCTTCGAAGGAAATGCAGGCGCGCGATCCGTTCAACCGCGAACTGGCCCGCCAGAGCCGCTGGCGGCTCGACGCCGAACTCGTCCGCGACAACGCCCTCTCCGTCGCCGGCCTGCTCGTGCCGAAGATTGGCGGCCCCAGCGTCAAGCCGTATCAGCCGGACGGCTATTGGGAGAATCTGAATTTCCCCACGCGCACCTATGACGCGAGCAAGGGTGAAGACCAGTACCGTCGTGGCCTCTACACCTGGTGGCAGCGGTCCTTCCTCCATCCCTCGATGGTCGCCTTCGACGCGCCCAGCCGCGAAGAGTGTGCCGCCGAGCGCAATCGTTCGAACATCCCGCAGCAGGCGCTTGTGCTCCTCAATGATCCGACCTACCTCGACGCGGCCCGGGCCTTGGGCGCGCGCATCGTGAAGGACGGCGGCAGCGACCCGGCCGCGCGCATCAACTGGGCCTGGAAACAAACCCTCTCCCGCACCCCGCGTCCCGATGAGTTGGCCACCGTCCGCCAGCTTTTCAACAAACATCTCGGCCAATACAAGGCCGACGCCAAGGCCGCCGAGACCCTGTTGAAAGGCGGTGCCGCCGCGCTCCCGCCGGAGTCCAAACGCGCCGAGCTCGCCGCATGGATCAGCGTCGCGCGCGTCCTCATCAACCTGCACGAAACCATCACGCGGTCCTGAGCCATGAGCATCGCCAATGAGATCAGGCGACTCGGGTCCCAGCAGCAGACGCGCCGGGTTTTTCTCGGCCGCGCGGCCAGCGGGATCGGTGGGGCTGCACTCGCGTCGCTGTTGTCTCCGGGCGGGCTGTACGCCGCCGCGGGGAAGCCCGACGTGAAGGCCGGGCCGAAGGGTGTGATCCATCCGCTGCATTACCAACAGCGGGTGAAGCGGGTGATCTGGCTGACCATGGCCGGAGGGCCGTCCCATTTGGAGTTGTTCGATTACAAGCCGAAGCTTGCGGAAATGGATGGCCAGCCGATGCCCGATAGCCTGACCACCGGCCAGCAGGTCGCGCAGCTTCAGGGGCAGAAACTGGTCTGCTTCGGGCCGCAGACGAAGTTCAAGCGCTACGGCAAATGCGGCGCCGAGATGACCGAGCTGTTTCCCGGCGTCGGCTCCGTCGCCGACGAGATTTGCATCATCCGCTCAATGTTCAGCGAGGCGATCAATCACGATCCCGCGCACACCTTCATGAACACCGGCACGCAGCTCGTCGGCCGTCCCTCGATGGGCTCATGGGCGACCTACGGGTTGGGCAGCGAGGCGGAAAATTTGCCGGGCTTCGTGGTGCTGGTCTCCATCGGCGTCGGACGTTCGCCCCAGCCGATCGCGGCGCGGCAATGGTCTGCCGGATTTTTGCCCAGCCGTCATCAAGGCGTCCATCTGCGTGGCGCGGGTGACCCTGTGCTTTATCTCCAGAATCCGGCGGGCGTTTCGCGCGAGCAGCAGGGCGACGTGATCCGTGCCGTGAACACCCTCAACGCGCAGCATGACGCGGTGGTGGACGATCCGGAAATTTCCGCGCGCATCGCCCAATACGAGATGGCGTATCAGATGCAGATGAGTGTGCCGGCGCTGGTGGACACGAGCGCCGAGCCGGAGAGCATCCGCGAGATGTACGGTTGCACGCCGGGCGACGGATCGTTCGCCTCGAATTGTCTGCTCGCGCGCCGGTTGGCCGAGCGCGGCGTGCGGTTCATCCAGCTTTATCATCGCGACTGGGATCATCACAGCCAGTTGCGCGAGGAACTCCCGGTGAAGGCGCGCGAGACTGACCGGGCGTGCGGCGCGCTCATCCGCGACCTCAAGCAGCGCGGGCTGCTTGATGAAACGCTGGTCGTCTGGGCCGGCGAATTCGGCCGCACGCCCATGTCGCAGCGCGACAAAGGCTCGCCCGGCCGCGATCATCACAACAAAGGATTCACCATCTGGATGGCGGGCGGCGGGGTGAAGCGCGGCTTCAGCTACGGCGCGACGGACGAACTCGGTTACCATGCCGCCGTGAATCCGGTGTCTGTCCACGATCTCCATGCGACGGTGCTGCAACAGCTCGGCGTCGACCACGCCCGCTTTTCCGAAAAATTTCAAGGTCTCGACTGGCGCCTCACCGGGGTCGAGGGCGCGCGGGTGCTGAAGGGTATTTTAAGCTGAAACTCCCACGAACGTTTCCAAACATTAACTCATGAACCTCCACTCCGAACTCCGCCAGTTCCACCAGCAGCAGCAGACCCGCCGCGTCTTTCTCGGGCGCGTCGCCCAGGGCGTCGGCGGCTTCGCCCTCGGCTCGCTGCTCAATTCCCGGCTCCTTGCCGCGACGGACAAGATCGCCGCGCGGCCGCCCGACAAGTGGCCCGGCGTGATCAACCCGCCCCATTTTCCCGCCCGGGCCAAACGCGTCATCTGGCTGACCATGGCCGGCGGTCCGTCGCACCTCGAGACGTTCGACTACAAGCCCAAGCTCAAGGAAATGCATGACCAGCCCATGCCGGCCTCCTTCACTCAGGGCAAGCAGATCGCGCAGTTGCAGGGCAAGACGCTGAAGTGCTTCGGGCCGCAGCATGCCTTCAAAAAGTTCGGCCGCAGCGGCCAGGAAATTTGCGAGCTGTTCCCGCTTATTGGTTCGGTGGCAGATGAAATGTGCGTCATCCGTTCGATGACCACCGAGGCCATCAACCATGATCCGGCGCACATGTTTATGAACACCGGCTCGCAGATCGCCGGCCGCCCCAGCGCCGGCGCGTGGGTGACCTACGGCCTCGGTTCGGATGCGGAGGATCTGCCCGGGTTCATGGTGCTCAGTTCGCTCGGCAAGGGCGGTCAGAACCAGCCCATCGCCGCGCGCCAATGGTCGTCCGGCTTTTTGCCGAGCCGTTTTCAAGGCGTGCAGTTGCGCAGCAAAGGCGACGCCGTTTCCTACCTCGGCACGCCCGCCGGCGTCACGCGCGATCAGCAGGGTGACGTGGTGCAGACCGTGAACGCGCTCAACAAAAATTATGACGCCATTGTCGATGATCCGGAAATCGCAACCCGCATCGCGCAATATGAAATGGCCTTTCTGATGCAGGCCAGCGTGCCGGAGCTGATGGACACGGCCAAGGAACCAAAAACCACCCTCGACCTTTACGGATGCAAGCCCGGCGACGGCTCGTTCGCTTCCAACTGTCTCCTCGCGCGCCGACTCGCCGAACGCGGCGTGCGGTTCATCCAGCTTTAT
Source organism: Pedosphaera sp. (assembly GCA_009695285.1). Classification (GTDB taxonomy): domain Bacteria; phylum Verrucomicrobiota; class Verrucomicrobiia; order Limisphaerales; family SIBH01; genus SIBH01. Next base: position 5,776 of record SIBH01000053.1, read on the forward strand.
CACAAGGACTGGGACCACCACGGCGAGGTCAAGGAAGGCGTGAAGCTCAAGTCCGGCGAGATCGACCGCGCGTGCATGGCGCTCATCACCGATCTCCGGCAACGCGGGATGCTCGAGGACACGCTCATTATCTGGGCGGGCGAATTCGGGCGCACGCCGATGAGCCAGGGCGACGGGCGCGACCATCACAACGCCGGCTTCAGCATCTGGCTCGCCGGCGGCGGCATCAAGGGCGGCATCAGCTACGGCGCGACCGACGAACTGGGCTACTCCGCCGTCGAGAACGTCATCAACGTCCACGATCTGCACGCGACCGTCCTCCGGCTGCTCGGCATCGAGCACACGCGCCTCTCCGTGAAATTCCAGGGTCTCGACGCACGTCTCAGCGGCGTGGAGAGCGCGAGTGTCATCAAGGGTATCCTCGCGTGAGATGCCGTTCGTTCCGGTGGTGGCCTGGTTTCCATTTCGCCGGAGCGCGGCTGTATCCCGCATCGGCGGGACCAGCCGCCGCAGCTTCGAAAGTGCTGCGGCTGATCTTCGACAAAGCCGTGCCCCCTGTAACTTCAGACACCGCCCTCGGCCCCTTGATCTCCCGATGAAATTCAGACCAAGCTTGCGCGCCCGGACCTTTCCGGTCTGGTGAAAATAAATGAACTATTTCTCCTCGAACTCTGAAAGAGGGCTGCTCCTCGCGGCCGGCCTGCTCCTCTCCGCCCTCGCCAACTCCGCCGCCGACTCCGTCAGCTTCAACCGCGACATCCGCCCGATACTTTCCGACAAATGCTACGCCTGCCACGGGCCCGACAAGAACGCGCGCAAAGGAAAATTCCGCCTCGATCTCGAAGCCGAGGCCAAGGCCCGGCGCGATGAACATTTCCCCATCGTTTCCGGCCAACCCGCCGCAAGCGGACTCGTCAAGCGCATCTTCGCGACTGATCCGGACGAGGTCATGCCGCCACCCAAGTCGAACAGCCAGCTCACCCCGCGCGAAAAAGAACTACTCAAGCAGTGGATCGCCGAAGGCGCGAAATACGAGGCGCACTGGGCCTACCTGCCCGTCACGCGCCCAACGGTTCCGTCCGTGCCTGGCGCAAAATCCAAAATCGAAAATCCCATCGATCACTTCCTGCTGGCTCGGCAGCAGGCGGCCGGGCTCACCCCCGTGGCCGAGGCCGACCGGCGGACCTTGATCCGCCGGCTCGCCTTCGATCTCACCGGACTGCCTCCCACGGCCGCGGAAGTCGGGGCCTTTGTGAAAAGCAAGGACGCGAAGGCGTACGAAAAACTGGTGGACCGCCTGCTTGACTCGCCGCGTTACGGCGAGCGGATGACCGTGAACTGGCTCGACCTCGTGCGCTACGCCGATTCGGTCGGCTACCACGGTGACCAGATCATCAGCGTCTGGCCTTTCCGCGATTACGTGATCAACGCCTTCAACGCGAACGTCCCGTTCGACCGCTTCACGCGTGAACAGCTCGCCGGCGATCTGCTCACCAACGCCACACCCGCCACGCGCATTGCCTCCGGCTACAACCGCCTCGGCATGATGAGCACCGAAGGCGGCATCCAGGACAAGGAATACCTCGCCAAATATGCCGGCGACCGCGTCCGCAACACCTCGACCGTCTGGCTGGGCGCGACGCTGGGTTGCGCCGAGTGTCACGATCACAAGTTCGATCCGTATTCGACGAAGGATTTTTACCGCTTTGCCGCCTTCTTTGCCGACCTCAAGGAAAAGGGCTGGTACAAGGACGGCTTCGACAAGGGCGACTGGGGACCGCAGCTCAAGGCGCCGACGCCGGAACAGCAGGCCCGGCTCGACGCGTTCGATAAACAAATTGCCCGGCACACCGCCGCGCTGGCCGCCATCACCGACGAAAAACTTGCCGCCGGCCGCGCCGCCTGGGAGGCGAAAATCCGCGCGTTCGACAAGGGCCAAAAACTCACCGGGTCCAACGCCCCGGCCGTGAAGGCCGAATCCACCGCCGGCACGAAACTAGAAGTGGTCAAAGACGGCGAGATTCTTGCCTCCGGACCGCTCCCGGCCCATGACGACTACACCGTGACCCTGCCCGCGCGCCTCGAACACATCGCCGGCTTCAAGCTCGACGTGATCCGCGACGACAATCTTCCCGGCAACAACGTCTCGCGCGCCGGCACGTCGTTTTATATTTCCGAAGTCGAGGTCACGTTCACGCCGGATAAAAAGTCTCGGCTGCAACCGGTGAAGATCAGCGGTGCCACGGCGGACTTCGCCGAGGAAGGTCATCCCGCACTGGCCACGATCGACGGCAACCCCAGGACTTCCTGGGGCATTGGCTTTCTCCCGGGCCGAAGTCACAACACCACCTACACCTTCGCCCGCACCCTGACCGGTTCCCCCGATGCCTTCTTCACCGTCCGCATTCGGCACAGTCCCGATCATCCCCGCCAGCACCTCGGTCGCTTCCGCGTCTCCCTGACCGCCGTTCCGGCTGACGTCCTCACAGCCGTGCAGTTGACCGGGGAGGCTCGCAAGGAAGCGCACGAAAAAACCATCGCTAAATTCTACCGCACCATCGCGCCCGAACTCGAGGCGCTGCGCTCGCAGCTCAACCTCGCCAGGGCGGAGCGCGAGACCCTCACCGGGAAAATTCCCGTTAGTTTCGTTTCCGAGTCCACCGCCCCGCGCGTAATGCGCGTGCTGGCGCGGGGCGACTGGATGGATGACTCCGGCGAAATCGTCGAGTCGGGCGCGCCGCATTTTCTCAAACAGATCGTGAAGCCCGCCCGCGCCACGCGGCTTGACCTGGCCGACTGGATGACCGCGCCGGACAATCCCCTCACCGCGCGCGTCTTCGTGAACCGCCTTTGGAAAATGTATTTCGGCACCGGCCTGTCCCGAAATCTCGATGACCTCGGCGCCCAGGGCGAATGGCCGCAACAACTGGATTTGCTCGACTGGCTCTCCGACGAATTCATGACCGGCTGGGACGTGAAACACCTCGCGCGCCTCATGGTCACCTCCGCCGCCTACCGCCGCTCGGCCGACAGCACGCCGCTGCTTGAGGAACGCGATCCCTTCAACCGCCTGCTGACGCGCCAGTCCCGCCACCGGCTCGACGCTGAGTTCATCCGCGACAACGCGCTCGCGATCAGCGGACTGCTCGTCGAGCAGCAGGGCGGTCCCAGCGTGAAGCCCGTCCAGCCGGCCGGCTACTGGGCCTACTTGAATTTCCCCCGGCGCGAATATGCCTCCGACGCCGGCGACAGCCTCCACCGGCGCGGCCTTTACACCCACTGGCAGCGGACCTTCCTGCATCCGAGCCTGCTGGCCTTCGACGCGCCCACCCGCGAGGAATGCACCGTCAGCCGCCCGGTCTCCGACACTCCGCTCCAGGCGCTCGTGCTCCTGAACGATCCGAGCTACATCGAGGCGGCCCGCGCGTTCGCTGAAAAAATTCTACGGCAAGGCGGACGCGGCTTCGACAAACGCCTGGCCTTCGCCTTCGAGACCGCGCTGGCCCGTCCACCCAAGGCGGAAGAAGCCCAAGTGCTTCACGACCTGTTCGAGAAACAGTGGCGGCGCTACCAGGCCGACAAGACCGCAGCCCGGCAACTGCTCACCATCGAAGACGCGCCCGCGCCGAAAAACGCCGACCCCGAACTGGCCGCCTGGATGCAAGTCAGCCGCGCGATTTTGAATCTGCACGAAACGATTACGAGAGAGTGAAGGCCATGACCAACCGAACTAAAACAAACATCCCGCCCATCGTAGCGGCGTCTCGGCAGAGCGCCGTCCTTACCTCGAACGGCGCTCTGCCGAGACGCCGCTGCGATGGATGCAATGCCCGCTCCACCCCTTGGATGTTCAGCGTTGGACGTTCGATGTTCGATGTTTCCCCCCTCCCCATTTCCCCATGACCCTCCCCGACTTCTCCCTCAACCGCCGCGCCTTCCTCGGCCGCGCCGCCACCGGCATCGGCGCGCTCGCGCTTGGCTCGCTCCTCAACCCGCGGATGCTCGGCGCGGATTTGCCGGTCGAGGAAAAGTGGCCCGGCGTCGTCCGCCCGCTGCACTGGCCGGCCAAGGCGAAACGCGTCATCCACCTTTACATGGCTGGTGGGCCTTCGCACCTCGAGACCTGGGACTACAAACCCAAACTCAAGGAAATGCACGGCAAGCCCATGCCCGACTCCTTCACCAAGGGCCAGCAGATCGCGCAACTGCAGGGTAAGGAACTCAAATGCTTCGGGCCCCAGCACGACTTCCAAAAGTTCGGCCAGTCCGGCCAGGAAATGTGCGCCCTCTTCCCGCACCTCGGCAAAATGGCCGACGACATCTGCATCATCCGCTCGATGCACACCGACCAGATCAACCACGATCCCGCGCACACCTTGATGAACACCGGCTCCGGCATTCCCGGACGCCCCAGCATGGGCTCCTGGCTCCTCTACGGTCTCGGTAGTTCGGTGGACAACCTTCCCGGCTACGTCGTCCTCACCTCCGCCGGCAAGGGCGGCCAGATGCAACCTCTCGCCGCGCGCCAATGGAGCGCCGGTTTTCTGCCCGGCCGTTTCCAGGGCGTGCGCTTTCATTCCAAGGGCGACCCCGTCCTCTACCTCGGCAATCCTCCCGGCACCACCCGCGAAGACCAGCGCGGTGTCATCGACGCCATCAACTCCCTCAACGCCCGGCACCACGCCGCCACCCACGATCCCGAAGTCCTCACCCACATCAGCCAGTACGAAATGGCCTTCAAAATGCAGGCCAGCGTCCCCGGCCTCATGGACGTCTCCACCGAACCCGCCAGCGCCCTCGAACTCTACGGAGCCAAACCTGGCGACGGCACCTTCGCCTCCAACTGCCTCCTCGCCCGCCGCCTGGCCGAACGCGGCGTCCGCTTTATCCAGCTCTATCACCGCGACTGGGACCACCACGGCGGCATCAAGAACGACATCAAACTCAAGGCCGGCGAAGTGGACCAACCCGCCGCCGCCCTCCTCGCCGATTTGAAACAACGCGGCATGCTCGATGACACCCTCGTCATCTTCGGCGGCGAATTCGGCCGCACCCCGATGGGTCAGGGCGACGGACGCGACCATCACATCAAGGGATTCTCCATCTGGATGGCCGGCGGCGGCATCAAGGGCGGCGTGACCTACGGCGCGACCGACGAGTTTGGCTACGCGGCCGTGGAAAACCCCGTTCACGTCCACGATTTCCACGCCACCCTCCTGCACCTCTTTGGCATCGACCACAAACGGCTCATCCACCGCTTCCAAGGCCGCGACTACCGTCTTACCGACGTGCATGGCGAAGTGGTGAAGGCGATTTTGGCGTGAGGGGGAACGGAAGCATTCAACACCCAACATCGAACATCCTTCGGCGGGCTTCAGTCTGTTGAGTGGGGGTTTTGCGCTGGCCCGGTTCGACATCGTCCCCATCAGTGCAGGAGTGCCCTTGATCCTTGGCGGCATCGGCCTCTACATCTGGGGGTGCCTGGCCCTAGCGAAAGCCAAGGGCTACAGCAGCGCGATCGTGCTGACCATCTTTCTTTGGCGTTCTGTTCCCGGCGGTGGTGCTCCTAGCCCTGCCGGATAAAAACAAACACTACAGGCGACGATGACCTAAGGCTTGCGATGCCGCCCCGCCTCGGTCTCCGCTCGTCTGATCCGCGTTCATCCGCGGTTTCCACCCTCACACCACCCGCATCTGCACGGCATCGACCATGTTCACCCCGGCGGCCACGGAGGTGATGACCACAGCGGTGTTGCCCCCGCGCAACATTCCCTTGGCCACCAATGTTTCCAGCGCCAGCGCAATGGTCTTCTCCGGGTCTTCGTGATTGAACGGAATGACCACCGGCGTCACTGCCCAGTTGATGGTGAGTGAGTCGGCGATGACCTGGCTGTCGCAGATGGCGAAGATGGGCGAATGGCGCGGACGCATCCAGGAGGTGTGCCGGGCCATGTTGCCGCGCATGGTGATGACGACGATGGCGTCGGCCTGGAGTTCGTCCGCCATGACCACGGCGCTGCGGACGAGCTTCTGGCGGGGGTTGGTCAGGTCGGCGCGCTCGTGATAGTTCGCGCCGCCGCTGCGCTCGATGCGCCGGGAGATTTTGTCGAAGACTTCCAGGCAGGCGAGCGGGTATTTGCCCACGGTGGTTTCGCCGCTGAGCATGATGGCGTCGGACTGCTCGAAGACGGCGTTGGCCACGTCGGTGATTTCCGCGCGGGTGGGCATGGGGTTTTCAATCATGCTCTCGAGCATGTGGGTGGCGACGATGACGGGCCGGCCGACGCGCAGGCAGGTCTTGACGACTTTGCGCTGGATGATGGGAAGTTCCTCGTAGGGGACCTCGATGCCGAGGTCGCCGCGAGCGACCATGACGGCATCGGATTCCTGGATGATCTCGTTGAGGTTGAGGACGGCCTGTTGATCCTCGATCTTGGCGATGATGAGCGGGCGGTGCGGGGAGCGCGCGATGACGGCCTTGAGCTGTTGAATGTCCTTCGCCTCGCGCACGAAGGAGAGCGCGATGAAGTCCACGCCCAGTTCGAGGCCGAGTTCGACGTCAGCCAGGTCCTTGGCGGTGAGGGCGGGCAGGCTGACCTTGACGCCGGGGAGGTTGATGTGGCGGCGGCTGCCGAGCTTGCCTTCGGTGAGGACTTCGCACTCGATCTTGTTGGCGTGCTTGGTCAGCACCTTCATGCGGAGCGTGCCGTTGTCGAGCAGCACCACGTCGTCCACGCTGATGTCGTTGACGAAATTCTCGTAGTTCACATCCACGGAGTGCAGCTCCTCGCTGCGTTCGCCGCGGACGGTGAGAGTGAATTTCTGACCGGGCTTGAGGTCGAGCACGGCCGGGAGATCGCCGGTGCGGATGGCCGGCCCCTGCGTGTCCATCATCAGGCCCACGGAAATTTGGCGCGCGGCGGCGGCGGCGCGGATGTCGCGCACGACCTGCCGCACCCAGTCGTGCGGGGCGTGGGACATGTTGAGCCGGGCAATGTTCAGGCCGGCGTCGATGAGTTTGCCGATCATCTCGGCGGAACTGGTGGCCGGGCCGAGGGTGGCAATGATCTTGGTCTTGCGAAGGGTCGGATTCACGCCGCGCACCGTCGGGGAAACGCGGAGGAATGAACAGTTAATTTCCGCGGGCAGGGCAAGGGCGGGTGGCAGTGGCCGGCGCTGCCCCCGGCGGCGTCCAGGCCAGGTTTACAAAAACCGCAGCGCCGCCCTACCCCTGCGCCGCGTAGTAGGCGTCCACCTTCGCGGCGACGTCCTTGTAGGAAATGTCCACCTCGTAGATCTGCTTGAACTGCTCGATGGCCTCGTCCTTCTTGCCCATCTTTTCCAGCACGCAGCCCAGTGCGTAGATCAGGTCCTTCTTCTCCGCATCGAAGGTGAGCTTTTCCTTGAGCGCCTCCTGGAGCTTGCGCGCGGCCATGTCGTTCATGCCGCGTTTGGCGAAGCACTGGCCGAGGTAGCTCATGGTGGCGAGCCGGCGCTGCGGGTTGTTCTGCGCCTTTTGAAATTCCTGGATGGCCTCGCCGATCTTGCCGGCGTCGAAATAGAGCACGCCCAACTCGTAGCGGATGCCCAGATCGGTCGGGTATTTTTCCGCGCGCCGCTGGCACTCGCTGAGTTGAAACGCCTGCTTCTCAGCGCGGAGCCGAGTGGTCTGCTCCTGAAAATCCTCCGCATTCGGATCGAGCTGAGCGGTTTGATGGTCGAATTTTTTCACCGTGACGTCGGAGACGACCTTGTCGAGGGACGAATCGGTCCCGCCGTCCACGTCGCGCATCTGCGCGTAGTATTCCAGGGCGCGGTCGAACTCTTTCTTCTGCGCGTAAAGCTCGGCAAGGTTGCGGAGCACCTTCAAATTTCTCGGCTCCTGGACCAGGCGGGCCTCGTATTCGCTGATCAAATTGGCGGCCACATCCTCGGTCTTCACGGCGCGGCCCTCCTGCTCCAGCGATTCGGCCTCGCTCTTGTTCTTCAAAATGTCCCGGTAGGAGCCGGAGCCATCGGCTAGTTTTTCGTAGCCGCCCTGTTCGAGGGTTTCGCGGGCCGTGATGTTCTTGATCAACTGGGTGGCCTCGGGATCGTTGGGGTTGGTCTCGAGCATCCGCTCGTAAACAGCCCGGGCCTTGGCGATCTGGTTGCAGCGGGTGAGCAGGGTCGCCAGTTTCAGCATCAGCGCCCGGTCCTTAGAGTCGTGCTTGGCCAGGATTTCCGCCGAGAGAATCGCGGTGCGCGGCAGATCCGCCGCGTCCGCCGCCTCGACCATGAGCTTGTGCGCGGTCATGTTGTAGGGATCGCTACTGAGGATGGATTCGAGCGACACGAGGGCGTCGAGGGGCTTCCGGCGGAGGGTGAGCTGGAGCGCGGCCATGATCGGCTGGGCGCTGGCGCCGCTGACCAACTTCTTAAAAAAGCTGGCGCCGCCGCCGGCGCGCTTGAACTGCGCGGCCCGCAGCGCCTCGCGACATTCGTAAAAGCCCGGCTCGGCCGCCAGCACTTTCTGGAAGATGGAGATGGCGTAATCGAAGCTCAGCTTCTGCAAGGCGACGGCGCCCTTTTCAAAATTCTCGCGCTCGATCCGCGAAACATGGACGGCATTTTTTTCAGGCATTAGACAAACAGTAGTCCGGCGGTTCAAATTTTCCAACTGCAAAGCATGGAAGTGCAAAGCATGGAAGCCGGACGGAAGACGGCGGCAGGCTATTCGCGGGCGGTCGGAAGCTCTGGAAGCTTGCGCGCCCGCCGCCGCGCTTGACACCGCCGGCCTGATCCGCACCTTCCGAGGAGCAGCATGAACGATGACCCATCCCAAGAACCGGCCCGGCCGGCCACCGCCCCAGGCGGAACCGCATCCCCGGCCCCGGCAGAACCTGCGGCGAAACCTCCCACCTGCGATCAGCCGGGCGCGGCCGGCCCATTGACGCCGGAGGAACAAATGGCCCTGTTTGAAAAGGATCTCAAAGAGAATGACTGGGGGCACCAGCCATGTTGATCCGCCGGGACTGATCGTCAGCCGGAACGCGGATCAGCCTCGTGACCACGATTGAGGCGCATCTTGACACTGCCCCCGAACTCGGACGGAGCGCAGCGGTGTCGCGGAGACCAGCCGCAGCACGTCCGCATGTCGAACCGTGTGGAATGCTCTGAATGCGCCCAGCCATGCGTAGCTGCTGCGGTTGGTCGAGGACGACACAGCCGCGCTCCGGGGCAGGGTGCGGATGCGCCCACCACGATTGCGGCCGCGATTGCTCATCGACGCCACCGCGGCCGGCGGCTAAATTTCACCTGAATTTCCAATCGTCTGTTTTGCTTTATGAAGCCGCCATCGTCGCTGAAAATATTTTTCGCTCGCGCGCCTGCACTGCTGCTCTGGCCCGCCCTTGCCTCCGCCGCCGCGCCGGCCACCCCGGCCGGCGCGATTGATTTCAACCGCCACATCCGCCCCATCCTTTCCGAGAACTGCTTCGCCTGCCACGGCCCGGACGAGAGCAAGCGCAAGTCCCAGCTCCGCCTCGACCTCAAGGCCGACGCCTTCAAGCCCGCCAAGTCCGGCGCTCTCGCCATCGTCCCCGGCCAACCCGCCGAGAGCGAACTGATCCGCCGCGTCAGCCATGCCGACGAGGACGACGTGATGCCGCCGGTCAAGACCGGCAAGAAGCTCAAGCCCGAGCAGATCGCGCTGCTCCGCCAGTGGATCGAAACTGGCGCGGACTGGAAAAGCCACTGGTCGTTTGAGCCGGCGAAGTCCCCCGCGCTGCCGGTCGCGAGCAAATCCGCCTGGGTTCGCAATCCGATCGACCGCTTCGCCCTCGCCCGCCTCGATGCGGAAAAACTTCCCCCATCGCCCGAAGCCGACCGTGCCACGCTCATCCGCCGCGTCACACTTGATCTCACCGGGCTGCCGCCGACGCCCGCCGAGGCGGACGCCTTTCTCGCGGACAAAAACGCGAACGCCTACGAGAAGCTGGTGGACCGTCTGCTCGCCTCGCCTCGCTACGGCGAGCGCATGGCGGTGGACTGGCTTGACGCCGCGCGCTTCGCCGACACGCACGGCTACCACATTGATTCCGGCCGCGACATGACCATCTGGCGCGAGTGGGTGATCGAGGCCTTCAACAAGAATCTCCCGTTCGACCAGTTCACCACCTGGCAGCTCGCCGGGGATC
>SIBH01000054.1 GCA_009695285.1 Pedosphaera sp.
TCCCCGCCCTTCACGCGCCGGCCCAGGCCCCCTGCCACGCGATCCGCCCATGCTCCAACCGGAGCGCGTGGGTCATGCACGCCGGCAGGTCGCCGGGATGATGCGTGACCATGACCAGCCGTGTGCCGTTTCGGGAAAGTTCCTCCAGCATCCGCTGCACGCCTGTTTTCGTGGCGTGGTCCAGGCCGTCGAACGGCTCGTCCAAAAGCAAAATCTCCGGACGCTGCGCCAGTGCGCGGGCCAGAAGAATTTTCCGCCGCTCGCCGTAGGACATTTGTGGAAACAATTTTCCCGCCAGCGCGCCGAGCTGGAACTGCCGGATCAAGTCCCGCGCCCGCCACCGCTGCCGCGGACTGACCCGGTCGAGCAGGCCGACGCTGGCAAAGAAGCCCGAGCAAATCACCTGTTCCCCATTCAGCTCCGCCTCGTATGCGGCCTGAAAATCAGCGGACACCCAGCCGAGGCGCTTCCTGATTTTCCACAGCGTGTCCAGGTCATCAAAATGTTCGACCCGGCCGCCGAGCGCGGGATGCAGGTCGCCGGCGATCAATTTCAGAAACGTGCTCTTGCCCGCGCCGTTCACGCCGAGCACAGCCCAGTTTTCCGCCGCGTTCATCTGCCAGTCGAGGCGGTGCAGGATTTTCCTGCGCCCCAGAAAAACGCTGGCCTGCCGCACGCGGATCAGGAACGGCGGGACGCGGCGGCGGCGGACGGGCGCGGTGGAGATTTTTTTGGCGGCGCCGTCCGACGGGCCGTCCGCCGGAGCGGTCGCGCGGCTAGGGTCGCTTTGTTTTTCCGACTGAACCATCCGGCCCGCGTCCAGCCGCAGGACGTGCGAGACGGCGGGGATGATCTCTTCGGCGCGGTGCGTGGTGTAGAGCAGGTGCGTGCCCTGCCCGGCGACGCGCTGCAACAGTTCGAGCAGTTGCCCGCGCGCCCCGGCGTCCAGCCCGTCGCAACATTCGTCCAGCAGCAGCAGGCGCGGCGCGGCGGCGAGCGCGCGGGCGATGAGGATTTTCCGCAGCTCGCCCTGCGACATCTCCTGAATTTTTTTCCGGGACAATTTTTGGAGATGGAGTTCCTCGAGCAACGCCTCGGCGCGGCGTCGCTGCGCGGCGTCGGGCTTCTGATAGAGCAGGTCGCTGTCGAAAAATCCCGTCTGGACGATCTGCCGTCCGTTGAGGGTCCAGTCCTGCCGCAGATAGCGCTCCTGGGTCTCCGGCGAAACGCAGCCGATGTGGGCGCGCGCAACCGCCGGACAGTCATGCGGCGGGCCGTCGAGCGTGTAGAGCCGCCGGCCGACCCCGCCGGGCGCGGGCCAGACTTCGCCGCGGACGAGTTTCAGGAAGGTGCTTTTGCCGGAGCCGTTCGGGCCGAGCACGGCCCAATGTTCGCCGGGTTGCCAGCGCCACGAGACGCCGCGCAACACCGTCCGTCCGGCGAGACGGACATCGACGTTTTCCAACTGCACCAGCGCGGCGGTTTTCATTTTCAAATGCGGACGCGCCAGTTTACCGGGCACGGGCGAAGTCTTGGCAAACCAAATCCGCAGGCCGGCCGTGGCGCAGGCGTCCCGCCCGTGACCGGATCAGTCTGCATTTCTCACCGGAAGCGCGAAGCGCCATCGTCCCGTAGCAGCCGACGTGAGGAGGCTCTGATCAAACATCGCGCCACCACCACCGAAAAACATCAGAGCCTCCTCACGTCGGCTGCTACGGGGAGAATGGAAGTTAGGGGCGAGACGCCCCTCGACCCAGGCGGGACGCCTGCGCCACGACCGGAGGTGCGCCGAAGAAATTGGTTGGTCTTCAAAAAAAATCACCTAGCATCATCATTATCATGAGGCAGCAACCCGGAGACTCCAACCGCCGCCCGTCCTCTTTCCGTCGCCTGACTGCCGTGGCTCTCATCCTCGTCATCCTCGGCGTGGCCGGGGGACTGGCCCTGTGGATTCGGCAGGTCGATCCCGCCCAACGGTTCGCCCGGGCCGAGGCGCGTTTTGCCCAGGGCGACTATGCCGGAGCCGAGACGGGGTATCGCGCGGCGCTCAAGCTTCAGGAGCGCCTCGTCGGGCCGGAACATTCCGACACCTTGCCCAGCCGGATGGGCCTGGCCAAATCACTTTTTTCGCAGGGTAAAACTGCGGAAGCCGAAACCGAACATCGGGCCGTTTTAAAGCTCAAGGCGCGCGTCCTCGGCGCGGAACATCCCGACACGCTTTCCGCCCGGATGGGCGTGGCCAACACCCTGCTTTCCTTGGGAAAATCTCCGGAAGCCGAGGCGAAATTTCGCGCGGTGTTCAATCTCCGCGAGCGACTCCTCGGTCCCGAACATCCCGACACTCTCTCCAGTCGGATGGCGGTGGCCACCGCTTTGTCCGTGCAAAACAAATCCGCCGAGGCCGAGAGCCAATACCGGACCGTGCTCCAGGTTCAGGAGCGCATCCTCGGCAATGACCATCCCGACACCCTCACGACCTGTCACAACCTTACCCTCAGCCTAGCCATGCAGGGTAGGGTCGTCGCGGCCCGGGAACTAGCCCGGCGCGCGATGGTGGGCGGCGCGAAAGCCTGGGGGCCGGCGCATCCCTCCACGAAAAACGCCGAGAACCTTTACGAGCGATTGACCCGGGAGCAGTGATTTCCACATTGCCCACTTGGATTCCGCACGGTGGCCCCGTACTCTTCCGGCCATGTCTCGTTGGAAAAACATCCGCCTGGCCGCGTGGCTCGTGACGGCGGGTCTGCTGCCCGGCCACCAGGTCCGGGGCGCGGATTTCTCCTGGCAGGCAGGCGGCCCGGGCCTTGCCACCGCCTGCGTCACCAACGCGCGTTCCTTCGTGATCTACACCATCGTGCGCGTGGAACGGTCCGCCCTTCGGCGCGAACTCCGCCTCCATTCCACCCACGCGCGGAACACCGTCGTGGGCCTCGCCACGGTCTCCGACCAGGCCGATGCCCTGCCCAGGGAACTCGGCACGCCCGTCGCCGGGATCAACGGTGATTTCTTCATGATGAACGGCTCCGCGATGGGCGACCCGCGCGGGCTGCAAATTTTGCGGGGCGAACTCATCAGCGTCCCCACCGGCGCGGCCGCCTTCTGGCAGGACGCCAGGGGTGATCTCCACGCCGAATCCGTTTCCTCTCGACTGACCGTCGAATGGCCCGGCGGAGGCACCCGCCTCGCCGGCTTGAATGAGCAACTGAACACCAACGCGATCGTCCTGTTCACCCCGAGCATGGGCCTGCTGCATCGTGAGAAATCCGGGAACCGTTTCGGGCTGGGCGGACGCGCCGACGGTGGACGCGGCAACAGCCGGCGTGGATCGAACACCAACTCACCCTTTGGCGCCATTCCGCAGGGCGGGCCCATCCGCCCGCCGGGCGGACGCGAATTCATCCTGGAACCCGCCTCCGGGCCGTGGCTGCCCTTGCGCATCGGCCAGACCTGTCAGGCGAAAGTCCGCGACCACGCCGACGGTTTCACCAACGTCCCGCCCGGCTTGATGTTGATGATGCTCGGCTCCAATCTTCTCGCCACCCTCCCGCCGATCACCAACGGCACGCCCGTCACCATTCGCGTCGCCACCGCTCCGGACCTCACCGGCATCCAGCACGCCTTGGGCGGCGGTCCTCTGCTCGTCCGCGCCGGGCGGACCCACGAAGTCACCGCGCGGATGAGCGATGAACCTCACCCGCGCGCCGCCCTCGGCTGGAACGACCAGCACCTTTATCTCGTCGTGGCCGACAGCCTCCACAGCGCAATAAGATTTGGCATCCGTCTGACCGACCTAGCGGATTTCATGATCGACCTCGGCTGCCGGGAGGCGATCAACCTGGACGGCGGCCGGTCAAACACCCTGATGTTAAACGGCCGCACCATCAACCACCCCCGGCAAGGCGAGCCGAGGGAAATCGCCAACGCCCTGATCATCCTGCGCCAAGGAGCGGCCACCAAGGCCGGCCAATAAACGCGAACCGGACGGGACGTTCCGAGACAGCCATGCTCGCCCGGCCCTCCTACAATCGCGCCGACAAATACAAATCCGGCCCCAGCCGGCGCCACTCCACGTCGCGCAGCGAAATCTTGTCCTCGATCCGTTCCACGCCGGCACCGCCCACGGCCGACTTCGCATCGCGTCCGCCCAAAATTTTCGGGGCATAAAAAAATGCGACCCGCTGCGCCCGGCCTTCGAGCAGAAACGACGCGTTCACCTCGCCGCCGCCTTCGACAAGCAGGCTGGTGACGTTTTCCGCACCCAGTTTTTTCAGCAGCCAGCGGAGGTCGAGGCGTGGGGCGTGGGGCGTGGGGCGTGAACCGCGCCGGACGACCGGCGCGACCAGGACGTTGACCCGCTGCGCCAGCGCCGCCACGCGCTTTTTCGGCGCGGCCTTCGAGACCACCACCGTCGTCAGCGCCGCGAATTCATCGCTGACCACTTTCGCGTAGAGCGGCGTGCGCGCCCGCGAATCAAGGATGATGCGCCGCAGCCGGGAACCTCGGACACCCCGCGCCGTCAGCGACGGATCGTCCGCCAGCACCGTGTTCACCCCCACCAGAATCGCGTCCGCCCGGCGGCGCAGTTTCATCCCCTCCGCGCGCGCCTTTTCGCCGGTGATCCATTTTGATTCGCCGGAAGCCGTGGCGATTTTGCCGTCCAGCGTCATCGCGGCCTTCACCGTGACGAAGGGCGTGCGGTGAACAATCCAGTGGTTGAACGCCTCGTTCAACCGCTCCGCCTCCACCGCCAGCAATCCCTGTGCGACCTCGACGCCGGCGCGGCGCAAAATGGCCAAGCCCCGGCCCGCGTGCGCCGCATTCGGATCCTTGGCCGCGACCACGGCGCGCGCGATCCCCGCCGCGCGAATCGCGTCCGTGCAAGGCGGCGTGCGCCCGTGCGTGCAGCATGGTTCGAGCGTGACGTAGAGCGTGGCCCCGCCCGGGTCCTGGCCGCGCCGTGCCGCATCGCGCAGCGCCTCGATCTCGGCGTGCGGTTCCCCCGCGCGCCGATGCCAGCCCTGCCCGATGATCCGTCCGCGCCGCACCAGCACCGCGCCGACGAGCGGGTTGGGCGAAGTCCGGCCCGTGGCGCGTTTCGCCAGGGCCAGGGCGCGCCGCAAAAAAGTTAAGTCCGCAGATTTGTTCACATCAATGAAAGGGCCGGTCCGGCGGCATACTGTCCGCGTCGGCCCGGCGAACGAGGAGCGCCGCGCGCCGACCGCCCGAACGTGACGAAGGAGGTGTCGTCCGTCAAGACGCGCATCTGGGAAGGACCAACGTGCGGTGCATCTTGACACGGTTGTTGGCCGGCGCTCCCAGGTGCCGGCGCCCTCGCCATCCTGCTGGCCACGCTCACCAACACCACCGGGTTGGAGGTTTCCGCCATCACCGTCGCCTACACGTTCAACTAACTGGTCGGCAACCTGGGCGAAGAACTGCCCGGCTGGCACGCTTATTTCAGCCTGACGGTCGCGGACTCGAGCTGGACAAAAATTCCTGAATTCTCCATGGCCACGCCCGGCGGGTTGAGCGCTACCTTGAATCTGGGCGCGTGGCCGGCCAGCCCATCTTCATCACCAGCGGCCCCACTCCCGCCAGCCAGACGGTCACGGAAGTTCAACCGGCCAGTTTCACGATCGGCTTCACCGGCAGCTCGCCTCAGTTTCAATGGTCCAAAAACGGCAGCCCCATCCCCGGCGCCAACGGCCAGACCTATTCCATCCCCAGCGCGCTCGGCTCCGATGCCGGCTTCTACCGCGTCGTGATTTCCAATTCGTTCAATAGCGTGACCAGCACCGTGGCCACCTTGACCGTCCGGGTGGACACCAACCCGCCCACGATCGTCCGCGCCCTGGCCGACAAATATTTGATCAACGTCACGGTGTCCTTTTCGAAACTCCTCAACCCCGCCAGCGCCAGCGCCTCCTGTCATTATGAAATTTATCCGACCGGCGACCCGGAATTATCCGACAGCCCGAACGCCCTCGCGGTCCTGACCGCCGTCCTGAACAACGGGACGAACGTGATCCTCACCACGCTCAACCTCACGAATTCGCCCGGCACCTTGGAAACGATCACCTATTATTTCGCACGCACTTCCACATTCCCTACAACCTCGCCGGAGCGGAACTGCGCCTGCGCCATTATCTGGATGACGGCGACATCTTCTATTTGAACGGGCAGGAGGTCACTCGCGCCCGCATGACCAGCATCCCGGATGGCTACCTGACCCTGGCGACCGGCACCGCTTATGGTGTGACCGTCCACGTCAGCGACGCCATCGTCGAACCGGCCCTCGCTCTCCCGGCCGCAATCCTTCCGCTGATGAACCTGGTCAACGGCACCGGTTGGACAAACCTCGCCTACCCCACCAGCCCGCACAACAACTCAACGACCGGCGGCCAGGGATTCTTCCGTTTGAAAAATTTTACCGGCCTTGCTCACCGTCCGCTCTCCGGTGAAATGAAGGAACCTAAAAGCCGGCGTGCCGGTTCCGCTTTGCCCGCCACCCATCAACTGAAAGGTGGGACACGAAACGCCAGCGCGAGTTCGCAGAGTCTCTCCCCCTTTCTCACTTTCTCCCCAACAACCGGCCTTGCCCCTCGCCCTCAAGGCTTCCGCGGCTTCTCCAGCACCCGGCGCGACAGGGCCAGCCCTTGCACCGCCGGCCGATAACCCGGATCCAGCCGTAGCACCATTTCATACTCCGCCGCGGCCTCCGCATGCTTTTCCAGCGCCGCATAGGCGACGGCCAGGTTGAAATGCGCGTCCTTGTAGTTCGGATTCGCCTTCACCGCCTCGAAGAAATGTTGCAAGGCCTCCTTCATCCGCCCCTCCTCTGCCAGCACCCGGCCCAGATTGTTATGCGCGCTCGCATGATCGGGCGTGATTTTCAGCACGGCCAGATAATGCGCCTTCGCCTCGTCATATTTTTTTTGCGCGACCAGCGCGTTGCCCAGGTTGTTGTGCGCCTCCAGAAAATCCGGCAGCAGCTTCAACGCCTCCTCGTATTGCTTGATCGCCTCGGCCGGCCGGCCCAGCTTGGACAGCGCGCAGCCCACGTTGAAATGCGCCTCCTCGTCGTCCGGACTCAGTTCCAAGGCCCGCTGGTAGCACACCAACGCCTCCTGGAAACGTTTCGCCTCCAGCAATTCCAGTCCGGCCTTCATCAACACCGCTGGATCAGTCGTCTGCGCCACGAAATTCGAGACGGTCATCACCGGCGGCGCCCCGGTCGCCGGACGGGCGGACGGCCCGTTGGTCGTCGCCGGTGTGGAAATTTTTCCGGCGCGCGGAAAATATTTCATCACCAGCACCACGGCCAACCCCCCGGCTCCGACCACCAGCAGGCAACCCGCCAGATAAAGCGGCATCTTGGATTTCCGCAGTGATTTCTTTTTTGCGATCATTAGTGAATTGCAATGGTAGCCGCACCGGCCTCGCGATCAACCTGATATTCCGCCGCGCGGCACCGCCGTGGCCCAAGGGACACGGATTTCGAGGAAGGCCACGGGCCGGTTCCGTGACCATTCGCGAAATCCGTGCCTTTAGAATTTGCGCCGCCCACGAAACCATCCACCAGGGCCGCTCCCGGCGGAGAACCTTGGATCCTCGTTCGCCTGGTTCGCTCCGGTGCATGGCCTTTCCGAGGCCGGGTTCATTCCGGCAGCGGCCGGCCCTTTGTCTCCGGTGCGAACCAGATGAGGATCATACCAAAAATGTAAACCAGCGTGATGACCGCGCCCGCCTTGGCGAAACTTCCGCCGTAATAACTCATCAACTGCCCCTGGCCCAGCGCCCCGGCGGCGGCCAGAATCCGGCCGGAATTGAAGCACACTCCCTGACCCGTCGCCCGCACCCGGGTCGGAAATAATTCCGGCAGGTAGAGCGGCAGCCACCCGTAAAACGCCGCCGTCACCGCCCCGACCAGAAACACCATTACCAGGAACTGCGGCCCATAGGTCTGCTCCGTGCGAAACATCACCGCGCAGGCCACGAGCGACAGCAGGCACATGGAAAAGTATGTCACGCGCCGCCCCACCGCCGCGCCGATCCACGCGCCGAAGAAGCAGCCCGCGACCGAGCCGAGGCCCGAGATGATCTGCGTGAGCGCCTTCGCCTTGGGCACGGCGCCATCCGTCAGCTTGTCCGCCCACGCCGGCAGCCATTGCACGGAACCCCAGGTGCCGATCAGCGCGACGGCGGCAAAGGCGATGCCCAGCAGCGCGGTGGGCAGCAGCCCGCCCGAGAAAATCTCCCGCAACGGCCGGGCCGCGCCGGATCTTTTCACCGACTCCTTCCAGCGCTCAGATTCCGGCACGAAGAGCCGGATGAAAAAAGTCAGCGCCGCCGGGGCCGCGCCCGCCAGCATCACCCAGCGCCACGAATCCTGCGTGACCTTCCAATAGAAGCCCAGCAGCGCGATGAGCACGAACCCCAGATTCGCCGCCGCCCCGATCACGCCGGCGAGCAACGGACGTTTCTCCTGCGGCCAGACCTCCATGACCAGCGCCACGCCGAGCGCCCATTCGCCGCCCATGCCGAGCGCCGCCAGAAAGCGCAGCCCGCCCAGTTGCCAGGGCGTCTGCGCAAAATAACAAAGCCCGCTGAACACGGAATACGTGAGAATGCTCCACGTCATCGCCCGCACCCGCCCGACGCGGTCGCCCAGCCAGCCGAAGACCAGCCCGCCCAGCGCCGCGCCCACGAGAAACAACGCCGTGATGCGCCCCATCCACATGCCGACAAATTCGTCTGGAATGATGCTGGAATCCCTGGGCATCTGGGCCAGCATGTCGAGCAGCGCCGGCCGCGCGACCAGCGGGAAGATGCCCATCTCCAGGCCGTCGAACATCCAGCCGAGAAACGCGGCCAGCAGCACCAGTTGCCGGCTCCGGCCGTCGGATTGATTTGTGATCATGACAATTTTCGCCGTGGGAACGCGCAACCAAACGCAGAGCGCTCGCGGTGGTCAATCCTTTATTTGAAATCCGCCCGCGCGCCGCCGCCCCGGACATTGACGCGTGAGTGAAGTTTTGTGACGCTTCCACCGCTCTTACAACCGTATGGAAATCAAAAAAGCCATCATCACCGCCGCCGGCAAAACCCAGCGCACCCTCCCCCTGCAATCGCTCGTGGACCGCGATGGCGCGCAAAAGACCGCCCTGGCCATCATCATCGAGGAAGTGCTCGAGGCCGGCGTCGAGGAAATCTGCCTGGTGATTCACCCTGGCGACGCGGCCGCGTTCAAGGCGGCGGCGGGCCGTCATGCGAAACGGTTGCAGTTCGTCGAACAGACCGCGCCGCTCGGCTACGGCCACGCCGTGCATTGCGCGCGCGAGTTCACCGGCGACAAACCTTTTCTCCTCCTCGTCGGCGACCACCTTTACGTCAGCGGCACCAAGAAATGCTGCGCGCAGCAGCTCGTCGAGGCGGCCACCGCCGAGAAATGCGCCGTCTCCGCCGTGCAGGCCACCCACGAAAGCAAGCTCCCCTACTTCGGCACCGTCGGCGGCCGGCTCGTCCCCGGCGCGCGCCGGCTCTACGAGGTCGAGGACATTCTGGAAAAGCCCACGCCCACCGAGGCCGAGCAAAAACTGATCGTGCCCGGATTGCGCGCCGGCCATTACCTCTGCTTTTTCGGCATGCACGTCCTCACGCCCCGCCTCATGGAAATCCTCGGCGAACTGCTCGGCAAGGCCGGCAAAAAAGGCGGCGTCCACCTCACCACCGCGCTGGCGAAACTGGCCGCGCGCGAACGCCATCTCGCCGCCGAACTCCAGGGCCGCCGCTACGACATCGGCATTAAATACGGACTCCTCACCGCGCAGCTCGCCCTCGCCCTCGACGGCGACGACCGTGACGAAGTATTGAGCGGCCTGGTCGAACTGCTCGCGGCCAGAGGGAAATAAACCCGCGCCGCCCGATGAAACTTCTGACCAGCATCATCACCGCCACCGACCCCGCCGTGCGCGACCAGTCGCTCGACACCCTGTGCGCGCGTATGTCACTGCCGGAACTGCTCGGCGAATGCGCGGCACTCGACGCCTTCCGTCGCCGCAGTGAAAATCTTTACGAACGGGTGCGCGCGTTGTTTTTCCTCTACTCGATCCACCGCTTTCAACTCCCCGCCAAACTAGCCCGCGCACCACGCACCACGCACCACGCCGGCCTCATCCCCTTCCACGGCTACGAGCATTTGCTGCAACGTCGCTTCGAGGAGGCTATTGAATTTTTTCTCGCCGCCCAGCAGGCCGAAGGCCCCAGCGACGGCATCAGTTCCGCGCTCGCCACCGCCTATCACCGGCTTGCTTTTCAAACCCTCGCCGACCAGGTGCGGCGCAGCGTCCGCTCGGTGCGCGGCAATCAGTGGATGTTCCGCATGGGCCATCCCGCCGACCAGCCGTTGCGCCTCCGCCCCGAGCTGCTCGCGCGCGGTGCGGATGGCTCCTTCCCAATCCTGCGCGAGCAGACCGCCGTGCGCATGGACCTCACCCACTCGGCGTGGAGCGACATTTTTTTTCTCGGCATGGATTTTCCCGAAGGCGCCAAGGTGCTGAACGTCTCGGTCGATCTGGGCGTGCACGGGCGCGACACCGGGACGCGGCCGCCCGTCAGCGGCTGGCTGCGCGTGATCGACGAGCCGGTGCTGCGGCTCACGTCCGTCGATCTGCACGCCACCGCCGACCTCACCGCGCTCGCGGACGTTTTTGATTTTGCGAAAGATTATCTCGGCCTGCTCAAGGCGGCGGTGATCGCGTCCGGCCTCGTGCCGCCGGGCATTGAAGGCTCCGGTCATTCGCTGGCCGAACTGCTCGCGCGCATCGTCGGCCCCGGCCGCGGCCTCGAACTTGTGTCGAGCGTGAACGACATTCCGAAAGGCTCGCGGCTCGCGGTTTCGACGAATCTGCTCGGTGCGCTTGTCTCCGTCTGCATGAGGGCCACCGGCCAGGCCTCGTCGCTTACCGGGCCGTTGCAGGAACACGAGCGCCGCCTCGTCCTCGCGCGCGCGCTCCTCGGCGAATGGCTCGGCGGCTCCGGCGGCGGCTGGCAGGACAGTGGCGGCGTCTGGCCCGGCATCAAACTGATCCAGGGCGTCGCCGCCGGCGAAGGCGACGCCGAGCACGGCATTTCGCGCGGACTCCTCATGCCGTCGCATAAAGTTTTTTCGCGGTCGGAAATTCCCGAGGCGGCGCGGCAGAAGTTGCAGGACTCGCTCGTGCTCGTTCACGGCGGCATGGCGCAGAACGTCGGGCCGATCCTCGAAATGGTGACGGAAAAATATCTGCTCCGCTCCGAGGCCGAATGGATCGGCCGGCGGGACGCGCTCGGCATCCTCGATGCCGTGCTCGGCGCGCTGAAGTGTGGCGACATCAAGGCCGTCGGCGCGGCGACCACGCGCAATTTTGAGCAGCCGATCCAGACGATCATCCCGTGGGCCTCGACGTATTACACCGAGCAGCTCATCGAGCAGGCGGCGGCGGCTTTCGGTAAAGATTTCTGGGGCTTCTGGATGCTCGGCGGCATGAGCGGCGGCGGCATGGGCTTTATTTTTGCGCCGGAACGCAAGGCCGAGGCGCAGAAAAAATTGCAGGAAATCATGTCGGCGACCAAACGCGAACTGCAGCACGCGCTGCCGTTCGCCATGGAGCCAGTCGTCTATGACTTTACCATCAACGAAACCGGCACGACCGCCGACCTGCTCGCCGACGATGACGCCCTGATGCCGCCAAGCTATTACACGCTCACCGTCCCGCGCCTCCTGCGGCAGGATCTCCATGCCTTGCCGGCCGCGCGCCGCGCCGAGCTGGACAAATTCGGCGCCGCCGCGCGCACCAAGCCGGAATTGCGTGGCCTCGTGCAGACACTCTTCGACGTGCTGCTGCCGCGCGGCAAAGGCGAATCCACCGATGTCCAGTCGCTCGCGGCGCTGCTCGACCAAAACGGTTTCGACCGCGCGCAGCACGAGCTGATCCGCGCCGACTTGAAGGAAGGCCGCATCGGCCTCGCGCAAAACCGGCTCCGCACCAATGCCGCCATCGAGAATGTTCACGAGAGCGACGTGACCGTCTTTTCCAAAGAGAAGGTTGGGGAACTGACCCGCATCGGCGAGGCCGCGCTGCGCAATGGTGAACTGGCCGTGGTTACTCTTGCTGCCGGCGCAGGTTCGCGCTGGACCGGCGGTGCTGGCACCTGCAAGGCGTTGCACCCTTACGCAAAACTCGGAGGCAGGCACCGCACCTTCCTCGAAACGCATCTCGCCAAGAGCCGCCAAGCCTCGCGCGCGTTCGGCACGGCGCTACCCCACGTCTTCACCACCAGCTACGCCACGCATGAGCCGACCGCGCAGTTTCTCGTGCGCCAGAAAAATTACGGTTACGAAGGCCCGCTGCACCTTTCGCCCGGCAAGGCCGTCGGGCTGCGGTTCGTGCCGACCGAGCGCGATCTGCGGTTCGCGTGGGAGGAAATGCCGCAGCAGATGCTCGACGAGCAGCAGCAAAAGGTCCGCGCCAGCCTGCGTGCCGCGCTGATCAACTGGGCGCGTTCCACTGGCGAGGCCGCCGATTACACCGACAATCTCCCGCTGCAATGTCTGCACCCCGTTGGTCACTGGTATGAAATCCCCAACCTCTTCCGCAACGGCGTGCTCGCCCGGCTTCTCGCCGAACGTCCGCAATTGAAATACCTGCTCCTGCACAACATCGACACGCTCGGCGTGAACGCCGATCCCGCGCTGCTCGGCCAGCACATTCAGAGCGGCGCGTGCCTGACCTTCGAGGTCATCACCCGCCGGCTCGACGACCGGGGCGGCGGCCTCGCGCGCGTGAACGGGCGCGTCCGGCTCGTCGAAGGTCTGGCGATGCCGCGCGAAGAGGCGGAGTTCGCGCTCAGTTATTACAACTCGATGACGACGTGGATTGATCTGGATAAATTGCTCACCGCCTTCGGCCTGACGCGCGCCGATCTTGGCCACGAGGGAAAAGTCACCGAAGCCATCCGCGCGCTCGCCGCGAAAATGCCCACCTACGTCACGTTGAAGGAGGTGAAGAAACGCTGGGGCCGCGGGCAGGAGGATGTTTTTCCCGTCGCGCAATTTGAAAAACTCTGGAGCGACCTCACCGCGCTGCCCGAAATCGACAGCCGCTTCGTCGTCGCCCCCCGCGAGCGCGGCCAGCAGCTCAAGGATCAGGCGCAGCTCGACGGCTGGCTCCGGGACGGTTCGGCGGCACATGTCGAGAGCCTGTGCGAGTGGACGTGACCCCGAATGCGGGCGGAGCGCGGGACTGTGTCTTGCAGCGTGTGGTCATGGGGGTGACGTGTTGAACACCACGTTCCTCCCTGGGTGCGCGAGCCGCTGCGGGTCACAGACCCGCGCTTCGTCGCAGGACTCCACCCGCCGCCAGTTCCGAATTTCCTTTCGACTTCTGAGTTCGGGATCATATCGGCGTTCCGCCATTCATTCCCACGATTCGCGATCATTCGCTGAAGGATTTTCCCGACCATGAACCGCCCCGTGCGAAATTTTCTGTCCCTTGTCGCCGCGCTGCTCGCGGCTCTGACCGCCGGCCCTCGCGCCTTCGCCGCGGGCGTGGAATTTCCCGGCCCCGAACCGGGCCGGGCGACCATTGAGGCGAAGGCCTCCGACGGGGCGAGGGCTGCCACGTTCACCCTCGAAAACAAAGTGATCGCCGCGAGCTGGGAGGTGCGCGCCGGCGGCATCCATCCCGTCGCCGTGGTGAACAAGCTCACCGGCCAGCGCCTTGATCAGCAGGGCGCGGAACTGTTCCGCGTTTCCACCCGGCCGCCGGGCGCGGGCGATGGAAGTTTCGCCGTCACCATCCGACTTGATGCGGACCGGGTCGTCGCGCTGGCCAGCAAGGACAGCCGGGTGTTCAGCGAGTTGGCGTCGTGGCCGCGTGCGTATTTTCCCGGCGAGCCGACCGTGATTCGCGTCGGCAAGATGAACTTGAAGGCGCAATCGCGCGATCATAACGGCGATCTGGGCGCGGTGGGCGCGGGCCGGATTTTTGACATCCGCCCGCCGCCGCCGGCACCGGCCGCCGATCACTTTGCCTTCCAGACATCGGCGCACCGCGCGGCCACCACCGAGTTTCCGTTCCCGCCGGGCACGCGCCGCGTCTCCGCCCGCATCGACAAGGGGACGGACACCGGCCTTTCGTGGTCCCCGGCCCTCGCGCTCGTCTGGGAGGAGGGCGTGCGCTTCCTGCTCGTCGGCCTGCGCGAAACCAACGGCGTCTTCAACCTCACGACTTTGACCGGCGAAAAATTCGCCGCGCCCAAGCCCGGTAATTTTCCCGCCGGCGACCTGCCCGCATCGGCGTTCCGGCTGGACCGCGCGCCCAGCCTCGGCACGTTGCGGCTGACCGATCAGACGCGGCGTTTCGCCGACTCCATTCCCGGCCGCTTTCTCGAGGCCACGCTGGTCGCGACCAATGGCCTGCGCGCCCTCTGGCGGGGGGAGTTGCGCGACGGCTCCAGCTACGTGCGCCAGACGGTGGAGTTTACCGCGCCGGAAAAAACCCTCGCGCTGCACGGCGTGGAACTGGCGGACCTGCGCCTGCCGGGCGCGCGGACGATCGGCACCGCGCCCGGCTGCCCCGTCGCGGGTGGCGGATTTTTCCTCGGCGTGGAAATGCCCGGCGCGCGCAATCTCGTGGACGACGAAGGCGCGCGCATCGGCTTCGCCTGCGCGCTGGAAATTTCACCCCAGCAGTCCTACCGCTTCGGCGCGGTTACCGGCGTCGCTCCCGAGGGGCAGCTTCGGCGTGCGTTTCTTTGCTACCTCGAACGCGAGCGCGCCCGCGCCTCGAAGCCCTTCCTGCACTACAACTGCTGGTACGATCTCGGCTACGGGCTGAACGAGGACAAGATCGTGGACGTGGTGCGGCGCTTCGACGACGAACTGGTGAAAAAGCGCGGCGTGCCCGTGCAGTCCTATCTTGCCGACGACGGCTGGGACGATCCGGTGAAAGGTTTGTGGGTCGAAAACTTGAAACGCTTTCCGCAGGGCTTCGCCGGGCTGAAGAAAAAGCTCGAGCCGTTCGGGGCGCATCTCGGCATCTGGATTTCTCCGCTCGGCGGTTACGGCGGCGACAAGGAGCGCACCGCGCACGCCCGCCAGATGGGCCTCATCCCCGAGACCAGCCAGCTCGATCTCTCGCACCCGCGCTACCGGCAATGGTTCGAGGACCGCTGTCTCCAGCTCATGCGCGAGGGCGGCGTGAATGCCTTCAAGTGGGACCGCGCCGGCGAGGGCGTCAGCCCCCACTTCATGGCCCTGCTGGACGTCGCGCAAAAACTCCGCCGCGAAAACCCCGACGTGTTCATCAACGTCACCGTCGGCACCTGGCCCTCGCCCTTCTGGCTGAATCATGTGGACACCACCTGGCGCATGGGCAGTTCGGACGTCGGCTGGGCCGGCAAAGGAGACGACCGCGAGCAGTGGTTGACGTTCCGTGACGGTTATTGCCGCCGGCTCTTCGTGGAAGTGTCGCCCCTCTACCCGCTGAATTCCGTGATGCACCACGGCATCGTTCACGGCCGCGCCTTCCAAGGCGACAAGGTCGGCAAGAGCGGCAGCAATCTGAAGAACGAGGCGCGCTCCTATTTTGCCAATGGCGCCATGCTCCAGGAACTTTATCTCACGCCCTCGATGATGACGCCCGCCGCCTGGGACTGCGTCGCCGAGTCCGCCAAGTGGGCGCACGCGCAGGCCGACGTTTTGCGCGACGCCCATTGGGTCGGCGGCGATCCGCTCAAGCTGGAACCTTACGGCTACGCCGCCTGGAGCCGCCG
>SIBH01000055.1 GCA_009695285.1 Pedosphaera sp.
GGCATCGGGCGGCTTGACGCGACTGCGCCGTTCTCCTTAGCTTTCGCCATGCAAAAATTTATCAAGCACGCTTCCATCGCCCTCGTTCTTCTTGCCGCCATGACCGGTTCGGCCCACGCCCATCCGGGCCACGACGTGAGCAGCCTGCTGAACGGCCTCGCCCATCCGTTGTCCGGCCTGGATCATTTGCTGGCCATGATCGCGGTCGGCCTCTGGGCGGCGCAACTGGGCGGGCGCGAGCGCTGGCTGGTGCCGGCGGGATTCGTGGGAGTATTGACGCTGGGCGGCGCGCTCGGCCTGAGCGGGGTGGCGCTGCCGTTTGCGGAGTCCGGCGCGGCGGCTTCAGTTTTGATTTTGGGCGTGTTGATCGCGGTGGCGGCGCGGTTGCCGCTGGCGGCGAGCGTGGCCGTGGTGGGGGTGTTCGCGCTGTGCCACGGTTTCGCGCACGGAGCGGAAATGTCGGCGACGACCTCAGCGGCGGCCTACGGCGCGGGCTTCGTGCTGGCGAGCGCGATGCTGCATCTCGCGGGAATTCTTCTCGCCCTCGCGGCGGCGCAAAAAAATTCCCGGCGGGCGATCCCAGTTCTGCGGTTGGCCGGCGCAGCCCTGGCGGTGGCGGGTCTGGTCATCTGGGCGGTTTGATCCGTCAGGGGGCGGCAGCGGCTTACTTCCCAGCGTGGGTCGGCGGGAGCAGGCCGGACCAGGGAAGTTCGTTGAACATATCCACGGTGAATGGACCCGGCGCGTCCACCGGGCTGAGGATGGCGAGAAATTTCAACGGAGTGGAGCCGGAGTTGAACGTGGCGTGCGGTTCATTCATGGGGATGTGCGCCAGGTCGCCCGGGCCGAGCAGGCGCTTCTCCTGGCCGACCCATTGATCGGCCTGGCCTTCGAGCAGGTAGATGATCTCCTCGCGCCCCGGATGCCGATGGAAACTGTGCAGGGCGCCCAGCGGAAAAGTGGCGCGCACCAGAAACAATTCTTTCGCACCGACGAGTTCCGCGTTCGACAGGTGCTCGACGTGGCAATACGGCCAGTCCTCGTGCAGCACGTCGCGCGCGGTGATGAAATGGTTGGCGTCGGGCATGGCGGAAATTATTGGGGGGCCGGCCAATTGGCAAACAAGTTCGCCGTGTTCGCCGAGCCGATTCTGCCCGCGCTTGACTTTTTTTCCGTTCCGCCAAAACTCCCCGCCACTATGTCATCCATTCCCGCGCAATTCACCGGCGTCACCGCCGTCACCAAGGCCAATGTTTATTTCGACGGCCGGGTCGTCAGTCATTCCATTCTGTTTCCGGACGGGAGCAAGAAGACGCTCGGCCTGATTTATCCGGGCAAGTTTCATTTCGGCACGGACCAGGCGGAACTGATGGAGATCGTGGCCGGCGCGTGCTCGGTGAAGCTCGACGGTCAGACGGCCGTGCAGGAATATCCGGCGGGGGCGGTCTTCAACATCCCGGCCAAGTCCGGCTTTGACATCGAGGTCAAGTCCGGCCTCTGCGAATACATCTGCTCGTTCATCGGTTGAGCGGCGCGTTGCAGGGCCATGATGCCGGTTCAGCCCTCGCCGGGCCGGAGACCGGCGCTCCAATCTTCAGTTCCGTGACGACATGATTTCCATTGCCCCACGGCTGCGTCGCTGGCTGAATCAGTCGTGTTCCAGGCAATATCAAAATTTATGACCATCTTTTCCTTCCGTCGGAAACGAATCTTTTTCCTGCTCGTCCTGAGCGTGGCGCTGCCGCTGGTCAGCCTGGCGGCCGCGGCGCCGGCGGACAAAGAACCGCCGGACGCGGTGGAGGATGAACTGCACGCACCCCGTCCGCGCTCCGGCCCGCTGAATCCTCCTGCCGCCCCGAAGTCCGGCGAGCCGGTCAATGACAAGGCCACGATGCGTTTTCTCGAGACCGAAGGACTCAAGCTGGTGGAGGCGCACCAGACGCTGACGGACTGGCGCGGGCAACTGGGCCGCAAAATCTGCCAGCTCAAGCTGCCTTCCGCCGGCACGCGGAAATTGTCCGTGGTGGATGCGGCGCAGCGCGCCGAAGCGGCGGTGGTGATCGTGGGGACTTTTTTTCGGTGCAACCGTTGCCCGAACACGCACCTGGCCACGGCGAGCGGATTTTTCCTGACGGAAGCGGGCGCGTTGGCGACGAGCCGGCATGTGCTGGGCGAGGCCGGGCGCGGCGTGGTGGTGCTGACGCGGGACGGACGGTTGTGTGCGGTCAAGGAAGTGCTCGCGGCGGATCCATTGAACGACCTGCTCATTCTTCAGGTCGAGGGCAAGGGGTTCACGCCGCTGCCGCTCGCGGCGAAGGCGGACCTCGGCGCGCCGGTGACGCTGGTCAGCCATCCCGAAAATCATTTTTTCACGCTGACGACGGGCGTGGTCTCGCGCCGGTTCGCGCAGCGGCGCAAGGACGGCCTCGTGGAATTCCTGGCGATCACGGCGGAGTTTGCGAAAGGGTCGAGCGGCGCGCCGGTGTGCAACGAGTCCGGGGCGGTCATCGCGCTGGTCAACAACACGGAGTCGATTTACTACAACGTCGAGCGCGGGCAGCCGGTGAATTTCCAGATGTCCGTGAAGAACTGCACGCCCGCGCCGGCGCTGCTGGGCTTGATCAAGACGAAGTAATCATTCCGCCTGCTGACTGACATGTCATCGCGGCGGACCAAGCGTCGCCATGACCATCCCAGCGTCCAGCGCATCAACCGCCAGCAACCCCGCGAGCACCCAGCCCGCGCGCCAACGGCGAATCGCCAAGCCAAAGGCGCACGCGATCAGGGGAAACTGAACTGTCGCCAGCAGGACACCGACCGACTCGCTCGTCTGGAGCAGATGCGGCCGTGGAAACCAGAGCGCCACCCGGATAAGTGGAACGACTTTGTGGTTGCAGTGTTGACCGCCGATGACCGTCAAAAAAACGCCACGATGAAAGGGATCATCGTGGCGGTGCGACGGTTACGGAGAGAGGACTAGGCGGCCTGCTTTGCCGCGCGGACTTTCGCCCAGCGGGCCTTGGCCCCGGCGATCATGCGGGCGCGGGCGGCGGCGCTGATTTTCCGTTTGGCCTTGGGTGCGGCCGGGGCCGGGGCCGGCTTGACCGACTTCTGCTTGGCCCAGCGCACCCGTTGCGCGGCGGAGATCTTGGCCCGGCCCGCTGCCGACATCCCCCGCTTTTTCTTGGGTGCCTTAGCGGCCGGCGCGGCTGGAGCGGGGGAGCCAGAAAGCGCGGCCAACTGGGCTTGGAGCGATTCAATCCTCTCCTGAAGGTCAGCGGCGCGGCGGAGTTGTTGAGATGAAATGTTTACGAACGAGTTGTTTGTCATGGGTGATGATGTAACTGAGGCATGGGGGAGTTGTCAACAGGAAGAATGGGAGGACGCACTGGTTGGGTGTGATTAACCGTGGGTGAGATCGTGGAGGTGCGGGCGGGAATTTTGGACTGCGTTGGCATGGCGGGACGTTCCGGGCTGACGGCCGTGTCGAAAGACAAGCCTCGATGCCATCGGCTTCGGAAGGATCACCTTGGCCGCGTGGGCAGTTGGTATTTGAACGGCTTTACGTCCGGCACCACGCGGACTTGCGTGGTGAACTTGAAGGGCGTGGCCGTGCCGCTCCCATAAGTCAGTTCCGCGAAGAACGCCGTCCAGCCCTTCTCTGGCTTCGCCACTTTGGCGACATGCACGCCGCCCCCCTCGTCCTTGAGGTCGCTGCTCTGCCACGCCGCGCCGATGGTCTCCAGCCGGAAATCGCGCGCGTCCGGATTAGTCGCCTGCCACAGTTTCACCGCGTCGGGCTGGTCCTGGTGCAGCACGCGGATGGAGCCGTCATCTTCCAGCGTCCACGAAAACTGCGGCGTCTTCGTCCCCTTGACCACCGCCGAGTAACACGCCAGCAGCGTCATCCAGGCATCGCTGCCCTTGAGCGAATGATCCGTGTTCGGCACATAGCGCAGATGCTTCACGCCCGGCAGGTCCTGGAAATAAAACTGCGCCGAGTCCGGCAGGAAGAACTGGTCGCCGCTGGCGTTGATGAGGAACTTCGGCAGCGTCAGCCGCTGGCGATATTCGTAAGGCTCCTCGATCTTCATCAGCGCGCGATACTCCGGCGTGCCGTCCCAGTCCATGATCTTCGCCCGTGTGTAATCGCCCACCGCCGGCGCGTAAAAACCATAAGCCTCGAAGTGATGGTGAAACGACGGCTGGATGTTCAGCAGGTCGATGACGATGGGCGCGATGGCGATGACCCGGTTGTCCACCGCCGCCGTCGTCCACGTCGTCCAGCCGCGCTTCGATCCGCCGGCCACGAAAAACTTGTCCACCCGCACCCGGCCGCCGGCGGCGCTCGCGCACACGGCGGTGATGGTGTCGAGCGCGCGCACGGCGGCCTTGGTCATTGGCAGGCGCGCGGGCCAACGCTCATCACCGGTGCGGAGAAACTTGTCCCAGGTGTGGGCGATGAGGGAATCCTCCGAGCACCCCTTCGTTTCCCCCGCGAAGATGAGCGGCTGGTTCGGCACGTTGCGCAGTTCGGCCACCACCGTCCCGGTGCTCAAGGCGACGAGCGTAAGGTTCGCCTCCGCCCGGGCGGGCGGGTTGGTGCGGTTGGAGCCGCCGCCGATGAAGAGCAGGGCGGTGGAACTGCTCACCTTGTCCGGCTTCACCAGTGTCAGCCAATGCTGCCAGAGCGGGCGGTTGACCTCGTTCGTGGTCAGCCACGATTGCGAGATCAGGTCGATCATGTAGGCCGTATAACCCTCGCCCTTCATCGTGTTCGCGATGCGGAAGGAATAATTTGTGTCCGGCGCGTGAACGTAGCGGTCCAGCGCGGTGCGCGCGCCGAGGCTGGTACGGTCCGCCGGCGCGGCCGGAATGCGAAGCACGGCCAACGACCAGACAGCGAGGCAAATGATTTGGCAGCGAACGAGCGACATAAGGCGACGCCAATTGGAAACAGGTTCGCCCGAAACAAGCCATGACTAAATGCATCTTGTCAGGCGATGGGCGCGCCTCTCAGTTTTTCAAGCCGGCTGGCCTCGTGGCCGTTCTCTCTCCCCATGAACCTCGTAGCCGCCGCTGTGCAGCGGCGGCTTTATTTCGAGTCGGGTTGGCCGCGTCTTCACAGGCGCGGCTACAAGGTTCAGGGGAGAATTCTCCGAACAAAAGTTTCGCGCCTCGAACTCCTGAGCCGGGACGACGGAGGTGGCGCAGGCGTCCGCGCCTGCGAGTTCACGGGGCGTCTCGCCCCGTGTTCCTCGGAGCGGCGAGACGCCGCCGGGACGGCCGCGCTACACGGTTCATGGTGAGGGTGAAAAGCTGCGAAGTTTTTTGCGCGCCGACAGGATGATGTCCAGCCGTCCTGAAACAAACTGCGAGGCGCCCGGCCGACCAGCCCTGCCCGCACGGCCTGCTCAATTTTTTATGGCCGCCTCGCCGGAACACTGGTTTACTCCGCCCATGAAACCATCGCTGCTTCGCCCATCCCTGCGCTTCCTCATGGTCGCGCTGTTTCCTCTCTTCACCCTCGCCCCGCTCCACGCCGCGCCGGTGCGCGTGCTCATCTGGGACGAGCAGCAGCCCGCGCAAAAACAGGCCTACACGAATTTTCTCGGCAACCAGATCGCCGTCCACCTGCGCGCCCAGCCCGGCTTCACCGTTTCCACCGCGCGGCTCGATGATCCCCAGCAGGGACTCTCCCCCGCCGCGCTCGACGCCTGCGATGTGCTCGTCTGGTGGGGCCACGTCCGCAATGGCGCCGTCACCGCCGACACCGGCAAGGAGATTGTCCGTCGCATCAAGACCGGCCAGCTTTCCTTCATCGCCCTGCACTCGGCCCATTGGGCCACGCCCTTCGTGGAGGCGATGAACGAGCGCGCCCGCGAGGACGCCTTGAAAAGTTTGTCCGCCGCGGAACGCACCCGGGCCGTCATGCTCGAGACGAATCTTTTTCAAAATGTCCGCAGCTCGCCCAAGTACACCGAGCGCCTCACGCCCTCTGCCCTTTACCGCCGCCCGCCGCAAGGCTCCGTCGAGATCAGGCTCACCCTGCCGAACTGCTGCTTCCCCGCCTATCGCGGCGACGGCAAACCGAGCGTGATGCGCGTGCTCCTGCCCGACCACCCCATCGCCAAGGGCGTACCGCCGGAATTCTCCATCGCCCAGACCGAGATGTATGACGAGCCGTTCCACGTCCCGCCGCCGGACGCCGTCGTGCTCGAAGAACACTGGGAGCGCGGCGAATGGTTTCGCAGCGGCAGCGTGTGGAGCGTGGGGCAGGGGAAGGTCTTTTACTTTCGGCCCGGCCACGAAACCTATCCCGTCTTCAAAGACCCGAATGTTTTGCGCGTCATCGAAAACGCCGTGCGCTGGCTGGGTGAGAAAAAGTAGCGGCGCGGCCGGACCGGGAGCCGGGCAAAAACCTGGCCTCCGAAATACAATTCACAGAAGGAAAAAAGAAAACGAAGAGCAGGGTTTTCTGCCGGGAGCAGCCTTGGTGAAATTTTTCCGTGGCGGACAGTTCCACCCTTTCCCGCTTTGTTCCCTCCGTTTCCTTCTGTCAGCTGGCTTCGGTTCTGGGTTGTTAAATCCACGTTCGCCCGAATCCCCGGGAACATGATCTGTTGGCATCGCCCAGCCGTCTGTTCCGCTATTCGCTGGTCAGGATTCAATCGTGGCTCACGCCGGTCACTTCCAATTCCACGTCGCCCGCCGGAAGCTTGAGCCGGACCCGCTGTCCAGGCTCCGCATTGAGCAGCGCCTTGGCGATGGGCGAAAGCCAGCTCACCCAGCCCCGGTCCAGATCCGTCTCATCCACCCCGACGATCCGATAGAATGATTCGCCGCCGTCCGGTTCGCGCACGGTGACGGTGGCCCCAAACCGGACGCGCTGATCGCGCACCACCGGCGGAGGCACCACCACCGCCGAGCGCAGGCTCTGCTCAATCTGCTGAATCCGCCGATCGAGGATTTGGAGCTGCTGCCGTGCAGCCGCATCCTCCGTCAAGGCCGCGAGCCGTGGGCGCTCGACTTGAACGAGGCGTTCCAGTTCTGCGCCCAGCCGCTGCGCGCCGTCCGACGTCAGATAATTCTTTGCGCCCGGCGGCAGCGTGGAAGGCCGGGCGGGCAGGGGACGATCGGGCGCATCATCCGATTCCCGCGTGAAAGCTTTGCTCATAGCGCGAGGTTGGGCAGTCCCCTGCAAACGCACAAGTGAGGAGTGGCGGTCCAGGGCATCTCAGTTTCGGCAACCCGGTTGGGCGTTCGTAGCCGTTCTCCCTCACCCCAGCCCTCTCCCGCTGGCTTCATTCTGTTGCCAACCCCGTTTGCTCCCGCTACGTTTCGCACCAGCCCGACAAGATGAACACGAACTTCGCCCCACCACCGCCGTTCTCTCCGCGCCGCGCCTGCTGGAGGAACTCGTCGCGCGGGCTAGACTTTGCGAAGGCCGGGCGGCACTTGTTGCGGCACGACCCGCAGGTGCTGGTCATCGGCGAAATCCCCGACGAGGAGACGGCGAACATCGCCGTGCGTGCGGCCTTGACGGGGCATCTTGTCATTTCCACGCTGTATGCCGGTTCGGGCGCGGGCGTGTGGGAACGGCTGCTCGTCATGTGTCCGGATCATCACGCAGCCGCCTCGGCGGTCGCGCTGATTCTGAACCAGCGGCTCATCCGCCGAGTCTGCGCCGCGTGCGCCGGTGCGGGCTGCGAGACCTGTCTGCACACTGGCTATCATGGCCGCGTGCCGGTGGTGGAATGGTTCCGCGTCGATGACGCAACGCGCGCGGTTCTGCGGACGCAGGGCGCGACGGCCATTCGGCCGGGCGGTTGAGCGTCCATCAACGCGGCCAGTTGACGCGCTTTCACTCCGAGTTGCTCGCCGGGGCGATTCCGGGGCTGGCCCATTCGTATCGGCCGTTCCTCGCCGATTTCCGCCTCACCCGGCCCAAGGACTGGGGCGATGTCTATGCCTACACGCCGGACGGACAGTTACGCGGATGGACGCGCCATCTGGAGGAGGGAGGCAAGGAATTCAACGTTGACGGCCTGCTGGTGCTCACGCGGGATGCGAAGGGGCGTTGTTCGACGGCTTTGCCCGTGAAATATCAATTCATCCCGCTCGCTGAAAAGCGTCCGCCGTGGGACTGGCCGCCGGTCCGATTCACGGCGCAGGCGAAGGTCGTGACCTGCGAATATCGAAACGACGCCGATATCACGGGGCGGGCGGTGGAGTGAGGGATGCACCCCGGAACGCCGGATTTATCCGGCAGAAACTTTCGAACTGGGATGTGGCGGATGAATCATCTGACGCGTCCTCGGCGCCCGACAAACTGATTGCGAATTCGTTTTTGATGCCCTAGCTTCGGAGCGTTGCTGGTGTGCGCGTGTAGCTCAACTGGATAGAGTGGCGCCCTCCGAAGGCGAAGGTTGTGGGTTCAACTCCCGCCACGCGCACCATTTCTGCAGCTTACAAACATTCTCGCCCGGCCCCGTCTCTCGCTTGAAATTCCGGCTTCCCTTTTCGCGCCCGAATTTTACAGTTCGCGCTTCAATTGATTTGAAATCGTAATCACTCAAAACTATGGCCGCTGATACATCTGTCGTAAAACCCGTCGAAGCCCCGCCGCTGACCGCCTTCAACCTCAAGAGCCGGCTCGCGCCCACGCCCGCGCATCCGCCCAGATATTCCCTCACCGTGAAGAACGCCGCCGGTCAGGACGTGATCCTGGCCGATCCGCGCGCCACCCGCGCGCTGGTTGCGCTGATGGACGTCCACGCGGTCAACGGCGGCGCGGCCTGCCACTGGGGCGGCCCGGCGGCCTTCGCCGACATGATGGCGGCGATTCACGGCATCATGTTCGCCACGCAGGGCCGCGCCTGGCATGAGGCGTTTAATTTTGTCAACGACGCCGGCCATGCCGAGAACGGCATCTACGCCCTGCGCGCTAATTACGGTTTCGACGGCATGACCTTCGAGAGCTTGAAGGGCTTTCGCGGCATCGACAGCAAGCTCACCGGTCACGGCGAATCGCATCTCAATCCGCAGGGCGTGCTCCTCAGCAACGGCCCGCTCGGCTCCGCGCTCCCGCAGGCCCAGGGTCTGGCCATCGCCGACAAGGTCGCCAAACGCGACCGCGTCACCATCTGCACCGTGAGCGACGGCGCGTCGATGGAAGGCGAGGCCAAGGAAGCCTTCGCCGCCATCCCCGGACTCGCCGCGAAAGACCGCGTGAACCCCTTTGTGCTCGTCATTTCCGACAACGATACGAAACTTTCCGGGCGCATCACCAAGGATTCCTTCTCCATGCAGCGCAGTTTTCAGGCGATGGGCGCGCTCGGCTGGAATGTCATCAGCGTGCCGAACGGCCACGATTTGCAGGCCGTATATCTCAGCATCGAAAAAGGAATCGAGCAGGCGAAGGCCAACCCGAACTACCCCGTCTGTCTCTGGATCAAAACCATCAAGGGCTACGGCGTGAAGGCGACGATGGACAATTCCGCGGGCGGTCACGGCTTCCCGCTGGCCAACGGCGAGAAGATCGTCGAGTTCGTCGATGAAATTTTTGGCGGCCAGACGCCGGCTGAATTCAAGCAATGGTCGCAATCGCTCCGCACCGATTGGGAAACGAAGGACGCGGCCAAGAAAGCCAAGGCCGCCGCCGCGGCCAGCGCGCCCGCGAAACCCGCCGTGCAGACTGACAAAGTCCAGGCCGGTCTCGCCCGGGGCGCGATCAAAGCCGCGCAGGAAGGCCTGCCCGTCTATTCCATCTCCGCCGACGTGCAAGGTTCCACCGGCATCAGCACCTTTCAGAAAAGTTTCCCCGACCGTTACATCGAGGTCGGCATTGCCGAATCGAACATGATCAGCGTGGGCGCGGGCTTCGCGAAGGCCGGGTTCATTCCCATCGTGGATACCTTCGGGCAGTTCGGCGTTACCAAGGGAAATCTTCCGCTGACCATGGCCGCGCTCTCGCAGGCGCCGGTCATCGCGCTCTTCTCGCACATTGGATTTCAAGATGCGGCGGACGGCGCGAGTCATCAGGCCACGACCTACTTCGCGGCCACCAGCGCCATCCCGCATACCACCGTCATCGCGCCCTCGTGCTCCGACGAAGCCGAGTCGTTGATGTATCAGGCGATCAGGCAATACGCCGCCGACCGCAGCGCGGGCCGGGACGGAGAGAGCTACCTCTTCTTCGTGGGCCGCGAGAATTATCCGCTCGCTTGGGTGGAGAATGCGCAATATCCGTGGGGCAAGGCGCAGGTTCTGCAGCAAGGCACGGACGTGGTGCTGATCGCCTGCGGCGTGCTCGTGAACAAAGCCATCGAAGCCGGCAAGAAACTGGCGGAGCAGGGGATCAAGGCCACCGTCATCAACAATCCGTTCATCAACAAGATCGATCTCGACACCATCGGTGCCGCGGTCAAAGCCGCCTCGGGTCGCGTGGTCACGATTGAAGACCATCAGATCATCGGCGGCATGGGCGCGCAGATTTCGCACGCGCTCTCCACGGCGGGCATCGCGCACCGGATGAAGACCCTGGGCATCCCCGGCGAATTTGGCCAGTCCGCCTACGTGGCCGAGGACCTCTATCAGCACCACGGACTCACCGCCGCGAAGCTGATCGAAGCCGCGCAGGCGTTGATGAAATAATTCCACCGGCCAAGTCGGACGCGAAACAACCCGGCCGACCTGGCCGGGTTGTTTTTTGCAGGAGACGAGGCTCGTTTTTCTCCGGCAGCTTCCATAGGCGGGCCCATGAGGAGATCTCGCGCAACCTTTCATACACCGGACGGATTTTCCGTTCCTCGAGCTGAGTTTGATCCAACCGCTGGCGCAAGGTCGAGGCCGTGACCAACTGCCAGCGGATCAGGGCGCGACACAGTTCTAAGTCTTTCGCCCGTCCGGCCCGGAGGGGTGTGATTAAAAGCGGGTGAGGGCAGTTTCCTTGCGGAGCGCCAGTCTGTGCCCGGCTTAAGGCCCCGGAACTGGGGACTGCGAGGGGCGTGAGCTTTCCGAACCCTTCCACCAACCTGTTACTCGCCCCGCCTAAGCCGGTCACAGACCGGCGCTCCGCCTGTGCCTCACCCGGATTTAATCAAACCCGGCCCGGAGTTTCACCACCAGCAAATCTTCCGGTGAAAAGGCCGCCGCTGTTTTGTCTAGTTTGACCAGCCGGGTTTCCCAGCCGGACGGCAGGGTCTCGATGATTTCCGGCCGCAAGATGTCCGCGTGGTAGCCGGTGCGCTGAGCAAACAAGCCGCCTTCACCGACCGCTTCGTGCAGCATCGCGGCGATCTGTTCGTCGCACGGCTCGATCAGCAGATCCGCATGACTGGGCGCGTTCGGAGTACTCCACACGGTTCGACATTCGGATGTGCTGCGGCTGGTCTCCGCGACACAGCCGCGCTCCGTCGGCATTCGGGGGCGGTGCGCGGATGTGCCCCGCTGGTTCTGATTCGATTGATTCGATTTGCCAATCAGGGGCGAATCTGGCAATGAACTGCCCCACGAAATGAAACGAAACCTGATTGTTGCCGCCCTCGCCGGATTTGGTCTGCTGCTCGGTTGCGGGAAAAATCCGACCACTGCGTCGGGGACCAAGACGCCCGGCGGAGATTTGCTGCTGCGCTCGCATTTTATCGGCACCGCGGGGCTGTTTACCGACACCAACGCCGCCAAGCTCAAGGAAATCTGGGCGTTGCCGTCGTCGTCGGCGTTTCGCGACCAGACTCTCACCAAGCTCGCCCGCGCGCCGTTTCTCACGGTGAGCAATCAGCTTCCCAAGGCCGCCTCCGATCAGGCCGCGTTGTTCCGTCCGTTGTTGGACGATCTGCTCGTCGCGGAGTCCTTCACCGAATGGCGCGGGCCGGCGGGCGGGCCGACTGAGTTTGCGCTGGCCATCCGGCTCGGCGACGAGCGGGCGCAGGTGTGGCAGACAAATTTGTGGCAGGTGATGCAGGGGTGGAATCCCGCCCCGCCGGTGTCCGCGAAAATTGAGAAGCTGGACGGCTGGGAGGCGAAAATCGTGGCCGGTCCGAACCAGTTTTCATTCGTTCGAGCCGGACAATGGGTGGTCGTCGGCCTGGGGCAGGGGCCGTTGACACTGCGATCCAACCTTCTCCAGAAAATTCAGTCCGGCGGCCGGCCCGTGGCCGTCGCACAAAACTACTGGCTTGATGCCGAGGGCGACTTGGAACGCTGGAAACCCTGGCTGCCGGCGCTGGCCCCGTATCAGTTGCCGGCGGCGCATCTGACCCTGAGCAACAAGGCGGACTACGTTCGCACCACGCTGAAGCTGGCCACCAAAACTCCGCATGGCTGGAAATACGAACCGTGGCTCATGCCGACCAATCTGATCGGCGACCCGCTCGTCGGCTTCACCGCCGCGCAGGGCATCGCGCCGCTGCTCAAGCCGCTCGCTTCCTTTCAAAAACTGGAGATGAATCCGGTGCCCAATCAGTTCACGGTCTGGTCCCAGTCGGGCCTGCCCTTTCTGCAATACGCCAGCGTGCCTTCCCAGAAAGTGCCCGAGCAATTGAAGCGGCTGGTCAAGCCGCTGAGCGCCGAACTGTTCGCCACGAACGGTGCTTCGACCAGACGGGCGCTCGGTTCCATTGATTTTGAGCCGTCGCGCAGCCGGGTCGTCTGGAAGGGGCTGCCCTACATTGTGCCCGCGCTGCAGCCCCTGAAAATCGGCAGCCAGGAGTTTATCGTGGGCGAGCTGTTCCCGGCCACCTTCCGGTCCAACTCCGCGCCGCCTGAATTGTTCGGCCAAGTGGTGGGCCGGACCAACCTGGCGTATTACGACTGGGAAATCACGCAGGAGCAGATTACCCGCTGGCGCGCGCTGCATCAGCTGGGTGAAATCATCTCCGGGCGGCACATCTCCTCGACCAATCTAGCCAGCCAGAAATGGGTGCGCACCGTGGCCCCGTTCCTGGGCAATGCCGCCACGGAAGTCACGGTCACCTCGCCGACCGAGTTCACGCTGGTGCGGAAATCCCACCTCGGATTGACCGGCTTTGAACTGATCGCCCTGTCGCGCTGGTTTGAATCGGTCGAGTTTCCGAACTACGGCTATTACCCGCTCCAGCCCAGGCGGACCCTGCCGCCGAAGCGTGTTCCACCGTCAGGCCCGGCCGTTGTCCCCCCCAATAAATAGCCCGATGCTGAAACTCGGCATCAACATTGATCACGTCGCCACCCTGCGGGAGGCCCGGTATCGCGGGCGGGATTTTGGCGAACCCGATCCGTTCGCGGCGGCGCAGGTCTGTGAGGCGGCCGGGGCGCACGGCATCACGGCCCATCTCCGCGAAGACCGGCGGCACATTCAGGATCACGATGTCTGGCGGCTGCGCGAGACGGTGCAGACCCGCCTGAACCTGGAGATGACCAACACCCCGGAGCTTGTGGACATCGCGCTGCGACTGAAGCCGGACATCGTCTGCCTGGTGCCGGAACGCCGGCAGGAAATCACCACCGAGGGCGGCCTCGACGCCGACGGCCAATGGAGCGCGCTGACCGACACGCGCCAAAGGCTGAACCATGCCGGCATTGAAGTGAGTTTGTTCATCGCGCCCGATCTTCTCCAGGTCGAGGCCGCCGCGCGCATCGGTGCACAGTTCATCGAGCTGCACACTGGCGCGTTCGCGGAGCTTTTTCACAGCAAGCGTGGGCGAAATGAGGAGATCGAGCGGCTCGTCGCCGCCGCAGAAATGGCACATGAATTGAAGCTGCGGGTCAACGCGGGGCACGGTTTGAATTACGAAAACCTCCCGCTGCTCCATGTCGTGCCGCATCTCGTCGAGTTGAACATCGGCCACAGCATCGTCAGCCGCGCGGTCTTCGCCGGACTCGGCGCGGCCGTGACGGAGATGCTCGCGTTGTTGCGCGACTATCCGGCGCGATGATCCTCGGCACCGGTATCGACCTCATCGAGGCGGCCCGCATCCGGGCCTCGCACGAGAAATTTGGCGAACGCTTCTTGCAGCGCATCCTCCGTCCGGCGGAAATCGCCTGCTGTATTTCACACAAGGATCCCGCGCCGTTTCTGGCCGCGCGCTTCGCGGCCAAGGGGGCGGTTTCCAAGGCCTTCGGCACAGGCATCGGCGCGCAACTCGGCTGGCAAGACATGGAAGTGGGGCGCAAGGAAAGCGGCGAGCCGTTTGTGATCCTGCATGACGGCGGGCAGAAACTTTTGCAAGAGCGTGGCGGGCGGATAGTTCATCTCAGCCTGAGCCACACGGAGGGTCACGCCACGGCGATGGCGATTCTGGAGGGTTAGCTAATCAAACGTCAGCACGTTCTTGATGCCGGTGGCCTTGCCGAGCAGCAGTTCGCGCGCGTGCTCCAGCTTGTGGCGGCCGGTGATGAGCGCGCGCACGGCATCGGGCCAGCGCTGCATGAAAATGCCGAGGTCCTTGATCGCGGCCTCGAAGGTGACGCGGCCCGCGTTGACCGTGCCGACCGCGACCTGGTTTTTCAAAACCATGTTCCGCATGATCAGCTCCGCGTCCACCATGACGTGTGGTTTCGGAAAGCCGGGGATGCCGGTGAAAATGAACACGCCGTTCTGCCCGAGCACTTGGAGCAGCTCGAAGGAAATTTTCGCCGTGCCCACCGCCTCGTAAATCACGTCGATGTTTCCGACCATTTCGGCGAGCTCCGCCGGCGTGGTCGTTTCCGACGAGATGTATTTCACCCCGAACGACTCGACGAGTTCAGACTTCGGATTCGGCGTCTTGGAGCGGGAGTAAACAAACGTCTCGAAGCCCGCGACCTTGAAGGCCATCGCGCCGAGGATGCCGATGGGGCCGGCCCCGAGCACCACCGCCTTGTGGCAATGTCCGCGGCCCTTGCTCGGCTCGACGGCGCAGTCCCACGCCAGCCGCTGCTGGATGTGCCAGAGCTGGTCGAGGCCCTTTTCGGCGACGGTCAGCGGCTCCATCAGGACGGCCACATCGCGCAGCTCCGGCGGCACGCGGCAGAGAAACTGTTCCTCGTCCACGATCTCCTCGGTCATGAAGCCGTGATATTCCTTGATGCCGCGCTCGGTGAAGTTGCCCGTCGTGCAAAAATCGGAACGGCCCGCGCGGCACGGCTGGCATTGGGGGCTGGTGCAGGGGCGGCGCACCATCGGCACCACGAGGTCGCCCTTTTTCAAGGTGGTGACGCCCGCGCCCGTCTCGGTGACGACGCCCAGCCCCTCATGGCCGAGGACGAGATGCTCGAAGCCGTGGGGCGGA
Source organism: Pedosphaera sp. (assembly GCA_009695285.1). Classification (GTDB taxonomy): domain Bacteria; phylum Verrucomicrobiota; class Verrucomicrobiia; order Limisphaerales; family SIBH01; genus SIBH01. The sequence continues at coordinate 15,252 of SIBH01000055.1, forward strand.
GCACCGTAATCGAAGCAGCAGATTTCGCGGTCGGTGCCGCAGATGCCGACCTCGATCATGCGGAACTTGACCTCGTTCGATTTGGAAAGTTTCGGAGCGTGATGGTCGATCACGCCAACGGTGCGCTTACCCGGATTTACCGCGACGGCTTTCATGTTTTTAGTTGGGGCGTGGCCCCGTCAATTCAACTGCTGTTCAGGTTTGAGGACGGGGCATGGTGGGTGGAGGCCCGTCTGATTTCAACGCTGGAGTCGGGAAATATGCGCCGGAGTCCGACGGGGCGCGAGATGAAGACCGGGAGCCTGCCCCTGGGAGCGCCGGCATCCCTGCCGGCGCGAGGCGGTGGGGTGAACACGAACACGCCGGCAAAGATGCCGGCGCTCGTGCGCCTGAGAAGGCGGGAAGACAGAGCGGTGGAAGTCCGCTCCTGTGCGGTGAAGAGCCGTGCGGTATCGAACCGGAACTGCGTCGCCGCGAGGCGGGGTGGAGAGCACCGGAACGAGAACG
>SIBH01000056.1 GCA_009695285.1 Pedosphaera sp.
GCGCGCGTGCAGCGGAAAGCGGCGCGCGACGGCGAATTGCCAGAGCGTAAGGACGGCGCTCAACGCGGCGAGGGCGCCAAGGATGACAGGCAGCAGCACGGCGTTTTGATAACAGGGAAAAGGGGCGGTTCAAAAGTGGAATCGTGGGGGGAGGATTTTTTTAAGGGGGAAACATCGAACATCGAACATCCAACGCCGAACATGCGAGTGCGCCGGTCATTGGGCGTTCGATGTTGGATGTTTTTTCGATTCGCCCACGCCGGGCTGGAGGCCGGCGCTCCGCCGCGTTCCGAATTACACCTCTTGACTTGCCTTTGCCCGACGCGATTCACCATCCTCCCTTATTCATGGCTGGCCCCGGTCCCAACATCTTCGGAGCGGTGCGCGACCTGGTCGTGCTTTCCGGGTTGACGCTGCTCGCGCTCGTCCCCGCCCGCAGCGTGGCGGCGGAAAATCCGGCTCCCCTCGCCGGGGAAAAAATTCCATTCGATCCGAACGCGCTCAAGCCCTGGCAGTCCATCAGCCTCGGCCCGCCACCGCTGTCACCGGAGGAATTCAATCCCGACTCCGGTGTGCCCCAAGGCCGGCCCGCCTTTCTGGAAAACGCCGGAATGACACTGCGGCTCACCCGCACCCTCAGCCCGAACGTCCCGTCCGGCGCGCTCTTCAATCCCGATCCCGGCGCGACGTTTCGCACTACTCCCCCGAAGGTCGAGCCGTTTTTCCAAAACGAATTTGGCCTGCTGCCGCCGGCGAAGGAGGATGAATTCCCGCTGGAGCTGCGCGAGCGCGGACCGCTGCGGAGCAACCAACTCACGCCCGTCGGACCGCCGCCCGCGCCGCCGCGCTACGGCAGTGAACCGCTCCCCGACCACCTGAAGCTCCCGCGCCTCAACGCCCGCGCCAACGAACCGATTCCGACACGTTTTCGTGAGCAGGATTATCCGCTTAGCCGCGCGGGCGCGGGCGTGCCCCCGAACACCCGGCCCGTGCCCGACCGCTGGCGCGTCGAGTTCGTGCCGTGGCGTCGCTACACCACCGGCGAAGGCGACAGCCCCTACCTCACCGCGCGCACCGCGCTCTGGCGTCCCTATGAGCAAAGCGTTTTGAAGGGCGACGCGCCGGTCATCGGACAGGACATTTTTCTGAACCTCACCGCCGTTACGCAGACCGAACTGGAGTTTCGCCGCCTCCCAACGCCGAGCGGCGTCAGCTCCGCGCAGTTCGGCGGCGCGGAATTTTTCGGGCGGAGCGAGCAGTTCACCTTGCAGCAAAATTTTTCCTTCACGGCGGACCTCTTCAAGGGCGAGACCGTTTTCAAGCCGGTCGAGTGGGCCGTCCGCGTCCAACCGGTCGTCAACGTCAACTACACGCAAGTCCGCGAGACCACCGTCCTCAGCCCCGACCCGCGCTCCACCGACCGCACGCGCTATTTCTTCGGCGTGCAGGAGGCGTTCGGAGAATTGCACCTGCGCGATCTCTCGGTGAACTACGATTTCATCGCCGCCCGCGCCGGCCTTCAGACGTTCAACAGCGATTTTCGCGGCTTCATTTTCAACAACACCGACTTAGGCTTCCGGATTTTTGGCAACGCGGACAACAACCAGTGGCAATACAATCTCGCCGTCTTCGACCTCCGCGAAAAGGACACCTTCTCCGACCTGAACACCTTCGACTCGCGCGACCAGCGCGTCATCGTGGTCAACGCCTACCGGCAGGACTTCATCTGGAAAGGCTACACCGCGCAACTGAGCCTCCACGCGAACCTCGACGGCGGCGGCCTGCACTACGACCGCACCGGCAGCCTGGTCCGCCCCGAACCTCTCGGCGACGTGCGCGCACACGCCGTGCGCGCCTTTTATCTCGGCTGGGCGGGCGACGGCCACATCGGACGGCTCAACCTCAACCACGCCTGCTATCAGGTTTTCGGACACGACGACTTCAACGGCCTCGCCGGACGCCCCGTCGAGATCAACGCCCAGATGGCCGCGCTCGAACTCTCCTACGACCAGGACTGGATTCGTTACAAAACCTCCTTCTTCTACGCTTCCGGCGACGGCCACGCCGAGGACGGCGCCGCCACCGGCTTCGACACCATCATCGACAATCCCAACTTCACCGGCGGCCCCTTCAGCTACTGGACGCGCCAGGGCTTCAACCTTGCCGGCACCGCCATCGGTTTGAAACAGCGCAACAGCCTTGTGCCCAATCTCCGCAGCAGCAAGACCGAAGGCCAGGCCAACTTCGTCAACCCCGGCGTCTTCATCTACGGCCTCGGCGCGGACCTCGATGTGACGCCCAAGCTGCGCGCCTTTCTCAATGTGAATTACATTCACCTCGCTGATACCGATCCGATCAAGACCGCCCTGTTCACCGATAAAATTCGCACCGAGATGGGGCTGGATTGCAGCCTCGGCTTCCAGTTCCGTCCCCTGCTAAACGACAACATCATTCTCTCCTCCGGCTTCGGCGTGCTCCTGCCGGGCGCCGGGTTCCGCGACATCTACCGCACCAGCACCGCGACCGTGCCGGGCTTTTCGCCGCCGCGCGCCGCCGGCACGGTGGATGATTTTCTCTACAGCGCGATCATGGCGGTGACGTTCACTTACTGACCAAGCTTCGAAAGGTAATTGATGAACAAGCACCGAATCATGATGAAAATGCTGCGCGACATCCTGGTCTCATCCTATTATTCCATTGGCTACACGCATGGTCTGAGCAAGGTGAAAGAAATCAGAGAAGGGCAAATGGAGACCAGGAACGTCGTCTAGCAGCAATCACTGGACGAATACGCGTTGGCCGCCGCCGATGAACAGGCCAGGCATTTCGAGACGCTCGGCCGGGCGGCCCAGGGGTGCGAACGCAGTGTCATCATCAAATATGAAGACATGATTCATGACTTTGGATTGCTTACCGGGCAGCTTGGCCGGCATGTTGTCTTGGATGAGCATGTCATCCAGGAAATCTATCAGAGATCACGACTGAAACAAGAGGAGGACAAACAGCCATAACGGCGCTCAGGAAAAACCGAAGGCTTCAGGAGCAAGCCCAAGCAAGAAACCATCGAGTCACTCAACCACCGGCTGGAATAGGCTCTGGCTAAATTTGGTTATCCAGCATGACCAGGCGCCGCACCTGACGGCCCTTCCCCCGCCGCGCCGCGCGATGACCTCAATCGCTCCGTAGCAGCCGACGTGAGGAGGCTCTGATTAATACCCCCCGGCACCGCAACCGAACGAGGTCAAAGCCTCCTCACGTCGGCTGCTACGGCGAGAAGTGGAGGACGGAATGATTTTCTTTACAGCGGCCGACGGGCTGTGACATTTAAGGGCTAATTGATGCGCGCGAAATTTTTCATTCTATTCGCCTGTGCCGCGCTGTTTCTGTCCGCCGTTTCCACAGCCCGCGCCGCCGAGGAAGCCGGCTACGGCCCGCCCATTTCCGTTCCCAAACATTCGGCCGCGAATGCCTCCCCCGCGCCTGCGCACAACCGCGTCGATCAGACTCCTGCCGCGGCCATGCTCAAATCGCGCGGCTGTCTGGAATGTCACAAGGGCATCGACACGCACACCATGCACACCAGCCCGAACGTGGTGCTCGGCTGCACCGACTGCCACGGCGGCAACGCCACGCCCGGACTCACGCAGCGCAAGGCCCACGTCCTCCCGCTCAATCCGCTCTTCTGGGAAAGTTCCGCCAACCCGAACGATTCCTCCGTGCTGCTCAACCGCGAGTCCGCCGAGTTCATCCAGTTCGTGAACCCCGGCGATCTGCGCGTGGCCGACAAGTCCTGCGGACTCTGCCACCACGAGCACATCGGCCACGTCACCCTGAGCATGATGAACCACGGCGCGATGCTCTGGGGCGCGGCGCTCTACAACAACGGCGCGTTCCCGCTGAAAGATTACCGCTACGGCCAGGCTTACGGACTCGATGGCGTGCCGCTGCGGCTCGTCAATCCCTACGTGCCGACGGCCGAAGAGACGCGCACCAACGGCGTGCTGCCGTTCCTCGATCCGCTGCCGCGCTTCGTTCTCAGTCAGCCGGGCAATCTCCTGCGCATCTTCGAGCGCGGCGGCGAGAAGCAGAATTCGCTCGGCATTCCCAATCCCACCGAGCCGCCCGGCAAACCGGCCCGCCGCCTTTCCGACCGCGGCCTCGGCACGCTCAACCGCATCGACCCGATTTTTCTCAATCTGCAAAAAACACGGCTGCATGATCCGTTGCTCGGCTTCATGGGCGGAAACAATCATCCGGGCGACTACCGTTCGAGCGGCTGCTCGGCGTGCCACGTCGTTTATGCGAACGACCGTTCACCGGCCAACTCCGGCTGGTATTCCAAATACGGCAACCAGGGCCTGAGCTTCAGCGGCGACAGCGCGATTCCGAAAAACGAGCGCGGCCATCCGATCAAGCACGAGTTCACCCGCGCCATTCCCTCGAGCCAGTGCATGAACTGCCACATGCACCAGGGCAATCTCTTCGTGAACCCGTTCCTCGGCTACACTTGGTGGGATCAGGAATCCGACGGCGAGTTCATGTATCCCGAGAAGCAGAAGAACCCGACCGAGAAGGAACTGGCCGAGTCGTTCCGAAAAAATCCCGAGGCCGCCGCCGCGCGTGGCAAGTGGGGCGACAATGATTTTCTCGAGAAGGTCGCGGAACTGAATCCAAAATTGAAGCAGACGCAGTTCGCCGATTATCACGGGCACGGCTGGGTCTTCCGCGCGGTTTTCAAAAAAGACCGGCAAGGCAGCCTGCTTGATCTCGAGGACAAAAATATTCCGCACGACGACGCTCACAAGTTCACCAAGGCGGTTCACTTGAAGGACGCGCATCTCGCGAAGGGAATGCAGTGCATCGACTGCCATTTTCTCAAGGACGTCCACGGCAACGGCAAGCTCTACGGCGAACCGCGCGCGGCCACGACGGTCGAGTGCATTGATTGTCACGGCACAATTGACGCGCGACCGACGCTCGTGACCAGCGGCAACGCGGGCCAGGTGGATTTGAAGGCGAGCGCCACGCCGTGGGGACCGCGCTTCGTGTGGGAGGGCAAGCGATTGTTTCAGCAATCCGGCATGTCGCCCAGCCAGCGCTGGGAAATTCCGCAGACGAAGGACACGGTCGATCCGGAGTCGTCGCACTACAATCCCAAGAGCCGTTACGCGAAAACGCTCCGGCGCGACGGCCAGACCTGGGGCGACGTGCCGGACACCAAAGGCTGCCGCCAGTCCGAACTCGCGCACGACAACAAAAACACCTCCTGCCAGGTCTGCCACACGTCGTGGGCCACGAGTTGCTTCGGCTGCCACCTGCCGATGCGCGCGAACCAGCAGGTGGCCGCGAACAAGTTCGAGGGCCTGACCACGCGCAATTACACCACCTACAATCCGCAGGTCGTCCGCGACGATGTCTTCATGCTCGGCCTCGACAGCACGGTAAAGGGAAACCGGTTGGCGGTGCTGCGTTCGTCGAGCGCGGTGCTCGTCGGCTCGCAAAACGCGAACCGCGAATGGATTTATTCGCAGCAGCAGACCGTCAGCGCCGAGGGCTACAGCGGCCAGGCCTTCAACCCGCATTTCGCCCACACGACCAGCGGCGTCGGCACCACCAAGAACTGCACCGACTGCCATCTCGCGAAGAAGAACGACAACAACGCGATCATGACGCAACTGCTCGGCTTCGGCACCGGCACGGTGAATTTCTTCGGACGCTACGCCTACGCCGGCACGGGCAAGCACGGGTTCGAGGCCGTGGTCTGGACCGAGCAGGAGGAGCCGCAGGCCGCGCTTGGCAGCCATCTGCACAAGTTGGCCTACCCGGATAATTTTCAGAAGCACGAGGCGGCGAAAGGTGAGTTGACGACCGCGCACCATCATCACGGTGAGGAGATTCTCGACCTCACCTTGCGCGGCGAATATCTCTACACCGCCAACGGCCCCGGTGGTTTCGAAGTCTTCGATGTCGCGAACATCGACCAGAAAGGTTTTTCCGAACGCATCGTTACCGCGCCAGTCTCGCCGCTGGGCCAGCGCACCTACGTCCGCACCAAATTCGCCACGTCCGTCACGCTGCCGAGCACGCTGGGCATCGACCCCGCGCGCATCCGTCTTCCCGAAAACGAGGAGCAGCCGATCCACATGCGCTACGCCTACGTGTTCATCACCGACCGCGAGGAGGGCCTGGTGATGGTGAACGTCGCCACGCTCGTCGATGGCAATCCCGACAACAATTTTCTGAAGAAGGACATCGTATTCAATCCCGACAACAAGCTCGCGGGCGCGACTCATTCCTTCATGGCGGGTCGTTATCTCTACGTCACCTGCGCGCGCGGCCTCGTCGTGGTGGACATCGACGAACCCGCCAAGCCGAAGATTGCCGGCGAACTCACCGGCAACTTCCTGAAAAACCCGCGCGCCATCGCCGTGCAGTTCCGCTACGCCTTCATCACCGACGAGGAAGGGTTGAAAGTTTGCGATCTCACCGACCCGGCGAATCCGAAGGCCGTCCCGACCGGCGTGGTGAAACTCGCGCAGGCCGGACGGCATTACCTGGCGCGCACCTACGCCTACGTGCCGAACGGCAAGGACGGCCTGGCGATCATCAACATTGAAAATCCCGAACGGCCGAAGCTCGACCAGATGTTCAACGCCGGCGGCGCGCTGGACGATTGCCGCGCCGTGCAGATCGGCTCGGTCAACGCCTCGATGTTCGCGCTCGTGGCCGACGGCAAAAACGGATTGCGCGTGCTGCAGATCATCTCGCCCGACACCGTGCCGGGCCACATGGGTTTCAGCCCGCGCCCGAATCCGAAGCTCATCGCCACGCGCAAACTCAAGGGCGAGGCTGTGGCCGTCTCGCGCGGATTGGATCGCGACCGCGTGGTCGATGAAAGCGGACAGCAGACCGTGGTCTTCGGGCGGCGCGGCGCGCGGCCGTTCAACAACGAGGAGATGGCCGCCTTCTTCCGGCACCAGGAAAATTTTAACCCCACCAACGCGCCGTCGAAACGGACCGGCCCGCTCTACACCGTGGAAGATTTCTCCAACGAAGGCCGCGAGTTGAAAACCAAAAGCGGCGGAAAATTTCCCGAGCCCAGAGAGTTTAACCGTGACCCGGAGCCGATGCCCGAGAGGCCGTCCAACGATCGTCTGGTGCGCAGAGGCCCACGCTGACCGGGCCGCCAACAGGCCAGTTCACGCACAATCCCCGCTGGACTCTCCCCCGCCCTTGTGAACAGATAAGGCGCATGACGCTCAGACATTCACTTCGGAACGCCGCCTTTACGGTGGGACCGGCCGCTCTCCTCCTGCTGGCCGCGCCCGCCTTCGCTGACGATGCCGCGACGCGCGCCGCCATTCAACGCGCCGTCGATGCGGTCTATCCCGCGCTCGTCCGCATTCACGTCGTGATGGAGGAGGGTGACAACGGGCGGATGCAGAAGTCCCGCGCCACCGGCAGTGGCACGATCATTTCCGAGGACGGCTATCTTCTGACCAACCATCACGTCGCCGGACGCGGCACGCGGTTGGTGTGCCGGCTCTCCGACCGCGAAGAGGTGGATGCCGAACTGGTCGGCACCGATGCTCTGAGCGATTTGTCCGTGCTCAAGCTCGACCTGGCCAGCCGGCGCAATCCCAAGGCGAAGCTGCCGGTCGCCAAGTTCGGCGATTCGGACAAACTCAAGGTCGGCGACACCGTGCTGGCCATGGGCAGTCCCGCCGGGCTTTCGCAGTCGGTCACCAAAGGCATCGTGGCCAACACCGCGATGATCGCGCCCCGCGGTGGATTCTCGCTGGACGGCGAACACGTCGGCGAACTGGTCCGCTGGATCGGGCATGACGCGATCATCTTCCCCGGCAACAGCGGCGGGCCGCTCGTCAATCTCAAGGGCGAAATCGTGGGCGTGAACGAAGTGGGCATCGGCAGCCTCGGCGGCGCCATTCCGAGCAATCTCGCGCAGGCCGTGGCCAAAGAGATCATCCGCCAGGGCCGAGTCTCGCGCAGTTGGATCGGGCTGGAAGCGCAGCCGCTGCTCAAGAAAATGAGCCGCGACAAGGGCGTGCTCGTCGCCACCATCCTGCCGGACAGCCCCGCGAAAAGCGCCGGCTTGAAGCCAGGCGATTTCATCACGGACTACAACGGCCAGACCGTGCTGGAGAGCCGTTCGCAGGAGGACATCCCCGTGTTCAACCGGATGATCCTGACCACCCCGGTGGGCGCGAAGGCGACGCTCAAGGGATCGCGCGACGGCCAGCCGATGACCTGGACGATGACCACCGTGGAACGCGAACCGAACGAGGCGAAGGAAGTGGAGCTGTCCAACTGGGGCCTGACCGTGCGCAATCTCACGCGCATGTCCGTGCTAGAAATGGAACGCACCAACCGCCTGGGCGTGCTGGCGGACACCGTGCGCGCCGGCGGCCCCTGCTCGGAGTGCAAGCCCGCGCTGCGCGGCGACGACCTCATCACCCGCGTCGGCAATCACGCGGTCACGAACGTCGCGGACCTGATCCGGTTCACCCGCGAATGGACGCGCGAGCTTGATGAGCCGAAGCCGCTGCTCGTCACCTTCGAGCGGGATTCCCAAGAGTTCGTGACCGTGGCCAAGATCGGTCCCGAAGTGCAGGAGGACAAACCCAACCGCGCCGCCAAGGCCTGGCTCGGCGCGCTGACCCAGGTGCTGACCAGCGACCTGGCCGAGGCGCTCAACCTGGCCGGCAAAAAAGGCGTGCGCGTCGTCAAGGTCATCACCGGTTCGCCCGCCGACAAGGCCGGGATCAAAATCGGGGACATTTTCCTGAAGCTCGACGGCGAGGTCATCGCGGCCGGCACGCCGTCCGACCAGGACGTGTTCGACAACCTGATCCGGCAGAATAAAATCGCCAGCGTCTCGGAACTCACCGGGGTGCGCGCCGGCAAACCCTTAACCATCTCAGTCACGCTGGGCCGCCAGCCCAAGCCCGCGTCCGAGTTGGCGGAGTACAAGGACGACCGTTTTGAATTCACGGCGCGCGAGCTTTCCCTCAATGACCGGCTCGAGGCCAAGCTCGGCGAGGGCGACCAGGGCGTGCGCATCGCCAACGTGCAGAACGCCGGTTGGGCCGCGCTGGCCGGGCTTTCCTCCGGGGACACGCTGATGGCCGTGGACGGCCAGTCCGTCAGCGGGTTGGACGCGCTCCAGAACAGCATGGTGAAACTGCGGGAATCCAAGCCGCGCCGCGTCATGCTCTTCGTTAAGCGCGGCATCCGCACCGTTTTCCTGGAACTCGAACCGAAATGGTAAACCCGACTCCGCATCGATCACTTATGAAACTAATCCCGATCCTCGCCCTCGTCCTCCTCACCGGCCCCGTCCAGTTCATGCGCGCCGAAGACCCCGCCGCTCCGATGGCGCGGAAGCTCTTTGCCGCCCAGCAGGATTCCGTGGTGTGGGTTTCCGCCGTCATCAAGATCAGCATCAGCGCCGAGGGCGGTAAGGAAGGCGTCAACATTCCCGACCGCGAGCAGAAGGTCGAAGCCCTCGCCACCTTCATCGACGACAAGGGCATGCTCGTCACCGCGCTCAGTTCCATTGATCCCACCAAGCAGATCAGCGGACAGGAAATCCGCACCGCCAGCGGCACGACCAAGATCGAGGCCAGCGCCACGATGAAGGAAGTGAAGATCATCATGCCGGACAGCACCGAGGTTCCCGGCGAAGTCGTCCTGCGCGACGCCGATCTCGATCTCGCCTTCATCCGGCCCAAGGCGGGCAGCAAGGAGGCCGAAGGTCTCACCTACAAGCCCATTGACCTGAAGAGCGCCGGCACCAGCATTCCCACCGATGAAGTCATTGTCATTGCCCGCCAGAACGAAATCTTGAGCCGCGTCCCCACCGTCATCATCGGCCAGGTCATGGCCGTCACCAAAAAGCCCCGCGCGTTTCTCATCGTCAACGGAGCCGTGGCCGGCTGCCCCACCTACGCCGAGAGCGGCAAGGTGCTCGGCATCGCCGCGCAGCGCTTCGTGAAAGGCAAGGGCACGGCCCTCGTCATCGTTCCGGCGGCGGACGTGCTGGAAATTGCCGAGCAGGCCAAGACCGCCAAACCCGAGAAGACGGAGAAGCCCGCCGTGAAGAAGGAAGTGAAAGAAAACTGAAGCCGGCCGGGCAAGAGGGAAAAGATGGTGCGCGGTGGAGGTTTCGAACCTCCGACCCCTACCGTGTCAAGGTAATGCTCTACCACTGAGCTAACCGCGCTACCGGGGGCGACATTTCGCCAAAGCGCCGCACCGTTGGCAAGCGCGGATTTCCCAACCGCGACATTCCACCGGACAATCCGGCTCGCCGCGCGCTTCCCGCTCGCGTATTCAATCGCCGTGCCGCCCGCGCCGCCAACCTCCGACCCGCGCCGCCCCTGCCCGCTCTGCGGGGCGGACGACGCCGCGCCGCACTGGCAGAAAGAAAATCTCCGCGTCGTCCGCTGCCGCCGCTGCACAATGGTCTTCGCGAATCCCGTCGCGCCCGAGCTGGTCTCCGGCGCATTTTACGACCGCCTCGCTATTCCCTTCTACCTCTCGGCCGTGAAGCTCGAGGGCGATTTCGCCACGAGCCGCTTCGACCGCGAACTGCGTCTCTTCCACCAGTTCGTCACGCGCGGCGCGGTGCTGGACGTGGGCTGCTCCACCGGCGCCTTCCTCGGCGAGCTGCAGCGGCGTTTCCCCGGCGACTACTCCGCCACCGGCACCGACGTGGCCGGCGCAGCGCTCGATCACGCCGCCGCGCACGGGGTGGAAATCATCCGCGCGCCCTTTTTGGAATGGGATCTGGGCGGACGCCGCTTCGACGCGATCACCTTCTGGGCCGTGCTGGAACATCTCGTCGAGCCGCGGCGATTCCTCCGACAGGCGGCGGCGCTGCTGGGCGCGGGCGGATTTTGTTTCATCCTCGTGCCCAATCTGCAATCGCTGGCTGTGCGGCTGCTCGGCGCGAAATACCGCTACGTGCTGCCCGATCATGTGAATTATTTCTCAGTCCGGACACTGCGGGCGATGGCGGCGCAGGAGCCGGCCTTTGCAATCACCGCGCTGCGCTCGACGCACTTCAATCCCGTCGTGATCGCGCAAGATGTGCGTGGCGGCACGGCGCGCGTGCCGGACGAGGAACGCGCCCGGCTGCTGCAGCGCACCACCGCATGGAAGGAGGACACGCGGCTCAAGCCCGTCCGCGCGCTTTACTCCGCCGTGGAAAAAGGCCTCGGCGCGCTCCGGCTTGCGGATAATCTCGTCCTGGTGCTGAGGAGGAAATAATTTTATCGGCGGGGCATCTGCGGGTGGGGCTGATCGGACCGCAGCCATGCTGAACATGAACTCCAACCAAACGCGCCCTGCCGCGCGGGCGCATCTTGACATTGCCCTGGAGCGCGGGTCTGTGACCCGCAGCAGCGCGCGCCGCCCCGGATCCATCGGATTGCTCCACGCGCCATTCCCTTCTCACATGCTGCGGATCGCAGACCCGCGCTCCGTCCGAGTTCGGGGCAGCAACGGGACGCGCCCTTCGTCGTCCGGCCGCAGCCATTCTGATTGACTGCCCCGGCGCATCTGAGATTTTAACCGCCTCTTTATGGCAAAAATTTCACGCGCGCTTCTTTCCGTCTCGGATAAAACCGGACTCGTCCCTTTCGCCCAATCGCTGCTCGCCGCCGGCGTGGAGCTGATCTCCACCGGGGGCACGGCCAAGGCCTTGCGCGACGCCGGGTTGGCGGTACAGGACATCAGCGCGCACACCGGCTTCCCGGAAATGATGGATGGCCGGGTGAAAACGCTGCACCCAAAAATCCACGGCGGCCTGCTCTACATCCGGGGCAACGCCGCGCACGAGGCGGCGGCGCGCGAGCACGGCATCCCGCCGATCGACCTGGTGGTGGTGAATCTTTATCCCTTCGAGCAGACCGTCGCCAAACCGGACGTGGCCCTGCATGACGCGATTGAAAACATCGACATTGGCGGGCCGTCCATGCTGCGGAGCGCGGCGAAGAATCACGAGAGCGTGACAGTGGTCGTGGACCCGGCGGATTACGCGCTGGTGGCGGAGCAGATCAAGACGGCGGGCGACACGACGCTGGAGCAGCGGCGCACGCTGGCGGCAAAAGTCTTCGCGCGGACGGCGGCGTATGACGGGGCGATCGCGGCGCATTTGCTGAAGGAGTTTGCCGGCGGGAAGCACGCGCTGCCAGGGGCGCTGGTCGTGGCCGCGCCGCTGGCGCAGCCGTTGCGCTACGGCGAGAACCCGCACCAGGCGGCGGCGCTTTACGGAAAGTTTCACGAATTTTTCCAGCAACTCCACGGGAAGGAACTTTCCTACAACAACATTTTGGACCTGACGGCGGCGGCAAATCTGGTGGCAGAGTTCGCGGCGGACGGCCCGACGCTGGCCATCCTCAAGCACACGAACCCGTGCGGCATGGGCCAGGGCGCGACTCTGCGCGAGGCCTGGGAGAAGGCCTACGCGACGGACAAACAGGCGCCGTTCGGCGGGATCATCGTGGTGAACTCGCCGCTGGACGGCGCGTGCGCCGAGGCGATCGCGGAGATTTTCAGCGAGGTCATCATCGCACCGGAGTTCACAGCCGAAGCGCTGGGCGTGTTGCAGAAGAAGAAGAATTTGCGACTGTTGAAAATCTTAAAATCGCCGCTGGCCGCGCGGCCGTGGGACATCCGCAGCGTGGGCGCGGATTCATTCCTCGTCCAGGAACGCGACCTGCGGATCACGAGCGCAGTGGATTTGAAGATCGTGACGCGGCGCAAGCCCAGCCCGGAGGAGTTTCAGGCGATGCTTTTCGGCTGGCGCGTGGTGAAGCATGTGAAGTCAAACGCCATCGTCTATGCCGCCGCGGACCGCACGCTCGGCATCGGCGCGGGGCAGATGAGCCGGGTGGATTCGAGCCGCATCGCGGTCTGGAAGGCCGGTGAGGCGAAGCTGGCGCTGCACGGGAGCGTGGTGTGCAGCGACGCGTTTTTCCCGTTCCCGGACGGGCTGATCGCGGCGGCGGAAGCCGGGGCGACGGGGGCGATTCAGCCGGGCGGCTCGGTGCGGGACGCGGAGGTGATCGCGGCGGCGGATGAACGGAACATGGCGATGGTCTTCACCGGCCTGCGGCATTTCCGGCATTGAACTAAACAAGGAGCCAGTAGAGCACGACCAACTGGGCGGCGAAGAGCGCGACGAGGGCGGACCAGATGAGACCCTCCCGCAGCAGCAGGCTGCGCTGGCGGACGGGCGAGAGCCAGAAGCGGAGTTGCACGGAGCCAAGCTCGATGAGGTCGCCGTTGCGCAGGGTGGTCTGCTGCACGCCCTGGCCGTTGACAGCAACGAGCGCCTGGGGATGGGCCTGGAGCAGGAAGCCTTCACCCCGCTGGAGAATGATTTCGAGGTGCCGTTCCCAGACGCCGTCCTCGTCGAGCGGCAGGTGGGCGGCGGCCGCGCGGCCGATCTGGAAAGGAAAAAGGCGGGCCACAATTTCGTGGCCCGCCTTTTTGCCGTTGAGAATGTTGAGCTGGATCACTAGAGGCTCTTGGGGACGTGGATGGAGTCACCCGGGCAGATCGGCACGTCAAATTTCTTGGGGTTCTCACGCGCCTTTTTTGCGTCAATAACTTGGCGGTCGCCGTTGGCGCGAATGACCTGCACTTTGCGCTGGTTCGCGAAGTCGGTGAAATCGGCGCAGGATTGAATGGCCTTAAGCAAGGTGGTGGAGCCGAGGTACACCTGCCGGCCGGGAGCCTTGACTTCACCGCCGACGGAGTAAAAACGGTCCTCGGTTTTGATGGTGACGGTCAACCGGGTGTAATAACGCGGCACATAAAGCCCCTGAATTTCCTTCTGCAAATCACCGATCTTTTTTCCGGCGGCCTTGACGGAGCCGATCAGCGGCAGGTTGAGCGTGCCGTCATCCTTGACGCGCTCGCGATGCTCGGGCAACCCCTTGTCCGAGGGCAAATCCGCAAAGGTGACGGTGACGGAATCTCCCGCCTGCAATTCATCGGAGGAGCAGGCGACCTCTTTCGGAGGAGAGTTCGTGGTTTCACAGCCGCTCCAGGCCAGCGCGGCGAGCAGCAATCCAAGGCCGGCGATCCAATTCTTGAAAATCATGGGGGGGATGCTTAACAAGCGTTCTTCGGGGATTCAATCAGTATTTCGGCTTTATTTCCACTTTGGCGTCCGGGCCGGCTTTCTTGGGGTCGGCGTCCTGCTCGTCGCTCTTGGTGTAGTAGTCGTAGTAGTAGCCGCTGTAGTAATAGTAGTTTTCATCCTGGGCCATGTTGATGTTGTTCAGGACGAGGCCGAGCAGGTTGCCGCCGACTTTCTCGATCATCTGCTTGGCACGGATGGTCATGGGCTGCGGGTAGCGGCGGTATTGAATGACCTGGATCACCATGTCCACTTCGCTGGAGAGAATGGAGGCGTCGCTCACGCCCATGATCGGCGGCGAGTCAAAGAAGACGAAGTCGTAGCGGCGCTTCACGTCGCGGATCATTTCCTTCATCTGGGCGGAGCCGAGAATGCCCATCGAGCTGCTGGGGAGCTTGCCGCTGGGCATGAAGTCGAGGGTGGGCATGGCGGTGGTCTGGATGACTTCCTCGAGGGTGTTTTGTTTGAGGAGCAGGTTGGTCAGGCCGATGTTGTTCGAGAGCTTGAGCAGCTTGTGGACGCTGGGGCGGCGCAGGTCGGAATCGACGACGAGGACGCGCTGGCCGTTTTGGGCGAAGATAACGGCCAGATTGAAAAGGGTGGTGGTCTTGCCCTCGCCCGCGCCGCCGCTGACGATGGTCATGGTGTTGAACTTGGGGTCTTTTCTGGAGAAGAGAACGTTGGTGCGCAGCACGCGGTAGGCCTCGGCGTGAGGACTTTCCGGCCCTTCGTCGAGGAGCGAGCCGACGTTCTGCGGGATGACGCCGAGGACGGGGGCCTGGAGGGAGCGTTCCACGTCGTCAATGGTCTTCACGCTGGTGTCGAGATACTCGATGAAGAAAGCGAGGCCGACGCCGATGACGAGGCCGATGACGAGGCCGAGGGAGATGTTGAGGGGACGGTTGGGTTTGACCGGCCGCAAGCCGGGTTCGGCCGGGTTGACGACCTCGACGGCGTTGCCGATGGGAATGTTCGAATCAACCGTCTGGGCGATGATCTGCATGTTGAGGCGCTCGCGAATGAGCTGCAGTCCCTCGAGATCGCGCTTGGCCAGAAAGTAGGGGCGGCGCTCGATGGATTTCCGGATGTCCAGTTCCTTGGCGTCATCCACCGCTTTTTGGATGGTGTCCAGTTCGGCTTTTTGAGAGACCACGCGCGTCTCCACGCCGAGCAAAATGCCATCGATGGTTTCGTCGATCTGCTTGGCGACGGTTTGCAGCACGCCACTGACCCGCTTGACCTCCGGATGTTCGGGCGCAAAACTCACCGCTAGGTCGGTGAGTTTCTGCTGGGCCGCCTTTTCATGTTGGAGCAGTTCGCTGAGGGCGGCGTCCGGCCAGGCGACGGGAAGGGCTTTTTTAAGGTCCGCCCGGCTCATGCTTTTGAGCTTGGTATAGACGGTGTTGATCTTCTCGAACTGCGCCTTGCCCTCAATCAGGTTGGCCATCTGCTTGCGGAGAACATCGGGTTCCAGAGTGCTGCCATGGCCGGCACCGGCCGCATCCGAGTCGGGAATTTTTAGTTCATCCTT
>SIBH01000057.1 GCA_009695285.1 Pedosphaera sp.
GTGGCGATGAGCGCAGTGCCAGGTGCCGGATGCCAACGTGGAAATTTTCGACCTGACGCAGCCGGAGCCGGACTACCAGGCGCTGCTCGACAAGGTGTTCGCGGCGGACTCGGTGCAGGTCTGGTGAAGCGCCGGGTTGGCGTGCGGATGAGAACACGTTCAGGTGCGCCGAACAAACGGTGTAAAAACACCGGACTGCCCCTCCTGGCAGGCTCACGGCGGTCAATTCAAAACACTCCGATTACCCCGATAACCTCGAGTGATGGCAGCGCATCCGCGGCATGCTGGCCTGCGGCCTCGCCAATTTTGCGACGTGTCCGTCCTTGTAGTTTCGTTGATTGGTGTCACCCTCGGACCCATGCACCCGCTCATAACAGTTCGTCGCCAGCCGGACTGGGTCGTGCTGCTCGAAGACCTCGATCTCGTCGGGTTGATCGGGTGGTTTGAACACCACGCGGGCTGGGAATGGAGCGGGTTCGCGTTGCCGTTGAACCGCGCAGCGTCCAGAAAGCAATTTCCTACAGATGATCCGGGATGAAGCGAGCCCTTCAGCTGATGTGCCTCCTTGCACTGCCGGTCGTTGCCCGGGGGGAGGTGGACTATCTGAAAAGCGTCAAGCCGCTCTTGCAGGAACGCTGCTACACATGTCACGGCGCCTTGAAACAGAAGGCGACCCTGCGGCTCGACACGGTCGCGGCGATGCTCAAGGGTGGCGAATCCGGCCCGGCGCTGAAGCGTGGCGCGGCGGACGCGAGTATGCTCATCAAGAAGGTCACTGCCACCGATCTCGACGAGCGGATGCCGCCGCTGCATGAAGGTGAACCGTTCAATCAGGCGCAAGTTTCGGTCCTTCGTGAGTGGATTGCCGCCGGCGCGCCGGCTCCACCGGACGAAAAGCCCGAGCAGGACCCGCGTGAGCATTGGGCTTTTCGTTCGTGGGTGAAACCGCCGGTTCCCGCCGTCGCGAACGCGAAGTGGGTTCGCAATCCGATCGACTCGTTCATTTCCAAACAACACGCGGCGCACGGTCTCACGCCGCAAAGGCAAGCGCCGCGCGAGGTGTTGTTGCGCCGCCTTTACCTCGACCTGATCGGGATTCCGCCGACGGGCGCCGAGATTGCCGCAGTGGAAAAAGAGACCGGTGGCGCGTGGTATGAAGCTGCCGTCGAGCGGTTGCTCAGCGACCCGCGACACGGCGAGCGTTGGGCACGGCATTGGATGGATGTCTGGCGCTACAGCGACTGGTGGGGCCTCGGTGACCAGCTTCGCAACAGTCAGAAGCACATGTGGCACTGGCGCGACTGGATCGTCGAATCGCTGAATGCCGATACACCGTACGATGAAATGGTGAGGCAGATGCTTGCGGCGGACGAGTTGTATCCCTCCGACCAGCGAAAGCTCCGTGCCACGGGCTTCCTTGCGCGAAACTATTTCATCTTCAACCGCAACCCGTGGATGGAGGAAACGGTCGAGCATGTGAACAAGGCTTTCCTCGCGCTGACGATGAATTGCTCAAAGTGCCACGACCACAAATACGACCCGATTGCGCAGACCGACTACTACGGGATGCGCGCATTCTTCGAGCCATACCATGTGCGGTTGGACGTGGTCCCCGGTGCGACCGACGTCGATCGCGACGGCATTCCGCGCGTGTTTGACGGACTGACGGATGCGCCGACGTATCGCTACATCCGCGGTGACGAGAGCAAGCCGGACAAATCCAAGCCCATCGCTCCCGGCATTCCGGCGATTTTTGCATTCAAGCAACTGGATGTGCGTCCGGTCACGCTACCGCCGGAAGCATGGCAGCCCGAACTGCAACCGTGGGTGAGTGACGCACACATTGCCCCAGCGCGGAAGAAGGTGGTTGCAGCCGAGGAGGCGCTTGCCCGTGCAAAAACGGAGGTTGAGGCAGTGGCGAAGCGCGGGACGAAAACAGAAGGCGTGACGCCGGCGGTGGACGTTCCGCCGAAGCCGGTCATCTCCACGCAGTTTGCCGGTCTGGATCCGACGCACTGGAAGCTCTTTGGTGGCGAATGGTCTCAGCAGGCCGGGCGGCTTGAACAAAAGAAGGATGGTCAGACCCGCTCGGTGTTGCGATTGATCGATCCGGCGCCGCGCGACTTCGACGCGACCATGCGTTTCACCCTCCGGGGCGGCAGTTTGTATCGCAGCGTTGGCATCACGTTCGACGCGACCACCCTTGATCCGTCACAGGCCGGAACCGCTGGAGACAGCGAGATACTCGTCTATGTCAGCGGCCACGCGCCGGGCCCGAAAGTGCAGGCGGCATACAGCCGCGGCGCGCAGGCGCATTACCCGGCGGACGGAATGGTCACGCGTCCGATCACGCTCGATCGCGAATACACGCTTCGCGTCCGGGCGCGCGACACGCTCGTTAATGTCGAACTCAATGGTGAACCCGTGCTGGCCTGGCGTTCTCCACTCGCGCGGCGCGACGGCGCTTTGCAGTTCACCACCTTCGACGCGCTCGCCACGTTCCATGAGATCACCGTCGCTCCCCTGAATGTGACCGCGAAACTTCGCGAGCCCTCGGCGAAGGCGGCAACGCTGCCTGCCACGCCAGAATCCACGCTGGCCGAGGCAAAGGCGGCGCAGGCCGTCGCGGAACAGGCTGTCTTGCTCGCGAAAGCCGAGTTGGAGAGCGTCACGAAACGGTCCGAGGCAATGATCGCCGCGCGGACCAAGGCTGGCGACGAACCCGCCAAACGCGAGGCAGCCGTTCGCGCGGAACTGCGCGTTGCCGCTGCCAAGGCACGTCATGCCGTCGCGGATGCGGAATCCCGGCTGTTGCGCGCGGCGGCGACCAAGAAGGCGGGTGTGGAAAAGGAACTCACCACGGCACGCGGTAATCTCGTCAATGCGGAAAAAGCCGTCGAAGCTCCGCTCAAGCCCGATGCGACCTACGCCCGCCTCATCGGCGCGAAATGGACGCCGACACGGTTCCGCGATTCCGGCAAGGACGATCCTCCCGTGCCATTTCCGCAGACGAGCACCGGCCGGCGCAAGGCGCTCGCGGAATGGATCGCCGACGCGCGCAATCCGCTGACCGCGCGGGTCGCGGCAAACCACATCTGGCTGCGGCACATGGGCACGCCGCTGGTCGGCACCGTGTTCGATTTCGGACGCAAAGGAGCATCACCCACCCATCCCGAGCTGCTGGACTGGCTGGCGTCCGAACTGGTCGAAAGCGGATGGAGCATGCGGCACCTGCATCGCCTTATCGTCACCTCCGCCGCCTATCGCATGTCGTCTTCGCTGACCGGGGCCGGGGCAAACAGCGCGAAGGATCCGGACAACACTCATTTTTGGCGGCGCACGCCCGTGCGGCTTGAGGCTCAGGTGGTGCGCGATTCCATGCTCGCGCTTTCGGGTGAACTCGACGTGACGCTCGGGGGGCCATCGGTCCCGCCTTCGGAGCAGGATAATTCCAAACGCCGGAGCCTTTATTTTTTCCACTCGAACAACGAACGAAACCGCTTCCTCACCGCGTTCGACGAGGCCGCCGTCAAGGAATGCTATCGCCGCGACCAAAGCATCGTCCCGCAACAGGCGCTCGCCCTCTCGAACAGCGCCCTCGTTCAGGACGCGGCGGTAAAGATTGCCGCACGGATCTCGGAGGTGGCCCCCGACGAAAGCGGATTCATCCACGGCGCATGGTTGCTGATTCCCGGCATCGCCGCCAGCGATGCCGAAATCGCGGCAAGTGCCCGGGCACTCGACGCCTGGCGCAAGGTTCCCGGCGGTTCGGCCTCCGCCGCACGCGCGCAGCTTGTTGGCGCGTTGCTCAATCACAACGACTTCGTTACATTGCGCTGACCCATGAACCGAAGACTTTCCACCCGCCGCACATTCCTGGCCGATGTCGGCATGGGCTTCACGGGGCTCGCGCTGGGTGCGATGCTCCACCGTGACAGCGCCGCAAGCACGCCGGGCTGGGCGCCGTCGAATGGCATTCCGCATTTCCCGCCGAAAGCGAAGAGCGTGATTTGGCTCTTCATGAATGGTGGCGTGAGCCACATGGAGAGCTTCGACCCGAAGCCGATGCTCACCAAGTACGGCGGCAAGACGATCGCCGAGACTCCGTTCGCCGGGGTGCAGGATCCGGCGAAGCTCGCGCTTGAGCGCCTCCTCGTGCCGGACGCAAACGGAAACCAGCGCAACAAACTGTATCCTTTGCAAGTTGGCTTCGCCAAACACGGACAGAGCGGGATCGAGATCAGCGACTGGTTCCCGCACATCGCGCGCAATGTGGACCGCATCGCCATCGTTCGGTCGATGTACACGACGGACAGCAACCACGGAGCGCAGGCGCAGTTTCACACGGGGCGCAACATGCTCGATGGCGAGTTTCCGACGCTCGGGGCGTGGGCCCACTATGGTCTCGGCAGCCTCAACGACAACCTCCCCCAGTTCATCTCCATCGGCACGCGGGAATACTGGAACAAGAAGGACGGCCACTACCTTGGTCCAGCGCACGACGCCGTGCCGCTGCGCATTGACCCGGCCAACCCGCTTGATTTTGGCAAGCCCGCGCGCCCCGTTGACGCAGCCGCCCGGGACATCGGAATGAAGCTCGTTCGTGAACTGAATCAATTGCGCGGAGTGGAGTATCCGAACGACCCCGCGCTCGCCGCTCGCATTTCATCCTACGAACTCGCCTACCGGATGCAGCGATCCGTTCCCGAGGTGCTGGATTTTTCGAAAGAGACCGCCGAGACAAAGGCGCTCTACGGACTCGATCTCGCGCATTGCCGTGAATTCGGCTCGCAACTCCTCGCGGCGCGCAGGCTCGTGGAACGGGGCGTGCGCTTCATTCAAATCCAGCACGGTGGCGGCGGTGCAGGCGCGTGGGATGCGCACAGCGGATTGAAGGGTAACCACGCCAAGCTGGCGCGCGCCGTGGACCAGCCGATCGGCGCATTGCTCGAAGACCTCGGACGCCGCGGCCTTCTGGACGAAACGCTCGTCGTCTTCGGCACCGAATTCGGCCGCACGCCCGGCTCGCAAGGCGCCGATGGACGCGACCATCACATCTACGGCTTCAGCGTGTGGATGGCGGGCGGCGGGATCAAAGGGGGCGTCGTCCATGGGGCAACGGACGAAATCGGATTCCACGCCGTGGAGAACCGTCATTACGTCACCGACATCCACGCAACGATCCTGCACCAACTCGGCCTCGACTCGCGCAAGCTCGAAATCCCCGGCCGCAAACGCCTCGAAATAGACCACGGCAGACCCATTTCTGAAATCATCGCGTAATCAGGCGGCAACGCTTGCATGGCTTCATGCACCCGCCACGAAATCGTTCACTTCGCCGGCAACTCGCGAATCTTCATGTTCCGGAACCACGCCTCGTCGCTGTGGTCCGTGAGCATGATGTGCCCCTTGATCTTGTCGCCGAAGGCGGGCGCGTTCTTGAATTTGCTGGCCGCCAGCGCGGCCTTCACCTCGTCGCTGCCCAGATCGTAGGCGAGAACTTTCGCGCCGTTGAGCCAGTGCTCAATGTGATTTCCCTGGACGAGGATGCGGGAGGAATTCCATTCGCCCGGCGGGTTCAACTTCTTGTCCGCGGCGGGCGGCAGCACATCATAGAAAGAGGCGGTCTGGCGTTTGGGGCCGATCTTGCCGTCGGGATGGCCCGTGTCATCGAGCATCTGGTACTCGTGGCCCGGGGCGCCGGGACGCAGCTCGGTGACGAGATATTTCACGCCATTGTTGCCCGCAATAGCGACGCGCCATTCCCAGGTGAGTTCGAAATTATCAAACTTCTCCTCGGTGATGATGTCTCCGCCAGACACCTTCGCGACTTTCTTGAGCAGGCCGTCCTCGACTTTCCAGCCGGGGCCGGGCGGCGTGGTTTTCTTGTAGCCGCGCCAGCCTTTGAGCGATTGGCCGTCGAAGAGGAGCTTCCAGCCGGCGGCTTTTTCTTCGGGCGTAAGGGTGTTGGGTTCGGCGGCGGACGCGCGCGCGGCGAGGCCGGCGGCGGTGATAACGAGCGCGAGGCAGAGGAGTTTTTTCATAGGGGTGGTTGTCGCAGCGTTGACGGGCCGCCGCCGTGGCACCGGTGATTAGTCGAGCCGTTTCACCCGGACGTTTTTGTAGTGGACGATGCTCTTCGGATCGTGCGCCTGAAACGCGAAGGTGCCCTTGTCGAAAACGCGCGTGAAATCCTTGCCCGCCTGCGTGCCTTCCGGCTCGGTGTAGTCGGTCACGACCTTGCCGTCCACTTTCACGATGACGCGCTTGCCCTGCACGATGATGTGCTGGGTCCACCATTTGCCGTCCTCGGCCACCTTCTCCTTGTTGTCCTTGACGGCGTAGAGGCTCGCGGTCCGGCGCCAGTCGCCGCCGCTGTTGTTGACCTGCGTTTCAAAGCCATGCTTCGGCCAGCTCGTCGCCTGGTATTTGGTGTGAAAATAAATCCCGCCGTTGGCGCCGGGCTTGGTCATCACGTCCACCTTCAATTCAAAATTAACAAACGGCTGGTCGTCGCCCACGTAAAACAGATGGCAGCGCTCGCCGTGGGCGATGAAGGCGCCGTCCTCGATCTTCCAAGTGTTGGTGTTTTCGTCGGCCATTTTCCAGCCGGCAAAGGTCTGGCCGTCGAAGAGCGACTTGAAGCCGGGTTCGGGATCGGCGGCGGCGAGGGTGAGGGTGCCGAGCGAGAGAGTGGCGGCGGCCAGGAGCGAGGTGAGTTTCATAGTGTTGATGGTTTGGGTTGCGTGGTGGGTTCGACAGGACTTGGGCGGGATTATTCAGGCACCACCGGCTTGGGCATTTTTTCGCCCAGCCGGATGTAGTGCCAGACGGCATTTATTTGTTTCTCGGAATCGCCGCCCAGAATTTCCGTGAGCGGGCTTTTGCCGCTGTCATCCCAGAAGGCCGGCATCTTGGTCTGGGAGTCGATGCTGGCCGGGAGGCGCATCCAGCGGAAAAAATAGGAGCGCTGCATACGCGCCGCCGTGTGGCCGAGATTGATCCCTTCGCTCTCGAAGACTTCCGCCGCCGGCTGCGCGTTGATGCCGTGGCAGGAGATGCAGGAAAGGCCGCCGTCCTTTCCGGTCAGCTTGTGGCCGGCCTTGGCCAGCGTCTCGTCCACCGGACCCTCGGCAGGCGTGACCGGCGGGAAACCGTGCTGCGCGGCCAGGCCGGCGGCCAGCAGATGGCCACGTGCCGTGAAGGACGGCATCCTTGCGAACAGCCATGGCTCGCCCTTGGGATGAAAATCGTTGCGCATCTTGCGCGGCACCTCGCCGCTGATGAACGCGCCGGCCCATTCCGGCTTGAGCTTGCCGCCGAGAATTTCCAGCGGCGGAAAATTCTCGATCTGTCCGTGGCACTGCGTGCAGTTCAACATCGCCGTCTGGCGCGCAGCGAACTCCATCGGAACATGGCGGGAAAGCGCGGAGGCCCCCTCCACGGTGAAAGCATCCAAGGCCGCCGTCTCCGGGGCGGAGAAACCGTAGCCCGCCACGGGAGTTTTTCCGAGGCAGTCGCCTTCCAGGGGGCGGGCGCGATCTTTGAGATGACGGGTGAAGAGCGCCTCCAGCCCAGGAGCCTGAAATTTATTTTCCAGCTTCAGGCCACCGTGACAGTTCAGGCAACCGCTCGTCTGGACCAACTTCTCGCCGCGATCAAGCGTGGCCTTGTCAGCCGGCGGAACGACGTCCTTCGGCTTCGTCACGGCGGCCAGCAGATAATCCGCCAGTTCCCTGGCCTCGGCGGCACTGAGTTTGAAATTCGGCATCCGGATCCAGGCGTAGTGGGCCTCGGGCTTCTGCAAAAATTCCAGAAGCTTGCCCGGGGCGAATTTTTCCGCGACGTGGGTGAAGGAAAGTTTCCTGGCATCAGGCTCCTTGGTGCCGGGCGCGTTGTGACAGGCTGCGCAATGGAGCTTCTCGAACAAATTTTTCTTCTCGTCCGGCGTAGCGTTGGCCGGCTCGGCGTTTTCACCAATGGGTTTTTCCTGCAGCACCGCCGGCGTGGGCGTGACCGCGCCGCCAGCCTTCTGCGCGGCAAGATAGGCGGCGATGGCCTCGGCGTCGGCCTTCGCGTTGTCGCCGCGCAGGAGTTTTGGCATGTGGGCGGCGGGGCGGAGCGATTTTGGGTCAAGAATCCAGCGGGCCATCCAGTCGTAATTGCGTCGTGCGCCAATGCCCTCGAAACTCGGCGCATCCATTTTCAATTCCGGCATGGCGTCGGCGGCGAATTTCTCCAGATGACAGTTGGCGCAGCGATGCTCGACCAGCAGTTCGCGACCGAGCCGGAGCTGCGTTCCTTTTTCGAGCGCGGGCGAACCGGCGTGGGCCAGCAATGTCTGCTGGATCGGGCCGGGGTTGAAGCCCTTCTCGGTCCAGAGTAGCCGCGCGAAGGCGTCGCCTTTGGCGGGACTGGTGAAGGTGGCTTTGAGCGCGTTGACGCCCTTGTTGAGCGAGACCAGCTTGCTGAAAGGAGAGGCCTCGCCGATGCCGGCGGCCTCGAGCGCAACTGCGCCGTTGATTTCTAATTTCAACGCGCCGCTCACTTCGGCCTGGAAAAGAAATGATCCCCGCAGATCGGCGTTGATCGTGCCTTCGTAAACGGCAGTGAACTTTCCGCCTGGCAAAAATGGCGTGGGCGCCTGGCCGGCGGCGACGAAGAGCGCGACTTGCGGCGCAACGGTGGTGTCCGTGGTCTTGCCGTCGGCGGCGGTGAACGTCACCGTCAGCCCCGGCTCCGGCTTGACGTCCGCGGCGGGGACGTCTTGGGAAATAGAAAGCACCGCAGCCAGCGCCAGCGTCCAGTGCAGTTTGATTTTCATGGCCATTGTGAAAACGGGGGCGGTGCCGCCGCCCCCGTTCGATTCCGCTGCATTGTCAGCCACGCGTCAGGGCAGCGCGTGGATCGTGTGTTGAATCTCCTGCGAGACGGGCGTGCCGTCCTTCGCCTTAATGTTAAACTTGATGGTCTGCTGCATGACCGGCTTGAAGTCCTCGATGGTGACGGTGAGCGTTTTGCCATCGGCGGAGAGCTTGGTGGCGGAGATGGTGATCGGGTCACGCCCACTCTTGTCCGGATTGGCCACGGACATTTCAGGCGAACCGTAATTCTCCGTGCGTTTGTAGTTCCACCGTTTGCCGCTGAAATTCTGAAGATCCGCGGCGGAGTCAGTGGCGAGGGGCTGGGTGAAGGTGAGCTGCAGTCCATCCTTGAGCACCTTCATGCCGCTCACGGAATAGACCGGCTTGCCGGTGTGGCGCACGCGGTCGAAGCCGGTGATTTTCGCAGCGTTGCTCTGCCATTCGCTGAGGCCGGCAATGTAGAGTTGACCGTCCTTCTTGTTGAATTTGGCGCGCATCACCGAGGAGGTGAACTTGAGCGGGAAACGCACGACGCCGCCCTGCATCAGGCCGTTGGAGGCTTTTTCCTTGAGCACGAGGAAGAGGCTGGATTTGCCGTAGGACTCGTGGAGCAGCTCGCCCTTGAACGGTCCCCATTTGTCGCTCGTCACCCAGATCTGGCCGCCGCCGGAGTTGTCGTAATCATTGTGCGAAAGCCAGGTGAGCGGCGGGATGAACGTGTCGGCCACTTCCTTGGAAATCTGCGAATTGACGACACCGTGAAAGCCGCCGGGCTTGATCCAGTTGACCGGCGTGGCGGGAACCCAGCTGCCTTCGTTGTCACTGGTGGTCACCTGACCTTCTTCGCTGACGCCGATGCCGTTCGGGGCGCGGACGCCGCGGGCGTAGATTTCAAATTTCTTGCCGTCCTTGCTGACTTTGAAAATGCAGCCGGAATGAGCGCAGACTTCGCCGTTGCCGCCGCCGCCGCCGAAACCGCGTCCGCCACCTTTGACCGGGTTGGCCTTGGCGTAATAGAAGTTGCCGGCCGCGTCTGTCTGGAGGTCGAAGACAAATTCGTGGAAGCCCACAGTGGACATGACCGCGTTGTTGAAGTTCTCGTAGTGGTCGGCCTCCCCGTCCTTGTTGAAGTCGTGATAGCGGGTGATGCCGTCCCGGCCGCTGGTGTAGATTACGTCGTCCACGATGACCAGGCCGAGCGACTCGAACTGTCCGGAGGCGAAGCGGGTCCAGGTCAGCTTCTCCAGCGTGTCATTGATGCCGGAGACGATCCAGATGTCGCCATCATGCGTGCAGAGCGCGGCGCGCTGGCCGTCGGCGAAAAAGTCCACGCCGGCGAAACGCACGCGGCGGTTCCAGGGGTTGGGCACGGGACAGGTGATGGCGTCGGTGACGTAGGCGCCGTCCGGGGTCTTGCTGGTGTTGAGCACGCCGTTGGTCTGGACGGTCTGCGTCCAGATGCGCGGGCCGCCCTTGGCGTAGGCGACGAGTTCGGGTTTGCCGCCGAGCAGGCCGGCGAATTTGGCGAGGTTCTCCGCTTCGCCTTTCCAGATGGTCACCTTGAAGGTCGCGGCGGGCGTGCCTTTGGCGATCTTGAGGAGGACGCGGGCCGTGTCGACCACGGCGAGGGTCACGCCCTTGGGCGCGTTGCCGAGGGCGATGGCGGTGACGTTGGTGCCGGCGCTGAGGGTGATGGTGTTGCCGTCCGTCTTGGCCGTGGCGCCATCGACTTCGGCGAGAATGGTCGCCAGGTCCGCCTGGGCTTTCTCGGTTTGGAAGGTGCGGGTGAACGCCACCTGGCCGTCCGCCGCCGTGCTGCCGGGCTGCTCGTGAATTTTCGTTTCGAGCACCGTGTAGGCGAGGACGACGTTCATGCCGTTCACGTAGAGGCCGTCATAGCGGCACCAGCTTTCCGGCAGCGGGCCGAACGGTTCCTTGCGCGAATCCTTGAATTCGCCGTTCGCATCCGCCCAGCCGGGCATCTGCTTCATGCCGAACTTCTGCTCGCCGACAATGTGCGGATGACCGCCGTGGCTGCCGCTGAAGGCGACGCCCTGGTCGGTGAGATAACCGCCGGTCCAGCCCGCGCCCATGCGGAGCAGGTCGGTGTCGAAGAGAACATTCGCGTCGTTGCCCACGCGGATGGCGAGGCCTTTCATGGCGATGTTCTTCGTGGGGAACTTGGCGGTGATGGCGCAGCCCTGGAACGGAAAGTCTTCCTGGTGATAGGAGCTTTTTTTGACCGCCGCCGCCGCGGGCAGCGCCAAGAGCAGGCTCAGGAGCAGGGCGGAGTTGAAGACGGGCACGGCGCGCGCCGAACCACCGATTTTAAGGGCCGAAGGTATTGTTGGATAATACATTTTTTTATTTTTACAGGGTTGGAATCAGGGCGTCGAGCGGCAAAATCAATCCACGGGAGGTGCGGCCCGGTCTGCGGGCGGTCTGGCGCTGGCGGTCACAATTCATGTGCGCATTTGGACAGAGCCGGGCCGGGCGAAATTCAATGGGTGCATTGGACGGCGTGCCGGCAGGGGTGCGGCGCCGGCCGGCGGAAAAATTCAGGGACGCGCGGGCGGCTCGGATTGTTGGACCAGCGCGGCGAGGGTCCCGGCGGCGGCGGCCTGCTCGGCGTGCTGAATTTTTGTAAACTCCTCGCGGATGACGGCGCGGCCGGGGTCGTCGTGGGTGTCGAGTTCGCGGCCCTGGCCGGTGCGGAGCGCGCGGAGGATGTCATGGCAGGTGATGGCTTCGAGCGGGCGGCCCGGCGCGTAGACGTGCTCGACGCCGGTGATCTGCACGAGCAGTCCGGCCTTCATGAGCGTCTGCAAAATCTGCCCGGTGAGCCGCGTCGGCACGCCGAGGGCGAGGCTGATCTGGAGGCCGGTGGGCGGTTTTTCCCCGTGTTGAAAATGCCGGCCGACGAGCGTCATCACGCGCAGGGCGATGAATTCCCGGCCGAGTTGGTTGACGCTGTCGGCCTGGCGCTCCTGGAAATAGACGGCGCGGTTTTGGAAGGTGTAGGCGACCTGGGCGCCGAAGAGCAGGATCAGCCATGAAAAATAGAGGCCGATGAGAAAGACCGGCACCAGGCTCAACGGCCCGTACAGATTGGTCAGCGAGACGACGTGCGAAACGTAGAGGACGCTGAAGAGGCTGTTCAACTGCCAGAGGCTGCCGCCGATGATGCCGCCGGCCAGCGCGGCCTGCCAGCGCACGCGGGTGTTCGGCATGAGCTGGTAAAAGAAGGCGAAGGCCAGGCTGAGGACGATGAACGGCCCGGCCGCGACCAGCACCGTGCCGGCCACGGGCATGCGGGCGAGCCATTGCTGGGCGGCCTGGACCTGGGTGCCGGTGTTGAGGGCGAGCGCCAGCAGCGGGATGAGCGGGCCGAGGGTGACGGTGGCCCAGTATTGGATGATGCGGGCGGCCCAGGTGCGCCCGCGGGTCACGCCCCAGATGTCGTTGAAGGTGGACTCGATGGTGATGAACATCATGATGGCGACGAAGACCAGCCCGACCATGCCGGTGGTGCCGAGCGTGCCGCCGCTGATTTTGTCGATGAACTGCCGGATGCTCTTCACGACCTGCTGGCGGCCGGACTGCTCCGTGCCGGCCTTGGGCACGAGATCAAGCTGCGGGGCGACGGTCTCGACCAGCTTCTCGATCATCTCCTCGATCGGTTTGCCGTCCTTGGTTTTCAGCACGCTGGTCGAGACGCTGACCGCCACGGCGATCAACGGGATCAAGGCCAGGAGCGTGGTGTAGGCGAGGGCGGTGGCGCGGACGGGGCAGCGGTTGCGGAGGAAGTCGCGGGTGACGAGCGTCCAGAAGCGGACAAATTTTTGCACCGGAGTCAGCGCTCTTTCATCGTGCTCGAGGCCGGTTTCCAGAAACGCGGCCTTGAGCGAGGCGGAGAATTTTTTGATCGAGGCAACTAGGTTGGCCATGCGCGGATCATGCCCGGCGGCGGGCCAGGTTCAAAGTTCAATTTGCGCCCGGTCGGGCGCGGGGCGCCTTCGTGGTTGCCCTGTCCGTTTTACTTCAGCAGTTCCATCACGGCGCGGGCGGCGCGGGCGTTGGCGCCGGGGTCGCCGAGGGTGGCAATGATTTCGGCGAGGCGGCCCTTGATCGCGGCGCGGCGCGGCGCGTCGTTCAGCAGTGCCAGCGTGGCGCGGGCGAGGTTCTCCGGCGTGGCGGCGGCCTGGATGAACTCGGGGAAAATCTCCTCGCCGGCCAGCAGGTTGGGCATGGCCACGTATTTCACGCGGATGATGCGCCGCGCGATTTCG
Organism: Pedosphaera sp.; assembly: GCA_009695285.1. Taxonomy (GTDB): domain Bacteria; phylum Verrucomicrobiota; class Verrucomicrobiia; order Limisphaerales; family SIBH01; genus SIBH01. Next base: position 13,154 of record SIBH01000057.1, read on the forward strand.
TAGGTGCTCCAACTGGTCTTGTAGATGGCCACGGTCGGCACGCCGAAGCAGGCGCACTCCATGGTGACGGTGCCGCTGGAGGCGAGGGCCGTGGTCGCGTGGGACAGCGCCTCGGCCAACCCGCCCACCTGCGTGTCCACACCGGCCTGCGCGCCGATGAACTCGCGCGCGGTCCGCGCCAGGTTCTCGTTGGGCAGCACCATCAGCGCGCGCGTCTCCGGTCGGGCCTGCTGCACGGCGGCGCAGGCCGCGAGCATGACCGGCAGATGCCGCTTCAATTCCGCGCGCCGGCTGCCGGGCAGGAGGACGAGCGTGGGGTGGGCGGGATCAGCCTGCCCGTTCCGCATGGCGAGCAGCGCGCCGGCGTAACGGTCGATGACCGGATGCCCGATGAACTCCACGCGCAGCCCGGGGACGCGCGCCGCGTACCAGTCCTTCTCGAACGGGAAAATGCTCAGGAGCAGGTCGAAGTCGCCTTCCATCCGCCGGGCGCGTCCCTCGCGCGAGGCCCAGACCTGCGGCGAGATATACTGGATGATTTTCGGGTTCCAGTTGTGGAACGGCCCGGGGTGCGCGCGGACGTGCCGCCGGATGGCGCGGGCGAAGCGGCGGTTGAAGCCGGAGAAATCGACGCAAATGATGACCTCGGGCTGGCGCTCGACGGCCAGGGTGACGAGTTGGTCGAAGAGGCGCTTGAATTCGGAATAATTTTTCAGCACGTCCGCCAGTCCGATGACGGAATGGAGGGTGAGATCAAAGGCCAGGTCCACGCCCGCCGCCGCCAGGTTCGGCCCGCCCGCGCCGAACAATTCCGGGGCCAGGCTCGTACGCAGCGGTTGGGCGTCGTTCGTCGGGCGGGCCTGCCGGGCGGCGAGCGCGGGCCGCAGCGCCTGGACGAGTTCGGCGGCCAGCGTGTCGCCGCTGGCCTCTCCGGCGATGAACATGATCCGGGTTGGTGTCATGCCATGTTCTGCGCCTGCCCGATCTGCCGGGTGATTTCAAACGCGAGATCGAGGGCGCGCTTGGCCGATTCGCCGCTGACGATGGGCGTCTTGTGCTCGCGCACGCAGCGGACGAAATGCTCGAGCTCGAGCTTGAGCGGCTCGCGCTTCTCGATGGGCACCGGTTCGCGCACGATGCGTTTGCCGGCAAATTCGCTGACGATGGTGGAATCCTTGGCGAGCAGGAGCTTTTTCAGGAGCGAGCTTTCCGCCTCGTGGTCGCGGGCCAGGCGGTAGATGTAGCCGGACTGCGCGCGGTAATCGAGCGAGATGTAGCTGGTCGTCTTGCCGCCGCTGAAGACGCGGATTTTGCGCATCCGCTCCGGGCTGACGCGGCTGGCGGTGAGGTTGGCCACGCAGCCGTTGGCGAAACGCAGGCGGACGTTGGCGATGTCCTCAGACTGGCTGAGGACGGGAATGCCGACGGCATCGAAGCTGGTGACGGGGGATTTCACGAACGCGAGCACGATGTCGAGATCGTGAATCATCAGGTCGAGCACCACGCCGATGTCGGTGCTGCGGGCCGGGTAGGGCGAGAGTCGGTGGGCCTCGATGAAGCGCGGTTCGGTGGCGACGGTTTCGAGATATTTGAAAACGGGGTTGAAGCGCTCGACGTGGCCGACCTGGAGGATGCAGCGATGCTCGCGGGCCAGTTGCACCAACTCGGCGGCCTGCGCGGCGTTGTCGGTCATCGGCTTTTCCAGCAGGACATGCCGGCCCTGGGCGAGGAGGGTTTTGGCCAACTCGTAATGGGTGGTGGTGGGGGTGACGATGTTGAGCGCGTCGCTGGCGGCGGCGGCCTGCGCGGCGGAGGTGAAGGCGCGGACGCCGAACTTCTCGGCGAACTTGCGCGAGGTCTCGGCCACCACGTCGAAGACGCCGGTGAACTCGACCACGCCGGCGGCGGCCAGTTCGGCGTAGATGCGGGCGTGCTCTTTGCCGAGCGAGCCGGTGCCGAGGACGGCGACTTTTACTTTCATAGATTCAATGTTCCGCGTTGCGCCGCAGACTTTGCCAGCGCCGCGCGGCGACGGCAACTGGCAACCGCCGCGCGGTTTAACTTTGAATTTTGCCGGCGAACTCCTAAAGTCGCGCCCGTGGAAATTGTCAGTTACATCATCACGGTGCTCGCGGCCTACCTGCTCGGCTCCATCCCCACCGGCTACCTCGTCGCGCGCGCCCGCGGCGTGGACATCCGGACCACCGGCAGCGGAAACATCGGCGCGACCAATGTATTTCGCGTGCTCGGCAAGCCGGCGGGAATTTTCGTCCTCGTTGCGGACGGCTTGAAAGGCTACTGCGCCTGCACCTGGCTGGTTGATCTGGTGATGCACCCGGGCATCGCCGGCGCAGATCACAGCGGAGACCTGCAGCGCAACCTCTCGCTCGCCGGCGGCATCACGGCCATCCTCGGCCACAACTACACCTGCTGGCTCAAATTCAAGGGCGGGAAAGGTGTCGCCACCA
>SIBH01000058.1 GCA_009695285.1 Pedosphaera sp.
AAGACGAGGCTCAGGAGAAAGGCCGGAAAGAGCCGGAAGAACCGGCGCGTGATGAAGACTCCGTAAGTTTCGCCGCGATCCAGCAGGTTGAAAATTACGAAGCCGCTCAAGATGAGAAAAATGTCCACCGCCATGCCCGCGCGCATCGCACCCTGAACTGCTCGAAGTGACTCAGATAAAAAACATGGGCCAGCAACACCTAGGCGGCCAACAGGCCGCGCAGCCCGTCGAATTCTTTGACATGCTTCATCACCGTCTGGTTATCGGCACAAAACCCTCGTCCAGAAAGCGCGCGCGTTGCCCTGCCGGCGGACACCTAGCCGCACCGACCTGCGCAAAAATGGATTGCCGCCCCTTCCCTCCCGCCCCTAGCCTTTGCCCTTGAACTCGATGACCAAAAAAGATCACCGCTTCGTCAGCAACCTCTGGAACGACGCCACCGCCGCCAAACTCCAGGGCGTGGATCGCCTCGTTTATCGCTCGAACCAGCTCGGCGCCGACCAGCGCATCACCAACACCGGCGGCGGCAACACTTCCTCCAAGATCACCGAGAAAGACCCGCTCACCGGCGAACCGGTCGAGGTGCTCTGGGTCAAAGGTTCAGGCGGCGATCTGCGCACCAGCGCGCGTGAAAACTTTTCCTCGCTCTACCAGTCGAAGCTCATCGGCCTCCAAAAATCCTACGACGCACGTTCTGACAAAGGCCTGAAATCACAGGCTGAGGACGACATGGTCGCTGCCTACAATCACACCACCTTCAATCTCAACCCACGCGCCTCGTCCATCGACACCCCGCTGCACAGCTTCATCCCGGCGAAGTTCGTTGATCACATGCACCCGAACGCGATCATCGCCATCGCCGCCAGCGCGCGCTGCCGCGAAATCACCCGCGAAATTTTCGGCGACGAGATGGATTACGTCCCGTGGATGCGCCCCGGTTTCGAACTGGGCCTCGCGATGCAGGACGTCGTGAAAAAGAATTCGAAAGCCAGGTCGATCATGATGGGCCAGCACGGCTTCATCTCCTGGGCTGATGATGACCAGGCGTGCTACCTCTACACGCTCGACTGTATCGAGCAGGCCGCGCAATACATCGAGGCGAAATATCAGGCCAAGGGCGGCGACGCGGCGGCCTTCGGCGGCGCGAAGTTCCAGACGCTCGCGCCGGAGCAGCGCCACGAAGTCTTCGCCGGAATTCTCCCGTGGCTGCGCGGCCAGGTGAGCCAGCAAAAGCGTCTTATCAGCACCATCCAGGATGACAAAAAAATTCTGCGTTTCGTGAACTCGCAGGACGCCGCCCGCCTCTCCGAACTCGGCACCAGTTGTCCCGACCATTTTCTCCGCACCAAAATCAAGCCGCTCCTCGTGGATTGGAATCCGCAGACCGAAGACCTCGCTGCGCTCAAGACGAAGTTGTCGACGGGCCTCGAACAATATCGTCAGGACTACGCCGCTTATTACGCGAAGTGTAAGCACGCCAACTCGCCGGCGATGCGCGATCCGAACCCAACCGTCGTGCTCATCCCCGGCCTCGGCATGATCGCGTGGGGCAAGGACAAATCCGAGTCGCGCGTCACCGCCGAGTTTTACAACTGTGCCGTCGAGGTCATGCGCGGCGCCGAGGCCATCGACCGGTACATCGCGCTCCCGCAGCAGGAGGCGTTCGACATCGAGTATTGGCTGCTCGAAGAGGCGAAGTTGAAACGCATGCCCGCCGAAAAAGAACTCGCGCGGCAGGTCATCATCGTCATCGGCGCGGGCAGCGGCATCGGCAAGGAAGTCACGCACCGGCTCGCGAAGGAAAGCGCGCACCTCGTCTGCGTGGACCTCAAGCAGGAGACCGCGCAGGCCACCGCCCATGAACTCACCGCCCAATACGGCCCCGGCATCGGCGTCGCGGGCACGGGCCTCTCCAACTGCGGCGTCGCCCTCGGCCTGGCCTGCGACATCACCAAGCGCGCCAGCGTCCGCACGATGCTTGACCAGGTGGCGCTCGCCTACGGCGGCTTTGATTCCATCATCGTCACCGCCGGCATCTTCGTCGCGCCGGACACGACCGGCCGCATCCCCGACGACAAATGGCCGCTCACTTTTGCCATCAACGTCATGGGCTCCTATATCGTGGCCGATGAGGCGAAGAAGAACTGGCTCGAACAAGGCCTGCCCGGCAGCCTGGTGTTGACGACCAGCGCCAACGCCGTCGTCGCGAAGAAAGGTTCCATCGCCTACGACACCTCGAAGGCCGCCGCGAACCATCTGGTCGGCGAGCTCGCGGTGGAACTCGCGCCGCTCGTCCGCGTCAACGGCGTCGCGCCCGCAACCGTCGTGCAAGGCAGCGCCATGTTCCCGCGCGACCGGGTCATCGCCAGCCTCGCGAAATACAACATTCCTTACACCGAGAGCGAATCGAGCGACGCACTCACCGCGCGGCTCGCGCGATTTTACGCAGACCGCACCCTGACGAAAAACCCCATCACGCCCGCCGACCAGGCCGAGGGCTTCTTCCTGCTGGTCTCCAATCGCCTGACAAAAACTACCGGCCACATCCTTCCGGTGGACGGGGGCTTGAGTGACGCTTTTTTGCGTTAGGCAGACGCAGACGTGAGAAAATCCGAGGGGCTGGCGGGATCGAAAAACTCCGGAGCGCGGCTGTGTCGTCCTACGCGGGACGCAGTCGCTCCCCTACTCGAATCTCCGCTTCAATCGCGCGCTGTGATATTCGGCGCGCTGCTCGGATGTCATCCTCTCGAAATCCGGGGAGCCGTTCGCGTGATTCGGCTGTATCGAGGGCTTCGCGGTCGCCGCCGCCGGCCTCGAGAGCGGATTGTTCCGCACCTCTACCGAGGACCGCCTCGCCGCGCTGCCGTCGTAGCTCATCGACTGGTCGGTCAATTCCAAATCCTTCTCCAGCGCGCGGTGGGGCGTGATGCCCTTGCCTTGGAGCACGCCGTGGTAGGCGCGCACCGCTTCCTCGGGCGAGAGCTTGCCGTCAGTGATGAGCCTCAACATCTCGATGAACGCAAGTTGGTGCTCGGCATTGTTGATCTTACGCCCGTAGAGCGCCACGCGCGCGCCGTACTTCTGCGCGTCATGGACGAGTTTGAACGCGTCATACGTCGTCCCGGCACTGCCGCCAAGAATGCCGACCACGAGATTCGGATCATACTGCGCCAACTCCTCCATCGCCTTCGGTCCGTGATAGACAATCTTCAGGAACACCGGCCGCCCCGACTCGGGCACGCCGGCCAGGGTACGAAGAATGTTGTCGTTGATGAACTCGCCAAGTTTCTCCGGTGCGATGCCGGAATCGACGTTCGGATCAAAGATTTCAAGGAAGTGCCGGAATTTTTTCCGCTCGGCCTCTTCGCGAAATTCCTTGTACCAAAGCAGCGCCTCACGGTCCTGTTCCAATTGGTTGACGAAGGTGATCGAGTAAAGACCGAGATTGGCTCCAGGAAAGTTCTCGCCACCGTCGCGCTCGCATTCGATCTCGCCGCATTGAATGTGATCGATGCTCGCGCTGCGAAAGGGCTGGCTCGGCTCGCGCGTGTAGGCGCCATGTCGGGCCGCCCATACATCCGTGGTGTCGTTGGCGCGGGCGGCGGGTGTGACGTGCGAGTTCTTGAACAGTCCTTCTTTGATGGCGAGTTGCTCGTTCACGTAGGCGGACATCAGCATGATGTCCACAATTCCCTGATGCGTGACCTCGCGGATAATGTCGAGAAACTCAGGCAGGTTGCGGTAGCCAAACTCGTCCCGGTTCCAAACCTCCGGCGAGAACTGCGCCGGTCTCTTTCCACGCCCCGACAAATACTGACGCGGTCCCGGTGAGCGCACGCCGAACGCCATGTCAGCGTCCTTGGCATCCGCGAGAATGAACGCCCGCTCGGAGAGGTCGGCTTTGATTTTGGCCAGCTTGGCGTCGAGGGATTTCATCAGGAAGAAACTACGAATGACGAAACGCTGCCGGACGATGTTGGAGACGCGAGCAGGCGCGAACGTCCGATTCGTCATTCGTCATTTTCACGCCTTCACCTTCGCCAGCGTGTCCTTCAGCGCGCGCGACGACGCCTGCAACGCCATCTGCTCCTTCGGCCAAAGTTTAATTTCCACATGCTTCAACACGCCACCGCGACCGACGACGCTCGGCACGCTCAGGCAGATGTCGCGGATGTCGTAGGCACCCTGGACAAGCGATGACACGGGGAGCAGCAATTGTTTGTTGAGCAGCACGGCATGAATAACATCGCGAATGGCAATGCCGACCGCCCAGCCTGCACCGCCCTTTCTCTTGATGACCTCGGCACCGCTGCCCTTGGTCCGCTCGAAAACGGCGTTTTGAAAACCTGGCGAACACTCCGGGAGACCAGCCAGCGGCAGACCGTTCACCGTGGCGCTCGACCAGACGGGGAGCATCGAATCGCCGTGCTCGCCAAGGATGAGGGCCTTGACCTGCGTGGGCGCGAGCTTGAGTTCCTCCGCGATGAACGAACTGAAGCGCGACGTGTCGAGCATCGTGCCGAGTCCATAGACTTGGGGCCAAGGAAGGCCGAGCCGCTGCACGGCGAGGTGCGTGAGAATGTCCACCGGGTTCGACACCACGAAGACGTGCGCGTCCTTCTTGAAGCCCGCCGCCTTGATGCTGTCGAGAATGCCGACGAACAGCGTGACGTTGCGATTGATGAGGTCGAGACGTGACTCATCGGGCTTGCGGCGCAGGCCAGCGGTGATGAGGAAGATGTCGCTGTCCGCGGCCCGAGTGTAGTCGCCCGCGTAAATCTTCTGGTCACCGGCGAAGGCGCTGCCATGCAGCAGATCGAGCGCCTCGCCCTCGGCCATGTCCTTGTTCGCGTCGACGATTTGCAGTTCGGCCACCAGGCCGCCGCATTGCAGCGCAAACGCCGCACAGGAGCCCACACGTCCGCCGCCGCCGATGATGGTGACTTTCATAGATTCAGTTTCTTCAAGGGCCAAACTTTACTTCATCTGCGCGAGCAATTGATCCGTGATCGCCTTCACCATCGCCTCCGCCTGGGGATCGAGACCGACGGTCGTCGTCTCCCTGGCCGGCACGGCGCAACTCACACCGGGACGCCACTCGGCATTGTCGCAGAGTTCGCACTCCTTCAAGCCATGGCGCGGGTCGGGGATGCCGAGGCTCTGCTTGATCTTCAGCAAGTCCTGGAGCTGCGGCGCGGTCATCGTCTTGGCCGGGATGCCAAGCTGCGCAGTCACGAGGATCGTGCGGCAGTAGGCTTCGAGAATCTCCATCTTGAAGTAGGCGTCCTCGACGTTGTTGTGGCTCCAGCTCACCACGCCGTGGTTCGCCATCAGGATGGTGTTGTGCTTGTCCACGAGGTCGGCGACGAGCTTGCCCATCTCCGGCGTGCCGGGCGTGCGATACGGCGCGACCGCCACGGACGCGAACACTTCATACTCGGGAATCATGCAAGTCGGCGGCACCAGGCCCGCGACCGCGAAGCCCGTGCTGTAAGGCGGATGACAATGGCACGTCGCGATGGCCTTGGGCTGGCGCTTCATGATCTCCAGGTGCATCAAGATTTCACTCGTGCGCCTCTTCGTGCCGGCAAGCTGGTTGCCGTCGAAGTCCACGAGGCACATGTCCTCCGGCTTCATGAAGCCCTTGCTGACCAGCGTGGGCGTGCAGAGCGCAATGTCCTCGCCGACCTTGATGGCGATGTTGCCGCCGTTGCCGTCCACGTAGGCGCGGCCCCACAGGCGGCGGCCGATATCGCAGAGCTGCTCCTTGAGCGCGTGCGCGGCGGGTGAATTAAAATACACTTCGAGTTCGGCCTTCGACGACTTCGAGCTCAGCGGCTTGCCCGGCGCGGATGGCGTGGTGCCCGCATTGGCGGCACCGCGTCTTGCGTTGGCGTAATCGCGCAGCGCGTCCTTGGCCGAGGGAGTGAGCACGGCGTCGGCGGGGTAGTTTTTTGGATCGCCACCCTTGGCGATGATGGCTTCGATTTCTTTGGCAGTGATGACAGCAGGCATAAAATCTTACTTCATTGGGTTGTAGAAAATCTCGTCCACCAGCGCGGCGTTGATCGCGTCAATGGGCGGCGACTTCTCGAAAGGTTGTGCGGCTTCCCGACCCTCGATATAGCCGATGGTCTGCCCCACGCCGCCACCAAGGGCGTCATAAACCACGAGGCTCGGATCTTTGCTGAGGCCGGTTGGCGTCTCCGTGCCGCTCTGATAATGCTCGCGCGTGAATGGCGAAACGATGAGCCAGCGCGCGCCGATAAGCTCAGGCAGAGTCTTGCTCAAAGTGACGCGACCGATGACAGCGCCGAGCTTCATACCGGCACCCCCGGTTCCAGTTCATCTACGATGCCGACGACCAGCCAGCGCGCCGGACTCTTCGGATCGCCCACCGCTTTGCGAGCCTCGGAGCCATCGCTGGAAATCACCACGCGCTGGTGCATGCCTGCGCCGTGAGCATCAATGGCGATCTGGGGGGCGCCTTCCGGCGTGCCCGCGTTGTCGATCGGCTGGCAGATGACGAGCCGCCAACCCTCGAAGCTCGGATGCTTCCGGGTGGCGACCACATTGCCTTCGACTCGGGCTAACAACATACGGGTGAAACCACAAATGGACACGAAGGGACACGAATCGGAATCGAATGGAGCGCGACTGTGTGCGAAGCACCAGTCGCAGCACACACGAACGGACCATATGCTGCGGCTGGGTCTGCGACCACGGCCGCGCTCCGTGAGTATTCGTGTGAATTCTTGTCCATTCGTGGTTAATAAATCCGGAGGTTATCCACCATCACGCACCGCCGCACGCGCGTGAACGTGCGCGGGTTGCTCACGCCTTCGCCGGTCGGCGTGGCGATGCTGAAGCTCAGGTAGCCTTCGCCGCCGAGGCCGAGACCTGCCATGCACGGGCCGTTCTTGATGAACAACGTCGTGTCCAGTGCGCGGCCCATCTGGGTTAGCGCTTCCAGGTCGTGCGAGTGAATGATGCTGGTGTGCTTGTAGCCATGCTCGGCTTCCAACGAGCGGGCCACGCCTTCCTCCAAACTCTTCACGCGTGTGATGGGCAGAAAGGGCATCATCTGCTCTTCGACGACGAAGGGATGATCCGCACCGGTCTCGGCGAAAAGAAGCTGCGTGCCGGGCGGAATGTTCAGACCCGCCGCTTTCGCAAGCACGATGGGATCCTTGCCGATGAAATCCTTGTTCACCGCCGCGTGGCTGCAACCGCCGCCTTGGCCGGGCGTGATGGTGAACGCCGCCTTCGTCAACGCGTCGAGCTGGGCGTTGGTGAGTTTCACCGCGCCGTTCTGCGCCATCTGCTCCATCAACTTGTCCGCGATGCTTTCCAGCGCGAAGACTTCCTTCTCACCGATGCAGAGCAGATTGTTGTCGTAGCTCGCGCCCTGGATGATGGCCTTCGCCGCGCGCTTCATGCAGGCGGTGTCGTCCACGTAAACGGGCGGGTTGCCGGGGCCGGCGCAGATGGCGCGCTTGCCGGTCTGCATCGCGGCCTTCACGACGCCGGGCCCGCCGGTGACGAGCAGGATGCGCACAGCCTCGTGCTTGCACATGGCGGCGAAGCTCTCCATCGAGGGCTTCTCGATGATGGTGGCGATGTTCTCAATGCCGGTCTCGCGGAAGATGGCCTCGTTGTAGGCGCGCACCGCGACAGCGGCGCAACGCGCCGCGCTCGGATGCGGGTTGAACACCACGGCGTTACCCGCCGCGCAGATGTTCACGATGTTGCCGCTCAACGTCGGAATGGAATGCGTGCTCGGCGTGACCGCACCAACGACGCCGAAGGGCGTGTATTCCTCAAGCGTGATGCCGTGATCGCCGCTGCGGGCGTCCGGCCGGAGCCACTCCACGCCGGGGACGAGCTTGATGATCTTGAGCTTCTCGATCTTGTGGTCGAGCCGGCCGATCTTCGTCTCGTCGAGTTCGAGCTTGCCCCACACTTCGGCATTGACCTCGGCCATCGCCTTGACGATCTCGACGATCTTCACGCGCGCGGCGATGCCGCCCTTCTGAAGCTGGAGGAAGGACTCGTGCGCGGCGGCGCAGGCTTCGTTGGCATCGGCGAAGACACCAAACTTGCCGCGCAACGCAGGGCGTCCGCTGGCCGAGCCATTGCCACCGCAGCCGCAGTCGTGCTTCGCTGCGGGCGCGGTCGCCGGGAACGCCGGTGGGGCGGCCCCACCAAGGCGGCCCAGCACTTCAGCTACCACGTCGCGGATCAATGTTTCGTTCATGGCACTCATACGGTTTCAGGGAGAATCTCAATTCTTGGCGCTATAGATCTGTTTTCCCAGCACATCCACGGTGTCCACGATGCCGATGACGACGGCATCGACCGGCGCGTCTTTCATGCCGCCAGCCAGACGGGCGCTGCTGCCCTGGCAGAACATGACGAGTTCGTTGATGCCAGCGCCCACGGTGTCCACGGCCACGATGGTGTTCTGCCCGTGGCGGAATTTTGTGGGGTCTTTATCGTCCACCAATTGCGGGCGGAGCAGGAGCAGCTTGCGGCCGTTCATGCTGGCCTCTTTCTTGGTCGAGACGACCGAGCCTTCTACGCGTGCGAGGAACATAGTTCGTGGTGCGTGGTGCGTGAATCGTGAAGAGCAGCCCGCTCGTGTCACGAATCACGTTTCACGCTTTTACTTCTTCTTCGGCAGCACCGCGTCCACGTCGTTGTGCGGGCGGGCGATGACATGCACGCTCACGATTTCGCCCTTGATGGCCTTGATGGCCTGGGCGCCGGCGTCAGTCGCGGCCTTGACGGCGGCGATGTCGCCGACCACGACGGCGGTGACGAGCGCGTTACCGACTTGGGTCATCGGGCCGGCGAGCTCGACGTTCGCGGCCTTGAGCATCGCGTCCGTGCCCTCGACGAGAGCGACGAGGCCGCGGGTTTCAATCATTCCAATTGCTGGTTGTGCCATAGGTTTTTGTTCGTTGATGGTTGTTTGTTGAGAGGAAAGTCAGTTGTTTTCTAAAAGCCGTTTGGTTTCGCGCGCAACGACCAGCTCTTCGTTCGTCGGAATCACCAGCACCTTCACGCGCGAGTTCGCGGCGCTGATCTCGGCCTCGGTGGCGTGGGTGGAATTGTTCTTCGCGCTGTCGAGCACGATGCCGAGCTGGTCAAGGTTCGCACAGATCGCCGCACGAAGTTCGGCGCGATTCTCGCCGATGCCGGCGGTGAAGACGATGGCGTCCGCGCCGTTCATCTGAAAAAAATAGCCGCCAATCCAGCGGCGCGCCTCACTGACGAAGACGTCGAGGGCGAGCTGCGCTTTCGCGTTGCCCTTGGTCGCCGCGTCCTGGATGTCACGAATGTCGTTCGAGAGACCGCCGCTCAAACCTTTCAGTCCGCCTTCCTTGGAAAGCTGCCGCTGCGCCTCCTCGAGGGTGAGGCCGAGCGTTTTCACCACATAAGGCAGGGCCTCCGCATCGAGATCGCCCACGCGGTTGTTGTGCGGCAGGCCCGACTGCGGACTCATACCGAGGCTGTTGCCGATGGCGACGCCGTTGAGAATTCCCGTGATGCTCGAACTGCCGCCGAGGTGGCAGGAGATGACGCGTAATGGTGAATTTTTCACGGTCGAGGCACCACCGTTCACGTAAAGATTTTCAGCACGGGCCGCGACATCGCCGCGGCCGAGCAGTTGCGCCGAGCGTTCGGCGATGAACTTGTGGCTCGCCCCGTGAAATCCCCAGCGGCGTACGCCGAGGTCATGCCACGCCTCCGGCACGGCGTAGCGCATCATCGGCTCGGGCGCGAACTGGTAGAAGGCCGTTTCAAAAAGCGCGACGAGCGGCACGCCGGGCATGCGATTCGCGAAGAGCCGGATGCCAGTGATGTAGGGCGGATTGTGTGCGGGCGCGAGGCCGGTGCAGGCCTCCATCGCGGCGAGCACTTTCTCGTCGAGTCGCACGCAGCCGGTGATGTTTTTCGCGATGATGGTCTTGAAGCCGACGGCGGCGAGTTCCTGCTCGCCGGTGATGGCTCCGGCTTCCTTGAGCTGCGCCAGACAATCCTCAATCGCCTTGGGATAATCGGTCACGCGCTCGAAGCCGCCCTTGTGGAGCAGCTTCTCGGCGTTGTTCGAGAAGTCGAACAGACGCCACTTGAGCGAGGTTGAGCCGAGGTTGGCGATCAAGATTTTCATCCGGGTTTAACCACGAATGGACACGAATGAACACGAATGGGGAACAGGACGAACGTCACTTTTGAATTCGTGTCCATTCGTGGTTCATCAGTTACTGCAGCCATTTACCGAGGACCGCCAAGCCGTCGTGCGGACGCGGAATCACCTGCACGCTGACGACAGAGCCAACCTGCGAAGCCGCAGCGGCACCGGCGTCGGTGGCGGCCTTCACGCTTGCGACGTCGCCGCGGAAAAACGCGGTGACATAGCCGGAGCCGATTTTTTCCCAGCCGGTGAACGTGACGTTCGCGGCCTTAAGGGCGGCGTCCACGGCCTCGAAGAGCGCGCAGAGACCTTTGCATTCGATCATGCCAATTGCTTGTTGAGCCATAGTGTTATTGAGGGTTGATGGTTGAGATTTTGGAGAACTATTTCTTGGCGGCGGCATTCGCCTCACCGAAGAAAACTTTGCCGAGATCATCATGCGGACGGGCGATGACGTGGCTGGCCACGAGTTCGCCCACCTTGCCGGCGGCCTTTGAACCGGCGTCCACGGCGGCTTTGACGCTCGCCACGTCACCTCGGCAGATGACGGTGATGAGACCGCCGCCGATGGTGATGGTCTTGGTGATGGTGATGTTGGCGGCCTTGGCCATGGCATCAGTGGCTTCGATGCTTCCGGTGTAGCCCTTCGTTTCGATCATGCCAATTGCTTCGCTCATGTGTGTTTTTTATTTGTTGGGGTTGCGGTTGGTTAAACAGTTCGGAAATCATTTGCTCAGTTCGCACGACGTGTCCGGCTGCAGGTTGCAGGCGTTGCCCTCGTCGGTGTCAATGTGGACCTCCAGCTTGAAGCTCTTGTCCACGCGGCACAGCATCCGGTCGAGCGTCAGCCCGCACGGCCCGCCGATCTTCAGGCCCATCTCGTCGCCGTGCTTCACGCCGTAATAATCCGCATCCTGCGGCCCCAAGTGGACGTGGCGCAGCGCGCGAATCACGCCCCGCTCCATTTCAAAAAATCCATTCGGCCCCATCAACATGCAGCCCGGAGTGCCCTGGATGCTGCCGGACGGGCGCAGCGGAATGTCGAAACCGAGCGCGATCGCATCCGTGTAGGCCAACTCGATCTGGTTCAAGGTGCGGCACGGCCCGAGGATGCGGAGATTGGAAATCACGCGGCTGCGCGGCCCGATGAGCGTCACCGACTCCTTCGCGGCAAACTGCCCCTCCTGATAAAGCCACTTGTGGACGCCCAACTGGTGCCCCGGGCCAAACAGAGCTTCCACCGCCGCCTGGGTCAGGTGGCAATGGCGCGCGCTGACGTTCACGACCAGCGGATTCGGCGAGGCCGCCGTGCGCGGCAGCGCCCGGCCGAGCCGGGAGTAAACGGACTGCCGGACCAGGTGCTCGATGACGGCCCGGTGCGGCGGCGATTGAATGGCGGCAGACATGACAAGGAAGTTATCGACAGTTTTTGAAAACCAGTCAAACTATTTCTTGCATTATCTACCAGAACCTATCATTTTCTTGAAAGAACCATGCAGGCCGAAGAACGACAAAAACGGATCGAAGAGCACCTGGCGAAGGCGGAGTTCGCCTCGCTCGACGAGCTTTCCGAGCTGGTGGACGCCTCGGTTTCCACCGTCCGGCGCGATCTGGATGTCATGGACGCCAAGGGTGGCATCCGGCGCACGCATGGCGGCGCGCGGTTGGTGAATCCGAAATCCGACGAGTTCACTTTTTCCGCGCGCGACACCCATCAACTGGCCGAGAAGGAAGCCATTGGCCGCGCCTGCGCCGAGCTTATCCTCCCCAACCAGACCGTGATCATCGATGCCGGGACGACCTGCTACCATGTGGCCCGCTATCTCGAGGCCAAGGCGCCGCAGGTGGTCACCAATTCCCTGCCCGTGGCGAATCTTCTCGCCGGCACGAACAAGCTCGAAGTGGTCGTCTCCGGCGGCGTGATTTATCCACGGCTCGGAGTGCTGGTCGGCCCCCTGGCCGTCGAGGGTTTTTCCAAAATTCGCGCCGACGCCGCGATCCTGAGCTGTGGCGGAATCACGCTGGACGGTATCAGCAACTCGCACGGGCTGCTGATTGACATTCAGCAGGCCATGCTCAACGCCTCGCGGAAGGTGATCCTGTGTGTCGATTCCAGCAAGTTCGGCCGCCAATCGATCACCAAGCTGTGCGACCTCGACGTGATCGACGTCATCGTCACGGACAAAGGCGCGCCCGCCGCCATGGTGAAGGCGCTCCGCAAAAAAGGCATTGAAGTGATCCTCGCGGCGGCGGGCTGACACGCGGCGATCCGTCTTTCAGGCCGGAATCAGAACAGCACGTTCTCCACAAATCCCGCAGATGCTCCTGCTGCTAGCGGTTCTTCCGAGCCACGACGACCAGCTCCCTTGCAAAACGATCTCTCGTTGGAATTCGTTTCACCACACGACGCTGTTCGTAAATTGGCAGCACCCGATGCGGCACGAGGCTCACCCCCATTCCCAGTGAAACGAGATTTACAATCACGTCAAAACCGTCCAATTCCATGGCCGGTTCGATGCGCCACCCCAGCCCGTTCATCCAGCGACACATTTGCTTTCCCGTATTGCACTCCCGGTCGATCAACAGCCACCGCTCCCCTTCGAGCAGTTTTCTCAGCGTCTTGAAACTGGCACGAGTGAAATTGGCCGGCAGAGGGAACTGGGGCGGCACGATCAGCGTGAACTCATCTTTGAACCGATGGGTGATTTGCAGCCCGCGCGCCAACCGTGGCGGCGGGCAGAGCAGACCGGCGTCGAGGTCTTTCGCCTCCACCGCATCCAGTATTTCATGACTCGACTGCTGGACGACTTGAAGCTGCACGTCGAGAAACTTCCGTTGAAACGCGAAGAAGAAGCCCGGCAGACAGGCCAGGCCGATGCTGCGCGCCACGCCGACGCGAAGCGTGCGCGGCACGAGATGAAACTCATGCTGGAGATGGCGCAACACCTCACTCGTGGCGTCCAGAATCGGACCGGACTTTTCGTGCAGCAGCCGCCCCGCGAGCGTGAGGCTGACCTGCCTCGTCGTTCGCTCGAACAACGCCACCCCAGCCGGTCCTCCATACCGCGAATCTGGCACGTGATCTCGCTCTGCGTCAGCCCCGCCTGCTGCCCGGCCTTGGTGAAGCTTCCCGTCTCCGCCACGAGGTGAAATAAATTCAATTCGTACAGATCGAAAGAGACGGTGGCAAGGTATTCATTCGTTATGCGCATCAGTGTAATCGGTTTGATGAATTTTACCCAATACTGGGCTTCGCGCGCGCTTGTTTCGCCGTGAGGAAACACCGGTGCCTGGGTGAGCGAATGAGTGGTTCCGCAAGGCGGACAATAAACAAAGAAAACCTATGACTGACCCAAATTCCAGGTTCTTGGAAAATATTCCCGGAGCCTATTACATCACCAACCAGTGCATTGACTGCGACATGTGCCGCGAGACGGCTCCAACCGTTTTCCGGCGCGACGACAACATCGGTTTCAGCATTGTTTTTCACCAACCGGAGATTGAAGCCGAACGACTGAAAGCCGAGGAGGCCTTGCAAGGCTGCCCGACGGAAGCGATCGGCAACAATGGGGCTGTCGGATGACAGATTCAAATCGCCGCGTGGACGACGAGTGCGCGGCGATTTTTCCCGACGATTTCAACTGCGCGCCGCCGGCGCCTTGTGTAGAGTCACACCAATATGAGCGCACCCGATACCGACGCGACCATGGCGGTGTTCCTCGACCTGGAGAACATCGCCCTTGGCGCCCACGATGCCCACTACCCGATGTTCGACATTCAGAAGGTGCTCGAGCGCCTGCTGCTCAAGGGGCAGATCGTCGTCAAAAAAGCCTACTGCGATTTCGACCGCTACAAGGCCTTCAAGCGCGGCCTGCACGAGGCCGCCTTCGAATTGATCGAGATCCCCCACGTTCGCCAGTCCGGCAAAAACTCCGCCGACATCCGCATGGTGGTGGACGCGCTGGACCTCTGCTACACCAAGGGCCACGTCGATACCTTCGTCATCATCAGCGGCGACTCGGACTTCTCGCCGCTCGTCAGCAAGCTGCGCGAGAACGCCAAGACCGTCATCGGCGCCGGCGTCAAGAATTCCACCGCCGACCTGTTCATCAGCAACTGCGACGAATTTCTGTATTACGACGATCTGGTGCGCGCCGACCCTTCCAAGGTGCGCCAGCGCACCAGGACGAGCACGGTCACCGCCAAGCCCGCCGCCGCAGACGAAGCCAAGCCCGCCGACAAAGGCCCCGACCTCGACAAGGCCATGGTCCTCGTGGTGGAAACCCTGGAAGCCATCACCACCGAACGTGGCGCGGACGAGCAAATCTGGGGCTCCATGATCAAGCAGGCGATCAAGCGGCGGAATCCCGGCTTCAACGAACGCGCCTACGGATTTCGTTCGTTCAACGACCTGCTGAAAGAGGCGGAGAAGCGCGGACTGCTGAAGCTGGAGGCAGACGAGAAGTCCGGCGGCTACACGGTAAAGACGGCGGAATGACGCCATCGCCACCGGCGTGGCGCATGACTTCAACAACCTGCTCACCGTCACCCCCATGTCGAACCGGCCCCTGAATTCGCGCGGCGCGCCGAAGGGTGGAATGTTTTCCCCGCGCCGGCCGCCAATCCGCGCCGTCATCAAACGCACGGTCGGCGCGCTCCAGGTCACCTCAGGACGACACGCTGGCTAAACCAGAATCCGGCGGAGGAAACCACGAATGCACACGAATGCGATCGGGTGTCCGGGATTTGAAACTTGGGGCAGAAACATGCTCACCACGACAACTTGTCACCGAACATCAGGCGCAGTTTCTCCGTGCGGGCGATCCGCAGGTGGGTCGGGTTCATGTTTGGGAAGCGTGTTCCGCAAAAGCATGAACCAGTAAACCGGCGCAAAAATTAAATACTCGACCAGACCGAAGATCAAAAGCCGGTGACCAAAAAAGGCGAGCGCTTGAAATTTTTAAAATTACTGATCCGCAGCACATGACCAATCGAAAACAAGTAAGGGTAAGGCAGCGAGTTGGTGTATTGGCCGACGGATGCGCCACATTCAGGGCAAAAATCTACAGCGGCGGAGTGGGGAGCAAGGCACTGATGTCACAATGAGGTGGCGGCGTCCTTGGCGATGTCTGCCGCGACTTGATCATCCCAATGGTCGGGGATGTTAGAACTTTTGCGCAACCAACAAAAGAACTTCCACGGGGCGAAACAACCCAGGCCCAAAACAGCAAGCAGACCCACCAGACCATCGGGATCACTCTGGTTCTCCGTCATCTGTGCGAAACA